>JBBRQL010000115.1:0-12646 GCA_038226425.1 Verrucomicrobiota bacterium
GCCGTTCAGCGAGGCGAACGGCGAGCAGTCCTTGAGGTTGCTGGCGACGGTGCAGACCACCGGCCGGGCGCCGGCGCGCAGACCGGTGGCGACGATGTCCTCGAGGTTCTTGCGGAAGTGCGCATGGACGATCCCGCGGCTCGCGGCATCGGGCTCGAGCTGTTGGCGGAGGAACATCTTCATGCCCTCCCACGCGACCGGCGTCGCGTCCTTGCCCTTCGCGCGGCGCGCAGCCTCGACCAGCCATTGGCCGAGACGCGTCGAGCGCAGCGCGAGCGTGGCGCGGATGAACGGCAGCTGCGGGGCCTTGGCACCGAAGATGGTGTTCGCGCCGAACGGTCCTTCCATCTCGTTGTTCCCCATGTACACGACCCATAGGTCGCCGTCGTGGCGCGCGCATTCGCGGGCGATGGGCAGGATGGCGTGGGAATTGATCGCCGTCATCGCGACGCAGACCACCTCGAAATCGGTGCCGGGGAAGCGCTCCTTGAGCAGCACTTCCAGGAAGCGTCCGAAGCCGTAGCCCGGTTTGGGGTCGCCGAGCGCCGCCGATTCGCCGAAGAGGAAGATGCGGATGGATCCGGGCCGCTTGGCCGAGCGGAAGAGCACGGGGGCGGGGCTGCGCGCGACGGAAGAGGGGAAGAAGCGCCATCCGAACTTGTCGTTCTCCACCATCACCCGCTCGCCATGGACCGTGCGTTCGAGCAGGAACGACGTGTCGTGGCCAAGGCCCGCCAGACGCAGCGCCGCCTCCACGCCGCCGAGCAGCAGCACCGGCACCAAGGTCGCCGCCAGCAGACGGAACATCCATCGTCGAAGCGGATGGACGGGAGTGCCGGGGACCGGCGCGGCGGAGGGATCAGGGCGATGGCTCAATGCGGTGATGCCTAACGGTTGGCCGCGCCCGCGGGAAGTTTGAAATCCGCATGCAGGCGATGCGCACCGGCCCCGGAGGGGCGAGTTCCACGAGTCCCTGACTTCCCTCGTCCATCGCGCAGAAGGAGATGGGGACTTGCGGCGCTCGTCCCTCCGATAGGATAGGATTCGCGCCGGGATCCGCGTCGAGAGGGCGGACTTTCCAGTGCGCCCACGCCACCCCTCTCCAGACGCTTGGGCCTCACCACGCACCCTTCCGACTGCAACTCGTCGTCGCAGCAGATCACAGACCTGCGCCACGACGACAGCCGCGACCACTGCCTAGGACCTCGCCCGTGGATGTTGGCGTCGCCGCCTTCGGTCACGCCGGCGGGCCGCCGAAGTGCGCCTTGTGCGCGGCGTAGCCGGCTTCGTCGCGGGTCATCGCCTCGATGGTCGCGATCAGCGGGGCGGCCACGGCGAGCCCGGAGAACACGGCCTTGTCGCCGATGCCGCTCTCGATGACGAACGTCGGCCGCTGCGAGACCTGCAGCGCGTGGAACTCCGCCGTCGACGCCCGGGCCCGCGCCTCCACTTCAGGGGATTTGGCACGGGCGAGCAGTTGGGCCGCGTCGAGTCCGGCGGCCTTTGCCGCGACCTCGGCGGAGACTTCCCATCGGCCGACCTTTCGGCCTTCGCGCAGCGCGGCGTGGGTGATGGCGAGACGCGCCCGGTCGTCCTCCACGCCGAAGTCCTTGGCGGCCTCGGCGACCAGGTTCGGGGCGAGGTACTCCTTGAGCTCCGGCTCGAACCATCCCGCGTCGAGCATGTACGGCGACCGCACGATGAGCCCGCTGCGGCGGTAGAACCATTCGATCTGCTCGACTGAGGTCGGCAACCCGAAGGCATCCATCAGCGCCGGTTTCCATCGGAACTCGGCGCGGCCGGCGTACCGTTCGCGGAGCTCGGCCCACATCGGATCGGCCCAATGGCACCAGGAGGAGACGACTTCGAGGTAGTAGGTGATCTTCATATCGTTCGCGTACGTCGCCCGGAGGATGCACCCCGGTCTCGTCGATGGATAGGCACAGTTCGGCCCGCGACCGGACGGGACAGCGATGGGGCGGCCGGTGCCCGGGAGAAATGGAGACTGGTCGCCTCGTCTCTTGCCCTTGCGCTCGCGCTTTGACCGGTCGCTACAGCAGCAGGCGCTCGATCTCGGCGTAGCCGGAGACCACGGCGTGCGCGTCGGCCAGCTTGTCAGCCGGGAGCGAGTTGGTGATGCCGATCACGCGCATCCCGGCCGCCCGTGCCGCGGCGACGCCCGCGGCGGCATCTTCGATCACCACGCATCTTTCCGGCGAGACACCCAGCCGTTCCGCGGCTCGGAGGAAGACATCCGGCGCCGGCTTGCCTCGGGGGACGTCCTGCGAGCTCACGACCACCGGGAAATGGGCCTTCAGGCCCCGCATCCCCAGGACCACCTCGATGACCTCGTACGACGAGCCCGAGGCGACAGCGAGCCGGGTCGACGCCGAGAGCTTCGCCACGAGCTCGGGGATGCCCGCGAAGATCGGCCGGGTCTCGCGGATCAACTGGAGGAAGCGGTCCTTCTTCAGGCGGGTCAGTTCTTCCAGCGTCCGTACCGGCTGGTGGCGCGCCATGAAATCGACCCACACCGCCTGGTCGGACCGGCCGTAGTAGTCGGGGAAGTGGATCCCGTGACTGTCGCCGTGGCCGAGATCGCGGAAGACGTCGAGGAACGCCTGCTCATGGCGCGGCTCGCTGTCGACGATGACGCCGTCCATGTCGAAGATGATCGCCGAATAAGGTCTCATCGGAAGTCGCGGATTGGCGGCGATCCGCGGCCGGGAGGCAAGCGACGATCTCACGAGGGGTGCGATCAGAAGTTACGGTCACTGCAACCGGCGCAGAGACGCACCTGCTCAGTAGAGAGAACCGACCGGAGAGAGAATCTGGAAAACAGGAAAAGCGGGGCTTTGTCGGCTCCGTCCCTGTTTTCCTGCTTTCCAGATGGATCTCTTCCCAGCCCCTCACATGCGGACCGCCACTTCTAATCGCACCCTCTCGAGCGGGGCGCGATTGGCGGCTGCGGACAACTGCGGAGCTCTTCGAGCTCCTGTTCCGCCGGGTTGTGCTTGGCCGGAGACAAGGTGGGGCCATGCGCTTGGACACGGGTGGCGGGGCGGACTGGAAAGTAAGCCCTCACGGGAAAACGCGATCCGGCGCCATGTCGGCGGCAGTTCCCGCGGCTCCGGGTCGCGCGACGATCCTACTCGCCCGTTGATTCCCGCTCCGGTTCCGCTTCACTCCCCGGGCTGTCGCATGAACTACGCCACCCCCGCCTCGCTCGGTTATCGCATGCCCGCCGAATGGGAGCCGCACGCCGGCACCTGGTTCAGTTGGCCCCGCCCGGAAGGCATCAGCTTCCCCGGCAAGTACGACACCGTCCCGCCGGTCTACGCCGAGCTGATCAAGCACCTCGTCACGGTCGAGGACGTCCACATCAACGTCTGGCACGCCGAGATGGAGGCCTGGGTGCGCGGGCTGTTGACCGGACTGGGCGTGCCGTTGGCGCGCGTCCGCTTCCATCACTTCCCGAGCTACGAGCCGTGGTGCCGCGACCATGGTCCGATCTTCGTCGTGCGTGAGCAGGACGGACGGCGCGAACGGGCGGTCGTCGACTGGGGCTACAACGCTTGGGGCGGGAAGTATCCGCCGTTCGACCTCGACGACGCGGTGCCGCAGCATGTCGCGAAGCTGCGCGGGCTCCCGTTGTTCTCGCCCGGGATCGTGATGGAAGGCGGATCGCTGGAAGTGAACGGCCGCGGCACGTTGCTCACGACCGAAGCGTGCCTGCTCAACCCGAACCGGAACCCGCACCTGACGAAGGTCCAGATCGAGCAGTCGCTCCGGGACAACCTCGGGGTGACGGACATCCTCTGGCTCGGCGACGGCATCGTGGGCGACGACACGGACGGCCATGTCGACGACCTGACGCGCTTCGTCGACCCGACGACGGTGGTCACGGTGGTCGAGGAGGATCCGCAGGATGAGAACTTCGCCCCGCTCAAGGAGAACCTCGAGCGGCTCAGAACGATGCGGGACCAGGACGGACGGCCGTTGCGGGTCGTGACGTTGCCGATGCCCGGCCGCATGGAGCACGACGGCCAGCGGTTGCCCGCGAGCTACGCGAACTTCTACATCGCGAACGGCCTCGTGCTCGTGCCGACGTACCGCGATCCGAACGATGCCCGGGCCCTGGAGATCTTGCAGCGCGAGTTCCGCGACCGGCGGGTCATCGGCGTCGATTCGACGGAGCTGATCTGGGGCCTCGGCTCCTTCCACTGCATCTCGCAGCAGGAACCTTCGTGAGGCGGTGGTCATGACGGATCAGAGGAAGCCGCCGGACGGTGATCCAGGATTGCACCAGAGCGGGTTCGGCACCTTCGAAGGTTTGCCTTCTTCGTCGAGATGTCGGACCTCATCCCGGAACCGCCGCCCCGGCCAAAATTCTGCGCCGCCGTCGAACCGGCCGACGTGACAACCTCCGAGGTGGCGTCGTGACACTCCGTCCAACGGGTGCGCACCGGCGTCGTTGAACTGAAATGGATCGGACTCATCCGATTCCCAGAACGCGACGGCGTCGCCGAGGAAGCTTGAAAGCGGGTAGGTCCGAGGCGCCGGACCTTTGCCGAATCCGATCACCGCGCCGTTCATGCAGAAGCTAGTGAGTTTCTGGGGTCGATCCCGGTACCGCTTTCGTGCCACCGGATCGTGGGCGGTATCGGCCGGGCAACGGAAAACCCTCTCATCGCGCAGGAACGGCCAAAGCTGGCCGAGGCGCTGGAACCGGCGTTGGGCCGTGGCCGCGCGGCTGTCGTCGTCGCGCCCTTCCGCGCTAAGTGGGACACTCTCCGCCACGTCCGGCAGCCGGCCGTCGTTGTGGGTCGAATAGGCCCAGTTGTCGTACCCGGTGAGATCGGAACCCCAACTAGGATGTGGCAGATAGCCGCGGTTCTCGCCGGTATACAGGACCATCGCCTGTGAGATACGACGGAGGTTTCCGAGACAAACGGTGGTTTCGTTGCGCGTACGCGTGGTCCCCGCGAAGTTGGCCGCGAGCAAGAAGAGCAACACCACGGAAGATACCAAGGCGATCAGGTCGGCGCGTGTGAAACCGGACCGGACTCGGGAGATGGGCGCCTTCATGACGAGGAATAGTGCTGACTCCTGATGAGAAGCAGGACCTGCGCTGGATCCAAGAAAACTTTGGAAGCGAAAGAGGTCGGCGTAGAAGGCCCCGACGCCCGCCTTGCGTGAAGCCCACGCTCACATGCGGAGATGTCACGCGAACACTGGCCGGCGGATGCGATCAGAAGTGGCGGGCACCTGTGGACCTTCGATCCGTTGTGCCGCTGATCTGGACTCGGCAGTACGTGCAAAGAAGCTTGGACGACCCGCAGGTAGCGGAATCAGCAGATCGCAGGTCCGCGATACGGCGGAGTGCTCTGAAAAAAATGAATCTGGAAAGCAGGAAAACAGGAACGGAGTCGGCAAAGCTCCAGATTTCCTGTTTTCCAGATTCTATCTCCGGCCGGTGTTTTCTACGGACGAAGTGCAACCCTGCGCCGGCTGCTGTGTCCGCCACTTCTGATCGCACCCCTGACCGGGAGCTTCTGGCGCGGTTGAGGCGATGGCCATCTGCGAGGTTCTGCGGACGCAGCGGCGGTCCCGCTGCGGGGCCGATGTCCGAGGGCACGACTGGCATTGCTATTGCTTGCGGTCACATGAATCCTTTGCGGCATCCTTTGGACAAATCGGGATCAATCGACCCCATGATCACATGAGAATCTCCCTCGTCGCCGCAGTCCTCTCTTTTGGGGTCCTCCATATGCGGACCTCCGCGGCGGGTGCCGTCGGTGTGCGCGCCGTCTCGGTCATCGCGCCGGGCATCGCCCGGGGTGACACGCCCGCAGGCGACAGCGGGGCAGGGACCTTCAGCGGGGACGGGAAGTCGGTCTTCTTCTTGAACTCGGCGCCGAACCTGGTCACGAACGACCATAACGGGGCGTTGCTTGATCTGTTCCGGCGCGACGTGGCGACCCGAAAGACGACCTTGGTCAGCGTGCGAGACGACGGCCGGGAGAGCGGCAACGGGCAGACCACGGGCTTCAGCGTCTCGTCCGACGGACGGTACGTAGCCTTCTCCAGTTTGGCGTCGGACCTCGTCCCCGGCGACACGAACGGTGCTTCGGATGTTTTCGTCCGCGACCTGCAGACCGGAGCGACCCGCCTCGTGTCGGCGACGCCTCTGGAGAGGCCGGCAACCGGCGATTCCGCAGCGCCAGAGATCTCCGGCGACGGTAAGTTCGTGTTGTTCGAGAGCGCGGCGGCCGACCTTGCCGTCGGCGACACCAACCGGGCGACCGATGTCTTCCTCCGCGACCTCGCGACCGGGACCACGTCGTTGGTGAGTTCACGGACGGACGGGACCCCGGGCAACCAGTCGTCCACCGCTCTGTTCATGAGCGCGGATGCGGAAGTCATCGTGTTCCGCAGCGAGGCGACCGATCTCGTTGCCCCGGTGGCGGGAAAGAACACGACGGACCTGTTCGTGCGGCGGCGTTCGACCGGGGTGACGACCCGTGTCGTCCTGCCCGGCGTCCCGGCGGTTCCGGTGACATTGCCGGTCCGCACCTACAACCACGTGCTGAGCCAGGACGGGCGGTACCTGGCGTTCCGGGCGCAATCGGGAAGCGGGACATCGCTCGCCGCGTATGAGGGTGTCTGGTGGTCCGACCTGATGAAGGGCACGAGCGTGCGCGCTTCAGGAGATCGGTTCGCCGAGGCCGGGATGGATGATGCGACCGGTCCGGTGATGTCATCGGACGGGCGCAGGTTGGCGTTCGAGGCCCAGGCCAGCCGGACCGGGGATACCCGGGTCGCCGTATGGGATGCCGAAGGAGGATTGCGCACGCTCGACCAGCTCGTCGCGACCGTGCCGCCCGGACCCGCAGCTGCGGAGCCCGCCATGTCGTATCAGCCGGTCCTCAGCCCGGATGGTTCGCGGCTGGCGTTCTTGACGGATGCGGCGGTCCCGACAGCCGGCGTCCCCGACGAGGGCGACTTCTTGCTCTACGTCCGGACGCTCGCGACCGGGGTGATGAAGACGCCGGAGGTCGACGATCCGGGAGCGTTCGACTTTCCCGCTCCGGAGTTCAGTCCGGACGGCGGCTCGCTCCTTTTCCAGAGCCCCGCCGCGTTCGCGGGGACCGACGATCGCAACGAAGCGGCCGACATCTTCATCGCATCGGCGGACCTCCTGAAGATCGAGCTGGTGACGCCACGGGCCGAGGAACTTCCCCAGGTCACGGCAGACGGGTTCCTCTCATCGGTCTCGGGGAGCCTGAGCGATGACGGACGGTTCCTCGTGTACACCAGCACGGCGAAGGACCTGGTGCCGGGCGATGGGAACGGGACGGCGGATGTCTTCGTCTTCGACGCGAAGACCGGTTCCAACGCGCTGGTCACGAAGGGGACGGACGGAGCCGTCGGCTCGGACTTCTCGAGCAAGGCGCGGATCAGCGGTGACGGGCGGTACGTCGTCTTCAGCAGCAGCGCGACGAACCTGGTCGCGGGCGACACCAACGGCGTCGCCGATGTCTTCGTGCGGGACCTCGTCGCCGGGACGACGACGCTCGCCAGCGCCAAGGACCGGACGTCCACGGGCGGCTCCGGCGCATCCGGCAACGCCACCATCAGCGCCGACGGGCGCTATGTGGCATTCGAGAGCCGAGCGGCCGACCTCGTGCCCGGGACCCTGCCTGTGGCCAATGTTTACCTAAGGGACCGGACCGGAGGACGCACATATCTCCTGAGCGACAACTCCCTCTTGAACGGCGGCTTGGTCGCCGGCAGGTCTTCGACGCCTTGGGTGAGCGCCGACGGCCGGGTGGTCGCCTTCTATGGGAACAATCTCATCTTACCGGACCTGTTCATCTACTCCGTCCCATCGGACCAGCTCTCCCGGGCGACCAGCGGTCAGCGGTTGGTCGGGGTCAGTCTGAGCGGGGACGGCGGGCGGGCAGCGTACACCGGTTCCGTGGCCGACCAGCCGCTGGTCCAGGGAGTCTTCTGGCGGGATGTCGCCGCAGCGACCAACCGGGCCATCGCGACCTCGGCCGGGCCCTTGCGATATTTCGGAGATGTGAACATCTCCAAGGATGGCAGCCGCGTCGCTTTCACGTCCAACTTCGTGCCGGAAGGATCGACCGACACCAACGGGGTGAACGACGTGTTCGTCCACGACATCGCCACGGGGATCCTGACCCGGGTGAGCTCGTCGGTCGGCGGCGGAGTGGCGGATGGCGCCTCCAGCGCACCGGCGCTGAGCGCGGATGGCCGGCGGGTCGTGTTCCAGAGCGCGGCGAGCAACTTGGTGCCGGACGACACGAACGGCGCATCCGATGTCTTCTTCCGCGATCTCGGGACCGGCGAGACCGTCCTGGTCTCCCGGCGGCCGGGGGACGGCAGGCCGGGCCGCGGTAGTTCGAACCGTGCGTTGCTCAGCGCGGATGGTCGCACGGCGGCCTTTCTTTCGGCAGCGGACGACTTGGTCGCCGGGGATTTCAACTTCGACGCCGACCTGTTCCTCGCGACGTTGCCCGAGCCTGCGGTGGCCGACAGCGACGGCGATGGGTTGCCGGACGCGTATGAACTCGCCGTGTTCGGCGACCTCGGCCGGACCGGCGACGGCGACTTTGACCGCGACGGCGCGACCGATCGCGACGAGTTCGTTTCGGGCACCGATCCCAAGGACGCGCAGTCGGTGCTCCGCTTGGTGATCGTCGGCTCCGATTCCAACGGAAGTGTCCTGCTCACTTGGACGACGGCCGCGGGGATCACCTATCAGGTCCAGCGCGGCGGGCTAGGATACGGGAGTTGGGACGCCGTTGGCGCGGTCGTCGTCGGCGACGGTGCGGTGGCCCAGGTCAAAGCCTCGCCCGGCGCGGACGCGGCGTTCTTCCGGTTGGTCGTCCGGTCGCGTTGATACCGGCTTACAGATATTGTCGTAGCGCGGCGACGAGGAAATAGCTTCCACCCAAAGCGACCGCGACCGATCCGCCGCGGAAAGCGATGACCGCTGATCGTTCGCCGAACTCCGCGCGGTTCGCCCGGATGGCGCACCAGAAGGGCAGGCCGACCATCAGGTGGCCCAGCTCCACGCCGAGGCAGAAGGCGAGGATCGCCACCGCGAGGGACGCGCCCCCGGTGCCGCCGATCGCATCCACCAGGCCGCCGGCGAACCCGAGGCCGTGGACGAGCCCGAAGCCGAACGCGAGCGCCAGCCGCGAGCCCGCTCCGGCACGCCGGGGCGACACGAGGTTCTCGACCGCGACGAACACGATGCTCGCCGCGATGAACGGCTCGACGAACCACGGCGGCAGCCGGACGTAGCCCAAGGCGGAAAGCGTGACCGTCAACGAATGGGCAACGGTGAAGGTGGCGATGAGCTTGAAGAAACCGGCCAACCGCGCCGCCGCCAAGGCCAGCGCGGCGAGGAACAGCAGGTGGTCGTACCCGGTGAGGATGTGGTGGATGCCGAGCCGCAGGTAGCTCATGAAGGACGCCGACGGGTCCGCCGGTCGGAAGCCCGCCATCACGTCGGGCCGGGCCGGCTTCGCCGCCGGAAGCGGCAAGCCGGGCGGCCCGGTGGCAGGCGTCGTGGCGGCCGCCGTCGGCGTCGGAGCCGATGACGTGGGCGTGTTCGTCGACAGCATCAGCGAGAGCGTGAATGGCAGGTCCATGCGCACGATCCCGGCCGCGATGTCCTTCAGGCCGGCGTCCTTCACGGTGAGCGCGTAGGTGACGTCCCAAGGCACGCCCGGCGCGTAGCGATGCTCCTTCAACGTGGCATGGCCGAAGGTGATCTCACGCGGAGGTCCCGCCGCGCCGAAACGGAACTCGAGATCGAACGCCGCGTGGGTCCGCTCCAGATAGAGCGGCGAATCGGCGGGCTCCGTCGCGCCGGCGTCGCCGACGAGCTGCCAATCGAGGACCTCGCCGGCGAGCGGCGCCCCGTCGGCCTCCAGTTTCAGCGCCTTGAGCAGGTAGCTGCCGTGGTGGGTCAGCGCCGTCTGGATCGCGCCCAAGTCGGTGAGCGCGTTCGTGGGCACCGGGACCTTCTGGACGACGGCGATCTCGCGCAGCGTGGCGCTCACGCGCATCACGAGGCGGTTGGTCTCGACGACGACCCACCACGAATCCTGCAGGAACGGATGGGCCTGCGCGACATCGGCCAACAGCCAGAACAGGAGCGCGGCGACCCGCGGGAAGGCCTTCGCGGGACGCGACAAAAAGGGCAGGCACCAGGCCTGCCCTCCGTTGCGTCGCGGTGTCATCCGGCGGGTGCTCACACCTTCTCCGGCACGACGAACGGGTACCGGTATTCGCGGCGCAGGAGCCCGTCGGCGCGGTCGTTCCCGATGAAACGTTCCTTGGCCGGATCCATTTCGAGCGTGGCGCCGAGGGTGAGCGGCGACCGGTCGAGGTCGACGCCGTTCGCGGCGAGATGGCCGACCATGCGCTCGAAGGTCTCCTTGGCGGCGGGGCTGAAGGCGAGGTGGTCGCGGATGCCGTCGACGTCGTCGGGCTGGCCGAGGCGGTGGCTGATGTTGCCGGTATGGCAGAGCGCGCTGCTGAGATGGCCCTGCTCGATGTCGGCGTTGAGCTCGCCGCGGTTCCGGCTGCGGACGGCCTTGATGAAGTTGGCGTAATGGTCGCCGCCGCCCTTGAACTGGCGCATCAGGTTGCCCTTCTCATCGTATGCGGTCGCGCTGTCGTAGCTTGGGATGACCATCGAGCCGCCGGCGCAATCGACCACGACGCCGATCTGGGCGCCTTTGTAATCCGGCATGTTCTTCGCCCAGAGCGCGTCCGACTGGTACTCCTTGCCGCGAGGCAGGCCGCGCACCTCGAAGATCATCGGTGCGTCCGGATAATCGTGGAGCACGAACTGGGTGTTCGGTGTGTTGCCGTCGTCGCGATAGCCGAGCCGGCCGCCGACGCTGAGGATCCGCGGGCTGAGCGCGTTCTGCCGGAGCGCCCAACGGGCGATGTCCATCTGGTGGATGCCCTGGTTGCCGACGTCGCCGTTGCCGGTCTCGAACACCCAGTGCCAATCGTAGTGGAGGTTCTTGCGGAGCAGCTCGGTCTTCGCCGACGGACCGCACCAGAGGTCGTAGTCGACCGAATCGGGGATGGTCTGCGGGCCCGCGGCCTTGCCGATGCTCTTGCGCGGCTTGTAGCAGAGGCCGCGGGCGAGCTTCACCTCGCCGAGGCCGCCGCTGTGCAGCCAAGCCATGGCTTCCTGGAGGCCGGGGTTCGAGCGGCTCTGCGTGCCGGTCTGGACGATCCGGTTGTATGTCCGCGCGGCGCGGACGATCTGGCGGCCTTCCCACACGTTGTGGGAGACGGGTTTCTCGACGTAGACGTCCTTGCCGTGCTGGCACGCCCAGATGGCCATGAGCGCGTGCCAATGGTTCGGCGTGGCGATGGACACCGCGTCGATCTCGCCGCTCTCGAGCAGCTTGCGGACGTCGGTGAAGGTCTGCACCTCGTTGTCCTCGTCCTTCAGCTTCTGCGCTTGTGCGGCGAGCACCTTCTTGTCCACGTCGCACAAGGCGACGAGGCGGACGCCCTTGAGCTTGCGGAAGCCTTCGATGTGGTCCTTGCCGCGGCCGTTGAAGCCGATGACGGCGACGCGGATGTCACCGTTGGCACCGGCGGCGCGTGCCCACGATGCGGCGGGCAGGGCGATGGCGGTCGCGGCGAGCGCGGACGATTTGAGGAACGATCGGCGGTTGGTCTTCATACGATTCAGGATGTGTGGCTCGGACCGGTCGGTGCCGGTCGCTTGGTCATCTCACGGTCTTCAGGTACTCGGCGTGGTGTTCCGCGACCTTGGCCGCGGCGGCATCGCCGTCGTGGAAAATGAAGCGGTAGCGGAACGTGACCCGTCCGCCGGCCGGGACCTTGAGGTCGCCGGCACCTTTCGGTTTCTTCTCGAAATCGTGCAGCCCGAACGGATTCGCGGCGAACAGGCCGTAATCGCGGACGTGCCACGTCGTCGGGTACCGCGGGTTCGACGGATGGTCGAAGATGGCGACGCCGACCGTGCGGCCGCCGACCGGCCCGGAGTAGTCGCACCACGCCGCGTGCTTGCCCCAGGTCTCGCCGTCGCGGACGCCTTCGGAGTTGAGGATGCGGCCTTCGCCGGCCTTCTTCGCGGGCAACGCGAGGCGCATCGTTTCAGCGAGCCGGATGGCCATGGTGCCTTCCTTGGTGTCGCCGAACGTCAGCTCGCCGTCGGTGGCGAAGACGGTGACCGAGAAATCCATGATGCGCTCTCCACCGAGCGGGCGGTGGAATGTCATGGTCCGCTCGTCCGAAGCGATGGTCTTGCCGTCCTTGGCGACCCAACGGTTGCGGCTGGTGAGCACGCCGACGTCCTTGCCGGAGGCGATCTTGGCGAACGATTGGTGGACGGTGCGCCCGGCTTCCTTCTGTTCGCTCCAGAAATCCACGCCGTTCACATCGCCATGGGCCCACCAGAGCGCGTGATGGTGCGGATGGTCCTGCTCCTCGCCGGGCACGTTCTCCTGCGGCCAGCGGCGGGTCCTGTGCTCCCCGTTCGGGCCGAGGACCGGGTAGAGGAACGGGCGCGAGACGTCGCGGAACCGGTACTCGGTGAACAGTTTCCCGTCGA
>JBBRQL010000116.1:0-12443 GCA_038226425.1 Verrucomicrobiota bacterium
GAAGCCTCGCCCTACCAGCGTCTTCGTTCTTCCTCGGTTTTCGGCCCTATAGGCATGCCTCTCCATCACTGCTTCCTGACCGCCACTTCTGATCGCACCCGAATGGACCAGGAGAAAACATCGTACAGCAGACAACGGACGTCGGGCCGCGGACGTTCGACCCTCACCCAGACACGGTGGCCGCTGCGCCGTTGAGGATGCGCCGTTGAAGGCGCCAGCATCCCCGGATGTCTTGTCCAGATGGCGGGTCCTTGTCCGCCGCATCCACGAAAAAGCCGCCGGAGGAGGACCTCCGGCGGCTGTCGGTCGGGCCGGACGGCCCGACATCACCGCGATCAGTACGCGGCTTGGGCGCCCTTGATCGAGCGCTTCTGCATCCACGGCATGAGCGCTCGGAGCTTGGCACCGGTCTTCTCGATCGGGTGCTTCTCGCCCGCGGCCATCAGCGCGTTGTAGCGCTTGTAGCCGCCTTTGTATTCCGCGACCCAATCCTTGGCGAACTTGCCGGACTGGATGTCCTTCAGCGCCGCCTTCATGCGCTTCTTGACGGAAGCGTCGATGATCTTCGGGCCGACGGACACGTCGCCCCACTTGGCGGTCTCCGAGATGGAGAAGCGCATGCCGCTGATGCCCGCCTCGTTCATGAGGTCGACGATCAGCTTCAGCTCGTGGAGGCACTCGAAATAGGCCATCTCCGGGGAGTAGCCGGCCTCGACGAGGACCTCGAAGCCCGCCTGCACCAGCGCGCTCGCGCCGCCGCAGAGGACGGTCTGTTCGCCGAACAGATCGGTCTCGGTCTCTTCCTTGAAGGTGGTCTCGAGCACGCCGGCGCGGGTGCCGCCGACGCCCTTGGCCCAGGCGAGGGCCGTCTTCTTGGCCTTCTTCGAGGGGTTCTGGAACACCGCGATGAGGGCGGGCACGCCTTTGCCCTCGGTGAACTGGCGGCGGACGATGTGGCCCGGGCCCTTCGGGGCGACGAGGATCACGTCGACGTCCTTCGGCGGGACGATGGTCTTGAAATGGATGGAGAAGCCGTGGCTGAACAGCAGCGTCTTGCCCTTGGTGAGGTTGGGCGCGATGTCCTTCTCGTAGGCGGCGGCCTGCTTGGTGTCGGGCAGGGCGACGAAGATGACGTCGGCGCGCTTGACGGCTTCGGCGGTCAGGTAGACCTCGAAGCCCTTGTCCTTCGCCACGGCGGCGGACTTGGAGCCTTCGTAGAGGCCGATGATGACGTGCGCGCCGGACTCCTTGAGGTTGAGCGCGTGGGCGTGGCCTTGGGAGCCGAAGCCGAGCACGGCGAGGGTTTTGCCTTTGAAGACGCTCAGGTCGGCGTCCTTATCAGTGTAGACTTTAGCCATATCGAAAAGCTGCGTGGTGTTGGGGGACGTTCGGAAAATCAATCGCGCGGCAACGCGATCTGGCCGGTGCGGGTGAGGTCGAGGATCCCGAAGTCCGCCACGAGGGCCAGGAACTTCTCGATCTTGGATTCGCTGCCGGTGATCTCGATCGAGAGCGACTTGGGCTGCACGTCGACGATCTTGGCGCGGAACAGCTCCGCCATCTGCGCCACCTCGGCGCGGTTGGAGCTGTCGGCGGCGACCTTGACGAGCACCAGCTCGCGGTCGACGAAGGCGCCGGCACCGAAGTCGATGACCTTCACGACGTCGATCAGCTTGTCGAGCTGCTTGCAGATCTGCTCGACCGTGGCCGCGTCGCCGCGGGTGACGATGGTCATCCGGCTGAGCGAGGGGTCGTGGGTGGGGCCGACGTTGAGCGTGTCGATGTTGTAGCCGCGCCCGGAGAAGAGGCCGGCCACGCGTGTGAGCACGCCGAACTTGTTCTCGACCAAGACTGAGATGGTGTGTCGCATGTCGCAGATTCCAGTTTTCGATTTCCAGTTTTCAGCCCGCACGACCGGAAGCAGAGGCGGGCCAGTCCAAAAACTGAAACCCGCGTCCCTTGCGGAACCGCGGGCGACTTGGGAGCCGGTACGCTGCGCCGCAAGCCGCCTTAGTCCGCGAGGACTTTGACGTCTGCTACGAGGCTGCGGACCAGAAACATCGGGCGCGGACGCTAGCGGTGGGGATGCGACCGGGTCAACGGGTTTTTCCCGTCGGCTCCGGGCCTTTCGTCCCGATCGCATGATGGGCAGGGCCGGGTGCTGCCAGCATCTTGCTGGCAGGGGATAGGCGAAACCTGCGCCGGGAGGATTTTCCTCGCGTCCGCCCAGCCGGACCTTCTGCCGGCGGAAAGGCTGTCCGATTGTTCGCCCGGCTGGACCCCGGCTCAATGCCTTCGCAGCACCAGGCGGTGGTCCACCCGCTTCTTCTGGTGGTGCTCCAGCGGCGGCAGGTCGGTCTCGGTCGGGGATTCGACCTCGCGGAGGAACGATTTCGCCAGCTTTTGCAGACCGGTCCAGCGCTCCCAGTCCAGCACCGGCGCGTTCGAGATCTGCCGGAGCAGCGAGCGCCATTCGATGATGATGCGGTCGATGTCGCCGTCGCCGAGGAAATCGGTCGTGAAACGGTGCTTGCTGTAAGGGTCCTTGTGGACCGACCGCACCACGATCTCCGCGCCGTTGCCGTACTTCGGCGGGACGCCGACCTCGAGGTATCCCGGGATGGACTGCGTCCCGTACTTCGCGCGGCACGCCGTCGCGAGGCGGCCGCCCCAGCGGTCGTCCTTCGCGCAGAAGCGGAAGCCGGCGTCGAGGTCCGCGAGGTCGTAGAGCAGGTCGTCGAGCGGATAGGTCGGATCCTCCAGGGCCGCGGCCACGGCCAATCCGTCGCCGCCCGAGAAGCAGCTGGTGATGCGACCGCGCAGGGTCGGCACACCGCGGGCATCCACGAGTTCCAGCCGCCGCCAGAGCATCGCCGTGCCCGTGCCGGTGGGAAGCTGCTTGCATCGGTCGACCCATTCGCAGCGCCCGCAGTCGTCGGGCACGACATCGCGTTCGCGCGGCCGCCAGAGCGGGACGCCATGTCGATCGACGAGCGCTTTCACCAGCTGTTCTCCGAGGCCGACGTGGGCGTAGATCCGTTCGCGCTGCTCGACGATGTCCACGACCGGCAGGCCGTCCTCGGCCATCTTTCGGCGCAGGATGGGCACCACCAGCTCGCGCCATCCGGGCAAGGAGGTCTCGCGGCCGTTCCACTCGGTGAGGCGTCGCACCCACTTCGCCAGGACCACCGAGTTGCCGTCGTCGCCGAAGCGTTCCGCGACAAGGACCTCGCAGCCGTGGACCGGGCCGTCGGGAGTCCGCTCCAGGACGACGAGCTCGCCGGGCCCCAGTTTCTCGAGCGCGGACGTCTCGGTGAGGAGCGGGCGCAACCGCGGCGCCAGGACTGCCGCCGCGGCCGCATCCGTGGCGCCGACCACCTCGGGCTTCGGCGATGACTCGTCGGCCGTGGGGGCGCCGGGAGTCTCGGGGACCGTCATCTCCACCCCGGCTTCCCCGCGCATGCGTGCGGCCTTCGCCTTGGCGCGGACGGCTTTCGGGACCTTGGGCTTGTCCGGCGCATCGGCGATGAAGACCTCCTTCACCGGCCGGTCCTCCCACTGTGGATACGGTTGCCAACCGCCGCGGGAATCGAGCATCTCGCGGACGCGGCGGCGCACATGCCGGGCCCGTTCGGCATCGGTCATCAGGCCGCAGGGCGCGTTCGGATGCTTCAGCGAGAACTCGACGCCGAGGAAGATGGGCTTGGTGGTGAAGAGCCGTTCTTGGACGCGCACGGCCTCGGCGAAGGGCTCCTTGCCCAGCTCCGCGGCTGCGGCCATCAGGATGAGCAATGCCGACCAATCGACCATGCCGCTGCGCGCGAGCACGGCTGAATGGCCGTCGCGCAGTCGCACCTCGTTGTTGTTCACCAGCACGAAGCCGTACTTGTCGAGCCCGCGGCGTCCGGCGCGGCCGAACATCTGCAGGATCTCGTCGCACCGGATGGGTATCTCCGCGCCTTCGCGGCGGTAGCTCGCGGCGGTGATGGTGACGCTGCGGAGCGAGAAGTTGATCCCGGCCGCCAAGCCCATCGTGGCGACCACGGCGCGGAGCTGTCCGGCCTTGGCCAACGGCTCGATGACTCCGGCGCGCGCGGCGTAGCTGAGGCCGCTGTGGTGGTAGGCGACGCGGGCCCGAAGCAGTCGGGCGACATGGTCACCGACGCAGCGGCGCTGGGCCTCGCTGAGCTGGAGCGGGTCGACGTTGGGCAGCTCCCGAGCGAGCTCGGCGGCGATGGATTCGGCGTTGGCACGCCGGGGAGCGAAGAGCAGCACCGGTCCGAGGTCCTCCGCCAGGGCCTTCGCGACGAGCCGCGGCCAATAGCTCCGGATGCCCGACGGAAGGTTCCAGTGCAGGCGGTCGGCGAGCACCTCGTCGAGCGGGACGGGACGGTGCTCGTGCCGGATGAGGACCGCTTGCCGGCCGAGATGGTTGAACCAGCGGACGATGTGGTGCGGGTTGGCGACCGATCCGCTGAGCAGCAGGAGCTGGGTCTTGGACGGCGCGAGCGCCATGGCCAGCTCGTAGTTGAGCCCGCGGTCCTCGGCGCCGAGCATCTGGTACTCGTCGATGACGAGCAGGCTGGGGCCGTCGCCGCGGATGAGCCGGTTCTTCTGCGTCTCCAGCGTGGCGACGAGCACCGGCGCGTCGAGGTTCTCCGAAAGGTCCCCGGTGGCGATGCCCACGTTCCAACCGCGCGCGCGCCATTCGGCGAGCTTGTCGTTGGCGAGCGCGCGGGTGGGGACGGTGTAGATGGCCTGGCCGCGGTTCTTCCCACCGTTGGACCATAGCTCGAAGATGAGCGTCTTGCCGCTGCCGGTCGGCGCCTGGACGACCACGTCCTTGCCGTCCCGCAACGCCGCCACAGCCTGCTGCTGCCAAAGGTCGGGGACGGGCACCGTGCCCACCGGGGCGGCGGCAGCGGCCTCGTGGAGCTTGTCGGGGACGGTTTGCACGTGGCGATGATACGCCGGGAGCGGTCGCGGTCGAACGGGGATTTCCCGGCAGAAGATCGGGCAAAAGATTGCGCTTCCGCACGGACGGGCGAAGGCGCAAGTTCCGCTCGTCCCCTAAACTTTGTCCCGTCCGCGATGAACCTCACCTCCACGACATCCTGCCGCCGGTCGAGCGCTTTCACGCTCGTCGAGCTGGCGCTCGTCGTGGCGGTCCTCGCCGCGCTGGCCGGCCTGATGTTGCCGGCGCTGGGCCGCGCGAAGACGAAGGCGGGCTCGATGGCCTGCCTGAACAACATGCACCAGCTCGGGATGGCGCATCTGCTCTACGCGGACGAGAACCACGGCCGTTTCCCGGAACGTCGCGACGACAAGCGCTGGCCAACGCAGCTCCGCCCTGGATACCGCACGATCGCGACCTTGCGCTGCCCCGAGGACCGGCGCGCCAGCACGACCGGACAGCGGATACTCGCCGAGGACGAGCCGGACACCGCGGTCCGCAGCTACATCATCAACGGTTGGAACGACTATTTCCGCGAGACGTTGAAGATCGCCGGCGTCGCCCAGATGGTCGGCAGGTCGGTGCCGGAAGAGGCGGTCGAATTGCCGACGGTCACGATCATCTTCGGCGAGAAGGCGACGAATTCTTCGAGCTTCTACATGGATTTCTTGGAGAACGGCAAGGACGTCACCGATCTCGTGCGCAACCGGCACATGACGACGAGCGCGGGCAACCTGTCCAAGCGCAACGACGGCGGGTCGAACTACGCGTTCGCCGACGGGCATTCGGAGTTCATCCGCTACCGGGGGATGCTCTATCCGCTGAACCTTTGGGCCGTAACCGCAGGGCTCCGCACGAGCCGCGAGCTGTCGAACTGAGGCGGTCCGCTCCGCCCATGGGCAGGCCGGCCCGGGCGCGGACGCTTCACTCCGCGGCCTCGAGCTCGGCCAGCTTCGACGCGGCGGTCTCCCACTCGGTCGTCTTCGCGGCGAGCTGTCCGGCGACCGCCTTCACGTCCGCGTTGACCGCGACAGCGCGACCCGAGGTCGTGTAGGTCTCGGGCTTCTCCAGCTCGGCGGCGAGATCGGCCTGGCGGCTCTCCAACGCGGCGACGGTCAGCTCCAGCTGGGCGACGTGCTTGCGCTGGTCGCCGATCCGGCGACGGACATCGGCCGCGGCCTCGCGCTGTTCCTTCTGCGAGCGGACCGGTGCCGGCGGCACGACCGGAGCCGCGGGCCGCGGCGGAGCGACCTCGGCGGGACGCCCGTTGTTCAACGAGGCGGTCAGCGCGACGCGGGCGGAATCGGACTTCGTCTTCTCGAGGAAGTACTGGTAACCGCCGGCGTAGGGCGTGAGGCGGCCGGCGTTGACGTGGAGGACCTTGGTCGCGAGAGCCCTGATGAAATAGACGTCGTGGCTGATGAAGATGAGCGTGCCGCTGTACTTCTTCAGGGCGCCGACCACCGCGTCGATGCTGGACATGTCGAGGTGGGTCGTCGGCTCGTCCATCAACAGGAAGTTCGGCGGATCGAGCAGCAGCTTCACGAGCGCGAGACGGCTCTTCTCGCCGCCGCTCAGCACCTTGACCTTCTTGAAGACGTCGTCGCCGCGGAAGAGGAAGCATCCGAGCAGCGCGCGGACGTCCGTCTCCTTCATCAGGCGGGGCGTGTCGAAGGCCTCCTCCATCACGGTCCGGTGGTCCTGCAGCATCTCGCCGCGGTACTGGGAGAAGTAGCCGATCTTCACGCGGAGCCCGAGGTCGAGCACGCCGACCTGTGGTTTGAGCACTCCGGCGAGCAGCTTGAGCAACGTGGATTTGCCGGCGCCGTTCGGGCCGACCAGCACGGTGCGCTCGCCTTTCTCGACCTGGTAGTCGAGGCCGCGGTAGATCACATGGTCGCCGTACGCGAAGTCGATCGTGCGCAGCGTCGCCACGCGCTGGCCGCTCGATTCGGGTTGCGGGAACGCGAAGTCGACCGTCGCCGCCGCCGCCTCGGGCGCGTCGATCTTCTCCATGCGGTCGATCTGCTTGAGCTTCGCTTGCGCCTGGGACGCCTTGCTCGCCTTGGCCCGGAACCGATCGGCGAACTCCTGGAGCCGCGCGATCTCGCGCTGCTGGTTCTTGTAGGCGGCGAGTTGCTGGTCCTGCTGAGCCTGGCGCTGGGCGAGGAAGTCCTCGTAGTCACCGGTGTAGTCCCAGAGGCGTCCGGCGCGGATCTCGATGATGCCGGTGATGAGCTGGTTGAGGAACTCGCGGTCGTGCGAGATGAGCAGGATCCCGCCGGGATAGTCCTTCAGGTAGCTCTGGAACCACAGGAGCGTCTCGAGGTCGAGATGGTTCGTGGGCTCGTCGAGCATCAGCAGGTCGGGCTCCTGCACCAGCAGGCGCGCCAGATGCGCGCGCATCACCCAGCCGCCGGAGAGCTCGCGTGCCGGGCGGTCGAAATCGGAATCGCGGAAGGCGAGGCCTTTGAGGATCCGCTTGGCCTTGGGGATGTCGCCGCCGTCGGCATGGTAGGTGTGCTCGTCGTCGCCTTCCTGCTGGATATGGCCGGTGGCGAGCTGGATGACCGTCTCGCCGCCGACCGGCGCGCTCTCCTGCGGAAGGAATCCGACCGTGAAGCCCCGTTGGACCTGGATCTGCCCGTCGTCGGACTCTTCCTGCTTGAGGATGATCTTGAAGAGAGTGGTCTTGCCGGCACCGTTCGGTCCGACCAGGCCGAGGCGGTCGCCGTGGTTCACGGTGAGGTTCAGTTCCTCGAACAGCGTCCGGCCGCCATAGGATTTCGAGATGTTGGAGAGCGTCAGCATCGCAGCCCGCGACCATGGCCGATGGATGGCACGGCGACAAGCCGCACGATCGGGTGACATCGGTCGGCTTGGTCGTGAAACCGCCGTTTGACTCGCGCCCCGGCGGCGTCACGCTGCTTGTCACACGATGCCGCTGCTCGAGATCACCGACCTCAGGAAGGCCTTCACCGCCCCGGACGGCACGACCCACGAGGTCGTGCGCATCCCGCGGTTCGAGCTTGAGGCGCGGGCCCAGGTCGCGCTCAGCGGCCCGAGCGGCTCGGGCAAGACGACCTTCCTCCACCTCATCGCGGGGATCCTCGCACCGGACTCAGGCAGGCTCGTGCTCGACGGTGTGGAGATGTCGGCGCTCTCCGAAGCGGCCCGCGACCGCCTCCGTGCGACATCGATCGGCTACATCTTCCAGACCTTCAACCTGCTCCAGGGCTTCACCGCGCTGGAGAACGTCCTGCTCGGCATGTCGTTCGGGCCCGGCGCCGACCGTTCCCGGGCCGAAGCGCTGCTCCGCCGGGTCGGGCTCGGCGACCGGCTCGACCATTTCCCGCGGCAGCTCTCCACCGGGCAGCAGCAAAGGATCGCCGTCGCCCGCGCCCTCGCGAACCGCCCGAAGCTCGTGCTCGCCGACGAGCCGACCGGCAACCTCGACGCGACGAACGCCCGCGAGGCGCTCGCGCTGATCCGCGGCGCCTGCGCGGAGGACGGCGCGGCGCTGCTGCTCGTCAGCCATGACCCCGGCGTCCTCGCGAGCTTCGACCGGCACGCCTCGCTCGCCGAGATCAACGAGGCGTCCCGTCCCCCGTCCCCCGTTCCCCGTTCCCCGTTGGCATGACCCTCTGGCTCCTCGTCCGCCGCAGCCTGCGGCAGCATCTGCTCTCGACCATCGTCACCGCGCTGGCGATCGCGCTCGCGGGCGGGCTGCTCATGTCCGTCTGGGCCGTGAAGCGCCAGGCGCACGACACCTTCACCGGCCAGACCGGCGGTTGGGACGCCGTGCTCGGCGCGCGCGGATCGAAGCTCCAGCTCGTGCTCAACGCGGTCTTCCACTTGGAGGCTTCGCCCGGGAACGTGCCGTGGGCCGACTATCTCGACATCGCGTCGAACCGCGCCGTCTCGCTCGCGGTGCCCTTGGCCGTGGGCGACAACTACCGCGGATACCGGCTCGTGGGCACGACGACGAACTACTTCACGCAGTCCGAATACGCGCCGGGCAAGAAGTTCGCCGTGGTAGCGGGCGGAAGGTGTTTCGAGGACGGTTACCGGGAAGCGTTGCTGGGCAGCTTCGCCGCCCAACGGCTCGGGCTGAAGGTCGGCGACGAGTTCCATCCCTACCACGGGCTGAACTTCGACCCGAACGCCCAGCACCAGGAGACCTACGTCGTCGTCGGCATCCTCGAACCGTCGAACACGCCGGCGGACCGCGTGTTGTGGATCCCGCTCGCCGGTCTGCAGAACATGAGCGGGCACGACCCGACCACGGCCGCGGACGTCAGCGCCGTGCTGGTGAAGCTGCGCTCACCGGTCGCGGGCAAGACGCTGGAGCTGCTCTACAACCGGCAGGGGAACCGGCTCACCTTCGCGTGGCCCATCGCCGAGCAGGTGGCGTATCTCTTCGACCGGTTCGGATGGTTCGACCAGGTGCTGACGCTCGTCGCGTGGCTGGTCGCGCTGGTCGCCACCGGGTCCGTGCTGGCGAGCATCTACAACTCGATGAGCGCCCGCCGCCGCGACCTCGCGATCCTCCGCGCGCTCGGCGCCCGGCGCGAGACCGTCTTCGGTGCCATCGTGCTGGAGGCCGCCGCCATCGCCGTGCTCGGCATGGCCGTCAGCTACGTCTTCTATTTCTCGGTCGTGTCCGTCGTGGCCGCCGTGATCCGCGCCCAGACCGGCGTGGTGCTCGATCCGTTCGCCTGGGATCCGGTGCTGGTCTGGGCGCCGGCGGCGATGGTCGCGCTCAGCGCGGTGGCTGGGATCGTGCCGGCGATCAAGGCCTACGGCACCAATGTGGCCGAGGGGCTCTCACCGGAATCTTGAGCCGGGAACATTGAATCCGCGGTCGAATCTGCTACATCCAACTCGCGCATGAACACTGGTCTTCTTCCCGTCGCCTCCGTTCTCGCCGCGGTCATGGCGATCCTGGTGGCCGGCTGCGGTGGAGAATCCAAGAGCGACCACGCCGCGGGCCCGGGCCATGGGCACAGCCACCAGCCCAAATACGGCGGCACGCTGGTCGAACTGGGCGAGCACCAGGGCAACCTAGAGTTCGTGCGCGACGCGGACGCCGGCCGGCTCACGGCCTACGTGCTGGACGCCCATGCCGGGAACTTCGTCCGCGTGCCGTTGGCGTCGTTCACGCTGGCGACGACCATCGCGGGCAAAGCGGAGACGCTCGTGTTAGCGCCCGTCGCCAACGCGGCCACCGGCGAGAAGCCGGGCGACACCTCGCAGTTCGAGGCTTCGGCCGGCTGGCTCAAGAACAGTCCGGTCTTCGACGCCGTGCTGCCGCAGATCACCGTCCGCGGGACCACGTTCAAGGACGTCCGCTTCAACTTCCCCAAAGGCAACGAATGAAAATCCGCACGACCCTCTTCGCGAAAATCTCCGCTCTCGTCACCGCGGCGGCCTTGTCGGCGACCGTGAGCGTCCTCCTGTCCGTGAGGGCGACGGCCGCCGAGAAGGCTCCGCGCGGCGAGCCGATCAAGGCGCTCGCTCCGAAGGGCGCGCCGATCCAGCCGCTCGCCCCGGGCGCCGCGGCGTCCAAGCCTTCCGTCGCCCCCAAGTCCGCGGAGACCGACGGTGAGTTCGCCGTGGTCGGCTTCGACAAGCTGAGCACCTTCAAATACGAGGTGCCCGACGATGTCGTCACCAACGCGCCGGCGGCCGACCTCAAGGACCCCGACCAGCAGATCCCGGCGACCGTGAAGGCCTACAACGGCAAGCGCGTGTCGTTGAAGGGGTTCATGTTGCCCCTCAAGGTCGAGGGCGGGCTCGTCACCGAGCTCCTGATCATGCGCGACCAGTCGATGTGCTGCTACGGCGCGGTGCCGAAGATCAACGAATGGGTCTCGGTGAAGATG
Organism: Verrucomicrobiota bacterium; assembly: GCA_038226425.1. Lineage (GTDB taxonomy): Bacteria > Verrucomicrobiota > Verrucomicrobiia > Limisphaerales > UBA9464 > CAIVQB01. The sequence goes on from JBBRQL010000116.1 coordinate 10,840, forward strand.
ACCAGCAAAGGCGTGAAGCCGGTCATGGACCAGGCCGTGACGCTCAGCGGCACGCTCAAGGTCGGGGCCATCCGGGAGAACGGCTATCTTGTCGGCATCTACCAGATGGACGGCGAGAAGATGAACGCGCCGGGCATGTGACCCGGATCGCCCGGGCCGTTCGGCGTCGGAAACCGCGGAGACCTTCTCTGAGCGATCCGGCCCCGACGGTGTCACACACGGCGACATGATGACCCGCCGCCGGTTTTTCAGCCGCGCCCTCTACACTGCTTCGATAGGCGCGGTCGCGTCGGTCGTCGCTCTTGAGCCGAGATGGCTCAAGGTGCAGAAGATCCGTCTTGGAACCGGTCCGGTCCGCCACCGGTTCGCTCAGATCACCGACATCCATTACCGGGGCGACGCGACCTACCTCCGCGAGGTCGTCGCGCAGGTGGACGCCTTGGCCCCGGACTTCGTTTGTTTCACCGGCGACCTGATCGAGGAGGCCGAGTTCGTCGCACCGGCGCTCGAGATCCTCTGCAAGCTCCGCGCGCCGCTCTACGGCATCCCGGGCAACCACGACCACTGGAGCCGCGCCGATTTCGGGCCGATCCGGAAGGCCTTCGCCGCGACCGGAGGGGCTTGGCTGCAGGACCAGCAGATCACGATCCGCGACGGGTCGGTGAACCTCATCGGCATCGACAGTCGTCCCGTGCGGGTCGCGGCCGATCCGTCGAAGTTCAACTTGTTGATGGTCCACTATCCCGAGTGGGCGGACCGGCTCGGGGACCTGCGCTGCGACCTGGCCATCGCCGGCCATTCCCACGGCGGACAGGTGCGGCTTCCGTTCGCCGGCGCGTTGATCACCCCGCACAACACCGGACGCTACGAGATGGGGCTCTTCGACGCACCGGTCGGCCCGCTCTACGTGAATCCTGGCATCGGCACGATCCACATCGACGTGCGGTTCAACTGCCGCCCCGAGATCACCCTCTTCGAGGTCTGACGCCTCGGGCTGCGGCCCGAGGCCGGCCCGCTGGGGTCAGGCCGGCACCGCATACCGGACCTTCGGGACATGCGCGGGGATCGGCTCGACGATCAAGGCGACGCACCCTCGGGGCGAGACAAGCGTCGAATGGTGCGTGCCCGGTCCGGCGTGGAGGAAATCTCCGGCCCGCAGCGTGGTGCCCTCGGTGACGAGGTCGCCGGACAACACCATCAGGTCTTCGGATCCGCCATGATCGTGCGCCGGAAACGCGGCCCCCGGAGCCAACTCCACCAAGACCGTCCGATGGCCCAGGTCGCGGCTGATGGAGAGCAGTTTCACCCGGAGCCCCGGGACGGGGGTCGGCTGCCATCCGCCTTCGTCGTGGAAGCGGAAGAGGAAGCCTTCGCGCGGTCCTGTGGCGGCTGGCACCGTCGACTGCGGCGTGCGCGCTACCTGTGCTAGGACCGCCGCGCGGACTGCCGCGCTCGGGGACGACGCCCCGGGCTGACCGATGGCGACGGCCGCCGCGGCGTCGCGGAAAGCCGACAGTTCGGCGCGCAGGCCCTCGTCATCGGCGGCGAGCGCTTCGATGCGCCCGGCCTCGGCGGACGTCGATGCCCCGACGGCGTGGGCCGCC
>JBBRQL010000117.1:0-12429 GCA_038226425.1 Verrucomicrobiota bacterium
GCATGTGGTCATCTGGGACCAAGCGGGCTTTCATCCCCGGGCCGGGGACCCGCATCTGCCCGCCCGCATCCATCTGTTGCCTTTGCCGCCTTACAGCCCGGAACTCAATCCGGTCGAGGGCTTGTGGGACCAGGCACGCGATGTGACCTGCAACCGCCACTTCGCCGGTCTCGACCAGATGGAGGACGCTTTGACCTCCGCCCTCCGCCCCTTCTGGGAGACTCCTGCCAGAACCCTCTCCTTGGTCCACCACTGGCTCCACTCTCAAGCAAACGCTACAGCTTGACTCATTCTACCGGTCGTTAGTGCGAACTGGTATAATGCGCAGCATGCAAATGAGTCTTGGCGTCGACCCGTCCGATAAAAGCAGATTTATTTTTTAGAACAAAACAACTCAGTTGCACAAACCACCGAAAGCCATGAAGACGATCCGAACAATATTTATCCTCCTGACTTTGATCTCGTTTTTTGCAGGGTGCGCAGAAGAACGGAATTGCGACGCTGTCATGAATGAATTCGCAGGCGGAGCTTACAAGGATAATCTTAATATGTTTCTTACAATCCAATCGAATTTAGATAAGGGAAGAATTGATAACGCGCGGCGGGCGGTTTCGTTAGGAGTCCTGACTTACGCTGCGGGCATCTACAAATTAGCGCTTCAAGATAAGTATGTGATAGATCAAGATTGCAAACGGATGCTTTCAGATGCTAAAATATTATTTTCTGGAACGAACCGTCCTTCTTGGGTTTCTAATTTCCCTCCTGGCGTGAAAAGAGAGATTGATGTATTTCTTGATTCAAAATAAGAAGAAATCTTACGCGCAAAGCAGAGCGTGCGCACGGGCCTAGCCGACGGCAGGCGTTGGGACTACGGTTGCGACGACCTCGGGCAGCTCACCTCCGGCAAGCGGTATCGGGACGACGGCACACCGGCGCCCTTGTCCGGTCCAGAGGCACGGAATGGTTCACCCCTTTTGAGGTGATGGAATCAGAAACGTCCCGGGGAGAGGGCGTTGAAGGCACCGCCGAGCACCAGCTTGAAGAGCAGGGGAGTGAGGTCGACCAGGGATCGGACGTTGTGGAGCTTCTCGTCGCGGAGCCCGAGCACGATCGTGTTCGTCCGCGCCGGTGGACGAAGGTCGATGGACGTCAGCTTCCCCAGCGAGACGGTCAGCTCATCGATGCCCCCGAACTTGGCCATCGCCTTGGAATCCTTCGTCTTCTCCCGCTTCTGGAGCTCCTCCAGGTTCCAGCCGAGCGAATGGATGTTCGTGCGGCCTTGGGCATCGACCACGATGGACACCTCCGCCAGATGGATGCGGGCTTTCCTGAAGCGCACCCCGTTGGTCGTCGCGCCGGACGGATCGGATTCCAGGTAGAGCTCCGGTAGGTCGAGCAACGGCGTGCCGCCGAAGCCGGGCGGGTTCCCGACCACGAGGCCCGAGATCCGCAAGGTCCCGCGGTACATCCCGTATTCCACGCTACTGATCCGGACCTCCGAACCGGTCAGCTTGCCCAGCGCCTTCTGCATCACCTGCTTGGCGATCCAGTCGAAGCACAGCACGAACACGACGACCAGGACGAGGACGAGCGCCAGCAGGCCCGCGAGGACCTTCACCACCGTCTTCGCCAGCGACTTCACAGCACGATGTCCTCGGGGCGCACCTCCAGGCATTCGTCCTGGTCTTCCCACACCGCGGCGGGATGGTGCTCAAGCAACAGGGGGACGAGGTCGTGGGCGGCGTCGGCGAGGAGCTTCTCGGCGTCCTGCGCCGCCTTCTCGTAGGCGGCATCGTAGTCCTTCACCTTCTTGCGGCGCTTCTCGTCCCAGTGCGCGACGGCATGGACGGGCTGATAGGCCTCGGCCCATGCGCGGAACCGGGTCTGGAGATCTTCCGGCAGGTCGTCGAACGGGATGCAGGACTCCCCGCAATGCTGGCAGATCAACCCGCTCTCGCCGATATCGCGGGTGAAGAGCGGCAAGACCGGCGCGCGGCAGCACGAGGCTTCTTGGTAGCCGGCGGGGATGTTGACGAGCCGCTTGAGCCAGACCTGACGGTCGTGGGCGAGCTGGGCCGCGAGCCGGTAGGCGCCGACGAGCGGATGCGATAGCCGCCATGCGCGGCCGTTGAGCTGGCCGAGGGTCTGCGCGCACCAGCGCGCCAAGGTCAGGTCGTCGAACTCGCGGAACGAGCGGGCGTATTCCTTCCAGAGACGGTCGAGCGGAGTGTCTTCCTTCGGCTCAGGCATGGGCGGCAACCTAGCGGCGGCCGGACAAAAGCCCAAGCCGCAACAAAACCGCGTCCCGGGAAATCGGAGCTTCCACCGGCCGGGGCCGCGCGCCCAAACTCCGCCTACGTATCATCCCATGAGTCCCACGAACGATCCCGGTCACGCTTGGTGGCGCCTGCTCAACCGTTACCAATGGTTCGTGCTGGTCGTCGCCTCCCTCGGCTGGTTGCTCGACTGCATGGACCAGCAGCTCTTCAACCTCGCCCGCGTGCCGGCGATGAAGGAGCTGCTCTCCCACGCGTACGGACGTCCCGCGACGCCGGCGGAGTTCCAGGCGGCGGGCGCCTATGCGACCGCCATCTTCCTGCTGGGCTGGGCCTCGGGCGGATTGGTGTTCGGCGTGCTCGGCGACCGCTGGGGCCGGGCGAAGACGATGCTCGTCACCATCCTGCTCTACTCCGGCTGCACCGGGCTCAGCGCGTTCGCGCACCAGTTCTGGGATTTCGCGCTGTTCCGTTTCCTCACCGGGCTCGGCGTCGGCGGCGAGTTCGCGGTGGGCGTGGCGCTCGTCGCGGAGGTGATGCCGGAACGCGCGCGCCCTTACGCCCTGAGCCTGCTCCAAGCGTTGTCCACGGTGGGCAACATCGCCGCCGCGCTCATCAGCATGGCGCTCGGCCAGATGGAGGAGACCGGTGTGCTGGGCAAGTTCGGCGGCTGGGCCGCGTGGCGTTGGATGTTCGTGGTCGGCGCGGTGCCGGCGATCCTCGTGGTCTTCGTCCGGCGCAACCTCAAGGAACCCGAGGCGTGGCAGAAGACCGTCCGCGAAGCGAAGGACCGCAAGAAGCTCGGCGACTACGGCGAGCTCTTCGGCAACCCCAACTGGCGCGTCCCGGCCACCGTCGCCGGCCTGCTCCTCGTCACGGGGATCTTGGTTGCCTTCCTGGTCCCGATCGAGTGGATGCAGCAGGTCCTCGGCGTGTCCGGCGCGAGCGAAGGCGGCAAGTACGTGAAGCACGGCGTGGTCGGCGGCTTCGCGCTGCTGGCGCTCGGCGCGGGCATCTGGACGGTATTCGGCGGCGGCGGCGACACGACCTACCGTCGGCGCGCCGTGGTCGGACTGCTGCTCGCGTTGTCCGGTGTGATCGGTGTCTGGGGCATCGGCTTCTTCAGCTTCGACCTCGTCCGCTCGGTGCTGGAGAAGAAGTTCATCGCCGAAGGCGTCGCCAAGAACCTCATCGCGGGCAAGCTGACCTTCTGGGCGGGCATCACCTCGATGATCCAGAACATCGGCGCGTTCTGCGGCATCTACTCGTTCGGGCTGGTGGCGCAACGGTTCGGGCGCAAGCCGGCCTTCGCCATCGCGCTGGTCTCGGCGATGGTCGCGACGGCTTCGGTGTTCTGGTTCCTGCGCGATTTCAGCCAGTTCTGGCTGATACCGGTGATGGGTTTCTTCCAGTTGGCGCTCTTCGGCGGCTACGCGATCTATTTCCCGGAGCTCTTCCCGACGCGCCTGCGCAGCACGGGCACGAGCTTCTGCTACAACGTCGGCCGCTTCGTCGCCGCGTCCGGTCCGGCGACGCTCGGGCTGCTCACCGGCGTGGTGTTCAAGGACCATGCGGAACCGCTCCGCTACGCCGGCATCACGATGTGCGCCGTGTTCTTCATCGGCCTGCTCGCGCTGCCGTTCGCGCCGGAGACCAAAGGACAGCCGCTGCCCGAATCCGACCGCGGCTTCGCCCACTGAGCGGAAGCCCGCTGCCCCGCGTTCCGCAATCCGCATTCCGCACTCGACGGGCCTCACCCGAGCTTCAGCCCGGCCGGCTGGGCCGAGAACACCAGCGCACGCAGCTGTGCCTGCACCTTCGCGGCGTCGAGATGCGGTCCGATCAGCACCGCGACCGCCTCGGGATGCGGCCTTGCCGGGAACTCCTCGATGAAGTGGTGTCCGAAGACCGACTGGAAGATGAAGAGCTTCTCCGGTTGGCGGACGAACCGGACGAAACCCTTCGCGCGGACGACCTGCCGAGGGTCCAACCCGCTGAGGAACGCCTCGAACTTCGAGCGCTCGACCGGCACCGGGAACCGCCAGGTCACGCTCTGATACGAATCGTGCAGGTGCGGTCCTTCTTCCGCTTCCGCATCCGCGACGACCCGCAGTTCCGCTTCCGCCGCCGGACCGGCGAGGATCTGGCCGAGCTCCGGCAGGCCGAACGGCAGCTTCACGATCCGGGCACGCGGGTTCAGCCGGTGCATCTCGGCCTCGACGAGAGCGATGTCGTCCGCTCCGAGCCGGTCGCACTTCGAGAGGCAGAGCACGTGGGCGAACTGGATCTGCTTCCGGGCCAGCACGCGTTCGCCTTCGCCGCTGCCGGGCTTCGCGTACCACGGCGCGTCCACCACGGTGACGACGGCTTGCAAGCGCACCTGGGGCAGCAGGTCGTGGTCGGTGAGCACGTCGATCACGTTGTCCGGATCTGCGAGCCCGCTGGTCTCCACGACGAGGTAGTCGCACGCGCCGTCCTTCACGAGGCGGGTCACGGCGTTGCCCAGCTCGTTGTCCGGCGCGCAGCAGACGCATCCGCCGCTGACTTGCGAGAGCGGCAGGCCGGGCCGTCCGATGAGCTGGCTGTCCACGTTCTCCGCGCCGAACTCGTTCATCACGACGCCGAGGCGTTTGCCGGTCGCGGGAGATTCCGCGAGCCAACGGAGCAGCAGAGTGGTCTTGCCGGCACCGAGGAACCCGGTGAGCAGGATGACGGGGAGACGTTCAGGCGGGTGGGGCATGATGATGCGACGGACCCAAGGTGGCCACGCCGCATCCCGACGACCAACGATAAAGTGCAGGAGCGATCGAAGGACCGGCGGCTGTCCGGATGCTTTGCCCGCTCCGGTCTCGTCCCGGCGCCGGGACGCGGCGGGATCCGGCCGGATCCCGACCGGCTGGGAACGTCCTCGCCTTGGCTCCCATGAGGGCGCAGATTTTTCGATGAACGGCCAAGGCGAGGGCCCTGGCGTTCAATTTGCCGTCGCCGTCCTCGCCCTCTTCGCCCACAATCCGGGCGTGCCTGATTCTTCCGCCTCGCTCTGGCGCGCGCTCGACGACCGCCGCCAGTTGTTCCTCATCTCCGGTCCGTGCGTGATCGAGAGCGAGGCGCTGTGCCTGCAGATCGCGCGCAAGCTCAAGGCGGCCTGCGCCAAGCTCGGCGTGACCTACGTCTTCAAGGCGAGCTTCGACAAAGCGAACCGCTCCTCGGGCAAGTCGTTCCGCGGTCCCGGCTTGTCCGAGGGCCTCGCGACCTTGGCGCGCATCCGCGAACGCGTCGGCGTGCCCGTGCTCACGGACGTCCACACCGAGCAGCAGGCGGTCGCCGCGGCCGAGGCCGTGGACATCCTGCAGATCCCGGCGTTCCTGTGCCGCCAGACGGACCTCATCCACGCGGCGGTCGCCACCGGCGCGATCGTGAACATCAAGAAAGGCCAGTTCCTCGCGCCGCAGGACATGGGCAACGTGGTGAAGAAGGCCGCCGAGGCCGCTCCCGGCGGCAAGGCCAAGATCCTGCTGACTGAGCGCGGCACGACCTTCGGCTACCAGAACCTCGTCGCCGACATGCGCGCGATGCCGATCCTCGGCGGCTTCGGTTATCCCGTCGTGTTCGACGCCACGCACTCGGTGCAGTTGCCGGGCGGGGCAGGGGACCGCTCGGGCGGACAGCGCGAGTTCGCCCCGGTGCTGGCGCGCTGCGCCGTCGTGGCGGGGGCGGACGGGTTGTTCATCGAGACGCACCCGGACCCCGACCAGGCGTTGAGCGACGGACCCAACATGGTCCCGCTCGCCGAGATGCCGAAACTGCTCGCCCAGCTCGTCCGCCTGCGCGCCGCGCTGAGGGGTTGAATGGATGCGATGGAGTCCGCGTCTTGACGTGGCGCTCCGTTGCTCGCAAAAAGACGCATCCATGAACCGGTCCTTCGTGCTCCTCCTCGCCGTGCTCACCTTCGCCGCCCCTTTCGCGGGGCGCGCGGCGGATGCCACGAACGAGGTCTCCATCTTCGCCGACAAGCGGTTGGAGGACGCCGTCCGCCAGCAGGTCTTCGCCAAGCGCTACACGAACTCCCCAATCACCGCGGCCGATGTGGTCAGCGTCTCCACCGTCAACGCCAACGGTCGCGGCATCACCGATCTTGCCGGCCTGGAGCATTGCAAGGCCTTGGCCTCTGCGGACCTTGCCGGCAACCAGATCACCGACCTCGCCCCGCTCAAGGGCATGCGCCAGCTCCAGTACCTCAACCTCGCGACCAACCGGATCAAGGACCTGCGGCCGCTCGCGACCGTCCCCGCGCTCCAGTACATCGAGCTTTCGCAGAACCAGGTGACGGACATCGCGCCCCTCGCCGGATCGACCAACCTCGCCAGTCTCTATCTAGGCCACAACAAGCTGAAGTCCCTCGGCGCGGTGACCAACTTGCCGCGACTGGTCTCGCTGCATGCCGAGTTCAACCAGGTGTCGTCCATCGCCGGCTTCCAGAACCTCCGGGGCCTCTCGACGTTGTCGTTGTCGCACAACCGGGTCTCGGACATATCGCCGCTCGCGTCCTTGCGCGCGCCGACGTACCTGTTCCTGGACGGGAACAAGGTCAAGGACCTCGCGCCACTGCACGCGGCCCTGACCAACGACCTTGCCGGGCCGAAGAACTTCGCGCCGTTCGTGAACCTCTACCTCCACGGCAACCCGTTCTCCTCTGCGAGCAAGAAGCTGCTCGCCGGTTGGAAGAAGCTCGGCATCCGCGTGGATGATTGAACCGCGGCAACCAGAGACCGCCCCATCGGCATCCGACTCTCAGCCACCATCACCACATACACCGTATGAAACCCATCAAGCCCCTGATCACGTCCGTCCTCCTCGCCATGACCGCCCTCGCCGCCGCCACCTCGTCCGTCCGTGAGATCCCCGTGAAGGACATCGAAGGCAAGGCCACCTCGCTCGCCTCGTACAAGGGCAAGGTCGTGCTCGTCGTCAACGTCGCCTCGAAGTGCGGCCTCACGCCGCAGTATGAGGCCCTCGAAGCGACCCACAAGAAGTACCAGGCGAAGGGCTTCACCGTCGTCGGTTTCCCCTGCAACGATTTCGCCGGACAGGAGCCCGGCACCGCCGAGGACATCAAGACGTTCTGCAAGACCAAGTACGCCGTCTCGTTCCCGCTCATGGAGAAGCTCCACGTGAAGGGTGCGGAGCAACATCCGCTCTATGCCGCGCTCACCGGGCCGGGCGCCAAGTTCCCGGGCGATGTCGAATGGAACTTCGGCAAGTTCCTCATCGGCAAGGACGGCACCGTGCTGAAGCGCTTCGCCCCCAAGACCACGCCCGATGCGCCCGAGGTCATCGCCGCCATCGAAGAGGCGTTGAAGGCCAAGTGACGCGACCCTGGGTCGTCTGATCTTTTCGCCCGGTGGACCGAAAGGCCGCCGGGCTTTTTCGTGCCGGACCGACCCGGGTGGATCGTTTCATCATGGCGGCGTGAGGCATGGGCGAGCGTGCTGCCAGCATCTTGCTGGCAGGGGCTCGTCGAAGCCGGAGCCGGAGAAAATTCTCCCGGCGACTCTCCGTCCGCACCTTCTGCCGGCGAGACGCACGGCAGCACATCGGCTGCACCGGCCACCACGATGTCCAGATGGCTCCGACTGCCTCCAAGGTGGCCGCTGGTCACAGGCTGTCGTTGTCGATGAGCCGGGTCTTGCCCAGCCGCACCGCGAGCGCCATGCGGGTCCCGCGGGTGATCGTGGCGGCGGGCTCCAAGGTCTTGGCGTCGAAGAACGCCACGTAGTCGAGGCGCGCCGCCGGTTGCGTCGCGACCAGTCGGGCGACCGCTTTGGTCATCTCTTCGGCGGGGACACAGCTTTTCGCGACCGCTCGTTTCGCGGCATCGAGCGCCCGCCGGAGCACCGTGGCCTGGGTTCGCTCTTCCGTGGAGAGAAAGGCGTTGCGCGAGCTCATCGCGAGGCCGTCCTTCTCGCGTCGCGTCTTGGCGACCACGACCTTCAGCGGGAAATTCAAATCGTCCGTCATGCGGGTGATCACGGCGGCCTGCTGCCAATCTTTCGCGCCGAACACCGCCACATCGGGCAGGACGCAGTTGAAGAGCTTCGCGACCACTGTGGTGACGCCGCGGAAATGCTCCGGTCGCGACGCGCCTTCCATGCCGTGGGCGAGCCGGTCCTCGACGACATAGGTCGAGTAGAGCCCGTCGGACCTGCCCGGGTACATCGCGGCATCGGACGGCAAGAACACGGCGTCCACGCCTTCCGCGCGGCACAGCGAGTCGTCGCGCCTCAGGTCGCGAGGATACTTGGCGAGGTCCTCGGTGGGCGCGAACTGCGTCGGGTTCACGTAGATGCTCACGACCACGATGCCCGGCGGGCCGACCCGTCGTCGGGCCTCGCGCACCAAGCTCATGTGGCCGTCGTGGAGATAGCCCATCGTCGGCACGAAACCGATGCGCCGATCCATGCGCCGCCACGCCAGTGCGGCCCGTTGCATGGTGCCCACCGTCCGGAATGTCTGCATGGCGCCGAGGATGCGGCCGGGCCATGGTTTGCCAACGCGATTGTGCGAAGGCCTCGGCGACGCCTCTCGCATCGATTGCCGCCGGCCCCAGATGGCGGCTTGCGGAGGCCGCGCCCAAGTGATAGGCCAGCCCGTGTAGTTCCGAAACAGATCCCGACTTCCATGAAGACCATCAAACTCCTCCTCCCGCTGGCTGCCCTCGTGCTGGCCGTCGTCACCGTCCAAGCTGCCGAGAAAAAGGCCGCGAAGACCGTCGAGTGCTGCGATGACGGTTGCGCCGCCAAGCCGGCCAAGGCCCAGAAGAAGATCGTCATCACCGGCACGCACATCCCGGTCGTGCCGACGATCGCGGGCAACTCCTACGTCAACACGGTGCAGCCTGTGAGGGTGATCACCCGGGCCGACCTCGACCGGTCGGGAGCCCAGAGCCTAGGGCAGTTCCTCGGCAACCGCGCCACCTCGGTCGGGCACTGACCGCTACCCGCCGGATGATCAGGCGACGGACGCCGCTGCCGGAGCCACAAGCGTGCGCCGGGCGAGGTCCTCGATCGTCACTCCGCCGGCTCGGGCGTCCTCGGCGGCGAGGATGCCGTCGAACTCCAGCTTCACCAGCGGGCGGGCCGCGTCCGCGTTCGTCGCCAAGTCGTGGCCTTGGCCGGCGCGGAGCGCGCGCAGCACGTCTCGCGCGGTGATCTGGGCAAGGGGGCGTCCCGGCGCGTAGCATGTCTCCACGCCGGCGACCTCGACGACGAGGTCCGCCGCCACGAGACCTTGGAGCAGGTCCTTCGTCAGCTTGGGCGGGACTCCGAACCGGTCGGCGAGCTGGGAGGCGTTGGCAGGTTTCTCGCCCTTCAAGAAGCGTTCGCCCAGATGGGTCATCAGGCGGAGCGCGATGAACTCGCGTCCTTGCTGGTGTACCCGCCCGGCGCGGCGTTCCTGGAGATAGGCGTGGCGATGCTGGAAGACGTAGGCGGTCTGCGACCCGAAGAGCAGGATGATCCACGAGAAGTACATCCCGACCAGGAAGAGCGGCACGATGCCGAGCGATCCGTAGATCGCGTTGTAGGTGACGACCTTGGAATTGTAGAAGGCGGACAGCCGGCCGTTCATGGTCCAGAGCGCCGCCGCGACGAGCCCGCCGACGAGCGCGGCCTGCCATTGCACGCGGGTGTTCGGCATCCAAAGGTATAGCGCCGCGAACGCCACCCCCATCAGCGCGATCGGGAAGAGGAACGAGAAGTAGGACAGCATCTGCCCGACCAAGGTCTTCGGGCTCCAGTTCGCCGACATCTGCATGAACGGCAGATAATCGAGGTAGTTCGCGCCTTTCGCCAACAGCACCACCACCGGGCCGAGCGTGATCACCGCCCAGTAGAGCACGATGCTCATGAACCACGACCGGCCGCGCGCGACGCCCCAGATGTCGTTGAAGGCCGCCTCGACGGTCCGCATGAGCGAGATGGCCACGAAGAGCAGCCCGGCCATCGCCGTCGCGCCGATGGTGCCGAAGCGGATGTTCCCGACGAACTTCACGATCTCGTCGGCGACCTTCGCGCGCGGCTTCGCGACCGCCTTCTTGCTCTCCGGGGTGCTTTCTTCGGCGGCCTTGTCCGTCTCCCTCGACGGTCGAAGCCTGTCCGGAGCGCCGGCCGCCGTCGTCGGCGTCCCTGCGGGAGCGCCGTCCTCGGCGAGGCCGAGCGACGGGGCGACGTTGCGTATGGCGGCGTCGATCAGCTCGAGCAGCTTCTCCTTCTGCTTCGCCTCTTCTCGCGGGAGGAAGAGCGTCGCCACGCTGATCGAGACCGCGAGCAACGGCACGAGGGCCAGCAGCGTCGTGTAGGCGAGCGCGGATGCGCGGACCGGGCAGCGGTTACGAAGGAAGTTCCGCCCGACGAGGATCCAGAAATGGACGAAGCGCTGGACCGGGTTCAACCGCGGCTCCTGCTCGGCCACCGCGTCCTCGTCGATGAGGGTCTGCATCTCGGCCTGGAAGCGCTGGAATTTGCCGGCGGTCGGATCCGTCATGGGCGCAGCCTAGCCAGCGGGCGGGGCACGGCAATCCGCAGATTGCCGGGGGACCCTTCCAGAGCGCTTTTCTCCCGGGGCTCCCCTGTGGCAGCCTCGCGCCATGCAGATCCAGTGCGGCATCATCACCATCTCGGACCGGGCATCGCGCGGAGAGTACGAAGACCTCGGCGGTCCGGCGCTCAAGCAGGCCGCGGCCGGCCACGGATGGCAGGTCGTCGCGGAAGCCCTGGTGCCGGACGAGAAGAGCGCGATCCAACGCGCCGTCCGTGAGCAGGTCAACCGAGGTTGCGCGCTGGTGCTCACCACCGGCGGGACCGGTGTCGCCGTGCGCGACGTGACGCCCGAGTCCGTGCTGGAGATCGCCGACCGCGAGATCCCGGGTTTCGGCGAGGCGATGCGCATGCGTTCGCTGGCGATCACGCCGAACGCGATCCTCTCTCGCGGCCTCGCCGCGGTGGTGGGCCGGACGCTGGTGATCTGTCTGCCGGGCAAACCGAACGGCGCGGTGGAATGCCTCGGCTTCGTGGTCGCCGCGGTCCCGCACTGCGTGAAGGTGCTCCAGCAGGTGCCGACCAGCTGCTGAACGCGACGGCGTCGGCCGGTCCGCTCCGGACCAGCGTGTCGTCGGTCAATAGTCGTAGAGCCCGCTGTCCTTGGAATAGCCCCCGCCGCTTCCGGGACCGCCGTCGTCGCCCATCGCGCCGCCGAGCACATCGCCCATGTCCTCCTCGATCTTGTCCGGGTCCTCGCCGGCCTCGAGGCGCTTGATGGCGACGTCCATCTCCTTGGGCATCGTGCCGTCGGGCATGATGTCCTTCATCTTCCGGAGCATGTGCGCCATGTGCTTCGGGTCGTTCTCGTCGAGGTGCGCCATGTCGCGCTCCATGTCGGCCATCGCCCGTTCGACGCGCGGATCGTCGAGATCGGGCATGGGCGGCCCGCCGGCATCGTCGCCGGCCGGTGCGGCCATGGGTTCAGCAGCGCCTCTGGGCATGGCGAAGACGCTCATCTCCTTCGTGAGCTTCTTGCTACCGCACTTCGGGCACGTCGGCGTGTGGGACGGGTCCACGCGCTTCGAGAGGAAGCTGTAGACACGTCGGCATCGCGGACACGCGAACTCGTATATCGGCATGGGCGCAGTGTCGGAGGCGTGCGCGGAGCGTCAAGCGTCGCGGACCCTCCTTGCACCGCCGGGAACGGTCCATCCTCCGCCCTGTTTCCCGGAAGTCGATCCGGACGCCTCGTCCGCGACCACGGCAAGATCCGCACGGTCGGCAAGTGGGTCGCCGGGGTCCTTCGACAAGGTGTGCCATGACTTCGGCTCCTTCCTGCCCGGTCGTCGATCTTTGCCCAACCTCGGCCGAAGACCATTCATGCTCGGCGGACACGTCCGCTCCTGTCCCAGCGGGGATCTCCACGGTGGCCCTAGGCAGGCGCTTGCACCCTGTGGTCGCGGTCGTTGATCAAGTGATACCAACTACGTTAATGGATTGGTACAACGGGTCTGGAAGAAGCGTTTGCTTGAGCCAGGAGCCAGTCGAAGACGAGGGAGCGGACGCGGCGGGCGTCCTGTCGGGATCGATGGAGTTCTGCCAGGAGCACCGCCTCC
>JBBRQL010000118.1:0-12405 GCA_038226425.1 Verrucomicrobiota bacterium
CACCGCCACGAGGTCGACGGCCCGGAGGCGCTCCGCGATCGCCGCGAGTTGAGGTTCGTTCCATCGATGGTCGTTGATCCCCTCCCAGACCGGTTGGAGCGAGCTCGTCCAAGCCCCGGCACGGACGAGCTGGGAGATGAGGAACGGCTCGTCGCGCGTCAGCTCGGCGATGCGCATCGCCAAGAGCGTGTCGGAATGCGCGGCGGTCACCTGCCCGGCGGCCAGACGCGCGGTCGCCCGCAACTGGAGCACGGCCGCCAGCTTCCTCACCTGAGCCAGGTGCGGGAGGACGATCCCCCAGGAAGGATGCTCGTCGTAACCGATCGGGAAGCGTCCAAACGGTCGTCTCGCGGCCTCCGCCGCCAACGCATCGAGTTCCGGGTCCACAAGACTGAGCGCGAGGAGGACGTCCGATGCCGGTGATCCGGGCGTGGCCGGGACCGGGAAGGTGAAGGCCCGGCGGAAATCGTGCTCGGTCAGATTGGTCGCCACGCCGTATCGCGCCGCGAGATCCGGCGGCAACGGACGCCTCTGCGGGAACCCGGGCACCACGACATTGGTCGGCAGCGAAGCGCCGCCCCCATTGGTCGACGATCCATAGCGCCGGTCCGGCAAAGAGTCTGCGGCCGGAGGAGTCGCCCGCTTCTTCCGCGCGGTCTCCTCGGCCACCGCGCGGTAATAGGCCTGCCACGCTGCGAGATCGAGCCGTTCACCTCGGATCCAGCTCCGGGTCTTCGGTTCCTTCGGGGTCGGCGACCCAGCGTAGCGGCTGACCGATGCCAACCGGTTCTGCCCGACACGGTCCTCCCAGACCAGATCGCCGGCGGGTCCGCGATGGACCGCGAACACCGGGCGCAGGAGCGGCGCCATCGCGAGGTTCTGGTCGTCGGGCACCGGCGGAGGCGCGAGCGCGGACAGCTCGGTCGGCTCGCCCTTCGTGACGAGTTCGCGGCGCACTTCTGCCCAGGCACGCTCGCCGCGCCAATTCTCCACGGCGTAGGCGAGGACGATGAGCGTCGTAAGCACGAGCGGCACGAGGATGATCCCGCGCAAGAGATGCCAGAGCAGCGAACGGGACGAGGAGGGATGCTGGGTGTCCATAGATGGGTGAGGGTTCAGACGGCAGCGGCAAGCCGGTCGCGACGATTGGGGCGGAAAATCGAGCCCGAGGGCCGGGTCGCCGGCTCCGGCGTCCGCCGCCGAGGCGCATCGACCGGCGCGCAAAGCTCGACGAACAATTGGCGCTGCGCCGCGAGCAGGGCTTCGACCTCTGGCGACGCGACCTTGGCCACCGCAGCGTGCGGACGATCCGCCGAGGGGGCGGCAGACGTGGCATGGAGCACCGCGATCACCGCCCAAGCGGCGGCGATCCCGATCCATGCGGGTCGACAGGCGACGACGAGTTGTTCCCAGAGTGTCGTCCGCAATGACGGCTTCGGAACCGCAATCCGCGCTGAGGACAATCCGGCGACAAAGGCCTCACGGAGCGCGTCGAGGCGCGGCTGGGCATCGGCGTGGCGGGCGAGGAGGATCTCACGTGCGGTCTTCATGGCGAGGCAGGTCCGAGCAGGAGGCGGAAAGAACGTTTGGCGTGGTGGAGCCGGGATTTCACCGTGCCGAGCGGGACGCCGGTGATACCGGCGATCTCGTCGAGAGAGAGGTCGTCCACGAAGCGCAGCAGCAGCACCTCGCGCTGGGTGTCGGGCAGCTCGCCCAAGCGCCGGAAGAACTCGGCCTCCTGCTCGCTGCGGACCAGCCAGTCGTGCGGATCCGGTCCGTCATCGGCCGCGGAGAGGTCCTCGATATCTTGGTCCGCGGGGACGGCGGCAAGCCAGCGGGCTTCCCGGCCGCGGCGGCGTCCGTGCTGTTGGCAACGCTGGTGGGCGATGCCGAAGAGCCACGATCCGAAGCGCGCCTCGTCGCGCAGCGTGGCGAGGTGCCGGACGGCGTTGAGGAAGGTCTCCTGCACCACGTCGAGCGCGGCCTGGTCGTCGTGGAGAAGTTCGCGGGCATAGGCGTAGAGCGGCAGCTGGAAGCGGCGGAACAACGCCTCCCACGCGGCCGGGTCGCCCGATCGGGCGGCGGCCACCGGGAGCAGGCGGGCGTCGGCTTCCATGGTCATCTACGCAGGATGGAATGCACCGGCGGAGGAAAGGTTCAACTCCGCCGCGGATTTCTCGGGAGGATCTCCGGCGACTTGGGCGGGCGCACATGCCACTGCCCCCGGAGCGCCTGTTTCCAACCGGCTCGGGGCCGTGGGACGGCGCTCGTGGCGCGACCTCTATGCGAAAGCCTCGAATGGCTCCGCTGCGATCCGGCATCCCGGCCAACATGTGCCGGAGCCGATTGGAAATCGGCGCTCCGTCCGCTCTTCAGCCCCCGTTCCGAGGGGACTGGCAAGATAATCTCGACACAGGCCGAAGCCCGCATGACGGCTTCCCTACCGGCCTCCGCTGCGATAAGCCTTCCGCCGACCACCACATGGCTTTCCTGACTTTCTCCGGCATCACCAAGCGCTTCCCCGGCGTGCTGGCGCTCGACGACGTGAGCTTCAGCGTCGAGCGCGGCAGCTGCCACGCGCTCATGGGCGAGAACGGCGCCGGCAAGAGCACGCTCGGGAAGATCATCGCCGGCGTGTACCTCGCGGACGCCGGCGAGCTCACGTTCGAAGGCCGGGCCATCCGTCCGACCGACCCGCTCCATGCGCGCCGGCTGGGCATCGCGATGGTCCACCAGGAGCTCGCCTTCTGCCCGAACCTCTCCATCGCCGAGAACCTCTGCCTCGGCGACATGCCGTCGAAGGCCGGCTGGGTCGACCGCGCGGCGATGCGTTCGCGCGCCCGCGCCATGCTCGCCGAGATCGGCGCGGAGTTCGACGTGGACCAACCCATCGGCCAGCTCTCCACCGGCCAGGAACAGCTCGTGCAGATCGCCGCCGCGGTCGGCACCGGCGCGCAGGTCATCGTCTTCGACGAGCCGACCAGCTCGCTGTCCATCGCCGAGAGCGAGCATCTCTTCAAGCTGCTCGCCGGCCTCAAGGCCCGCGGCATCACGGTGATCTACGTCTCGCACCGCATGGAGGAGATCTTCCGGCTGTGCGACGCCATCACCGTTCTGCGCGACGGGCGACACGTGGCGACGGAGAAGATCCCCGGCACCGACCAGGACCGCGTGATCCACCAGATGATCGGCCGCGAGGTGCTCTCGCACCAGCCGGCGCACCTGGCCCGGCCGCTCGGAGAGGAGATGCTGCGCGTCGAGGGCCTGACGTCGCCGGGCAAGTTCCGCGACGTGGGCTTCACGCTGCGCGCGGGCGAGGTGCTCGGGTTCGCCGGGCTGGTCGGCGCGGGGCGCAGCGAGGTCGCGCAGGCGGTCTTCGGGCTGGATCCGGCCGCGACGGGACGCGTCTTCGTGCGCGGCAAGGAGCTCCCGCTCGGCGACGTGCAGGCCGCGCTCGCCGCCGGGCTGGGTTTGTTGCCGGAGGACCGCAAGCGTCTCGGCCTCGTGCTCTCGATGAACTGCCGCGAGAACACCTCGCTCGCCGCGCTCGGGAAGCTGGCGGGCTTCGGTTTCATCCGCCGCGGCGAGGAGCGCGCGCTGGCGCAGAAGTACGCCGACCGCCTACGGGTGAAGACGCCTTCGATGGAATCCGCAATCGCCGGCCTGAGCGGCGGCAACCAGCAGAAGATCGCCCTCGCCAAATGGGTCGCGCGCGACTGCGGCGTGCTCATCGTGGACGAACCGACGCGCGGCGTGGACGTGGGCGCGAAGGCGGAGATCCACAAGCTGCTCGACGAGCTGGCCTGCGCCGGCCTCGCGCTGCTGGTGATCTCCAGCGAGCTGCCCGAGGTGATGAACCTGAGCCGGAGCATCCTCGTGATGCGCGCCGGCCACGTGGCCGGAGTGCTCCCGCGCGCCGAGGCGACGCAGCCCGCACTCATGCGGCTGATGGCGGGCGTGGATGCAGGCTGAGACGTCATGTCCTCCGAAACCCCACACCGCCCAAGATGGGAGCCGAAACGGTGGCTGGTGGGCCTGATTTTGGCGGTGTTCGTGACCTCGACTTGGGTCGTCCTCGATCGCGGGCGGCCACAGGCGGAGAGTTCCGCGGACCTTGAGCTGATCGTCGCGGTGCTTTGGTCCAATGTGCCGCCTAGTCTGGCAGGAATCCGCGCCCAAGGTTTCGACCTCCGTGGGCCGACTGATTTCGCAGAGATCCGCACCAGAATCGGTGATGAACGGTTTCTGCGAGCGATCAAAGAAGGCATCCGAGGGCGGCCGGCTGATTGGGAGGCCGGTCTTCTGACGTGGCTGCCCGGAAAGGGCCGGATACCAGCGGGGCTCCAAGTGGTCATGGACGGGGATCTGTCCCCCTTGGTCAAACTTTGGGGACCGCGAGCCGAGCGGTTGAACACCGCGCTGACGGTCATCAAACGGGGTCCGCAAGAATTCGCTCGCCTGGTCTTGCCGGAGCTCATCGATCTAGCCGGATCACGTCACCTCCAGTATGCCTTGAATGGCATCCGCGTCCTGCAAGCGCTGGGTGAGCAAGCAACGCCCGCGTTGCCGGTCCTGTTCCGCCAGCTAGAGCGCGAGGACAGTTTCCATCCAAGCATCGCGGAAGCCATCCACGCGATCGATCCGGCAGGCGACCGGTCCATTCCTCGATTCCTCGAGCTGCTGCCCAAATCGACGGCCCGACAACGCGCCGCGATATTGCCGATCCTTGGCGCGCACGCGTCGCGACACCCGGAGTTGGCGACCAATTTTTGGCCCCTGCTGCGGCACCCCGACCAGAACGTGCTCCTCGGCGCGATCCGGGGGCTGGGAAGGGCGGGGCTGCTCACCCCGGCTTACCTGGAGCCGCACCGCTCAGGCTTCCATTCGACCAATGCCGACACGCGTTGGTTGTCGTTGAATCTGGTCGCACATGCCGGAGCGGATGCCGCCGGCTTCGTCCCCGAACTGCGCGCGGTCGGGCTGCTCAAGGGACCAGGCCAAAACATTGCCCTGTCGGTCCTGACAACGGTGCTCTTCAGCAAGGGGCCGCCGACCGGGCAGCGCTTCGCCGCTGCGGAAGCCATCCTCGCGAGCGACAGTGCCCACGAAGCGATTTTCGCGATGCATCTGGTCCAGGATTTCGGCTCCGGATGGCCGCAAGTGGTGACGTTGATCGAAGGAGCCTTGGCCAACCCGGACGCGGAGGTCCGCTCCGAAGCCGCGAACCAGCTCGGCCAGCTTGGTCCCGCCGCGCGTCCAGCATTGCCGAAGCTGCGAGCCCTTCGCCAAGACGGATCGAAGAGGGTCCGCGACGCCGTGGAACTCGCGCTGCCGAAGATCGGCGAGTGACGTTCGGCCAAGGTCGGAGCCGCCCCCGGGAGGGCGGACTTTCCAGTCCGCCCCGCTCCCGATGCGGACACCGCGTCACGCCAGCTTCCAACCCTTGCGATACTCGCGGCGCAGGTAGGCCGAGGCCTCGGGCGTCCCGGTGGCTTCGAGCTTCACCGGGTCCCAGCGCAGCTTCTTGCCCACGCGGTAGGCCACGTTGCCGAGATGGTTCGCCTCCGTGAGCGGACCGCTGTAATCGAAGCTGCAGGTGGTCGGCGCGCCGGTCTTGCAGGCGTGCAGCCACTCCTGATGATGGCCGATGCTGTCGGGGATCGTCGGCGTCGGCCGCTGGAAATCCTTGAAGGTCGCCTCGGGCAACAACGCGAGCCGGCCGTAGTCCGCGAGCAGCATCCCCTTGCTGCCCTCGAAGAGCACGCCGCTCTCCCAACGCGGGATCTTGCCCTCGCGCCACGGCTCCGGCTTCTCCTCGCCCTGATACCAGGTGAGCTTCACCGGCGGCATCGCGCCGCGCGCGCCGTAGGTGTAGGTCGCGGTCATCGAGGCCGGGGCCAGCTCCGGATGCGGCGGCGGTCCGCTCGCCTCGATGGTGAGCGGATGCCTCAGCTTGAGCGCCCAGAAAGGCAGGTCGTTCCAGTGGCTGCCCAGGTCGCTCATCGTGCCGCCGCCGAAATCCCACCAGCGATACCACTTCGGCCCCGGGAAATAGACCTCGTGGAACGGACGCTCCGGCGCGGGTCCGAGCCACAGGTCCCAATCCAGTCCCGCCGGCACCGGCGAGGATCCTTTCGGCCGCTCCAGGACCGACACGATGTCCTTGTTCCGCGCCGCCGCCTCCGGCGATTGCAGGCCCCACGCGCGGCCGACCCACACATGGACCTCGTGGACCGGCCCGATCGCGCCGCCCTGCACCAGCTCGACCACGCGGCGGTAGTTCTCGCCGGCGTGGATCTGCGTGCCCATCTGCGTCGCCACCTTCGCCTCGGCGGCGGCCTGGGTGATGACGCGGGCTTCCCAGACGGAATGCGTCAGCGGCTTCTCGCAGTACACGTGCTTGCGCATCTGGAGCGCCGGCAGCGTGGCGAAGGCGTGCGTGTGCTCGGCGCAGCTCACCACCACCGCGTCGATGTCCTTGGCGTCGTCGTAGAGCCGGCGGAAATCTGCATATTTCCGCGCCTTCGGGAAGCGCTTCGCCGCGGCCGACAGGTTGTCGGCGTTGACGTCGCACAGCGCCACGATGTTCTCGCCGGCGACCTCGCCGAGGTTGCCGGCCCCGCGCCCGCCGCAACCGATGATGGCCAAGTTGAGCTTCTTCGACGGCGCCTGCGCGCGCAGCACCGCCGGGAAGGTGAACGCCGCCGCCGTGGCGGCACCGAGGAAACGACGACGAGAGAGGGACGGATGGTTTGTTGTCATATCAGGTTCAGGCACGGGGTCAGGGGGCAGGTCTGCGAGGGGATCAATCTTTGGCGATGCAGGCGACACCATTCACGGAGCGGAGATAGATGCGGCCGTCGCTCAGGGCCGGCGTGCAGAGCGTCTCTTCGGCCCGCTCGTTGCGCGCGAGCACCTCGAACTTCGCCGCCGCCTTCACCACCGCGCAGTTGCCCTGTCCGCTGGTGAAGTAGATGCGACCGTCCGCCGCGACCGGCGACACCTTCACGTTCTCCGTGAACAGCCGCTCCTGCCAATGCGGCTCGCCCGTCTTCAGGTCCACGCAGGACGCCATGCCGTCGTCGCGGATGGTGAAGAGCAGCCCGCGATGGATCACCGGCGTGGGACAATCGGGCGAGAACTTGTTGAACGACCACGCACGATGGCTCGTGGTCACGTCGCCGGTGCCGCCCTTCCTCAGCGCGACCGTGTAGCCGCGGTTCTGGAAGCCCGACGCCACGGCGACCACCAGGCCTTCGCCCGCGGTCGCGCCCGCGATCGTGCGGCCGTACGGATGCGGCACCTCGAAGCCCTTCGCGAACCATCGCTGCGCGCCGGTCGCCGGATCGTACGCGTCCACCGCGCCGCCTCCGGCGAGCACGACCTCCGTGCGTCCGCCGGAACGCAGGAAGAGCGGGCTGCTGTAGGAATCCTTCGCCTCCTCCTTCGCGCCGAGGTCGCGGTCCTTCTTCCACACGTCCTTGCCCGTGGCCGCGTCCACCGCGAGCAGATAGGACGGCCCTTGGTGCAGCCAGGCGACGTAGACGCGGCCGTCGAGCAGCATGGGCGAGGATCCGTAGCCGTGGTTGGCGTTGTAGGCGCCATACTCTTTGCCGAGGTCGCGCTGCCACACGATCTTGCCGTCGAGGTCCGTGCAGGCGAGGTCGCCGGTGCCGAAGAGCGCCCACACATGCCTGCCGTCCGCGACCGCCGTGGGCGTGGCCATGTTGTGGAGCTGATGCGCCTTCGCCTTCCCCTTCGCCACCTCGCGGTCCCAGACGACCGCGCCGGTCTTCCGGTCCAGCGCGACGAGATGCATCCCGGTGTCCTCGGTCTGCACGGTGACGTAGACGCGTCCGCCCACGACCACCGGCGACGAGGAGCCCTTGCCCGGGACCTGGGCGATCCACGCGACGTTCTTGCTCTTGGACCACTCGAGCGGGAACCCCGTGTCGTGGCTGACGCCCAAGCCGTCCGGCCCGCGCCAATTCGACCAATCCGCGGCGAGAACCGGAAATGCGACCGCGCCAAGAAGCGCGCAAGCGACCACGGGGAATTTCATGCGGCCGACCGTACACGGCCCAAGAACGGCTGGCTATCGGCCAGCCCGGCGAAAATCGAGCCCGTCACCATCACCCATCACCCATCACCTATTCCCTATTCCCTATCACCTACCTCGTCGTCGGGCCGGCCGGAGCGGTCTTCGCCGCCCACCCGAGCGTCCGCTCGAACGACGCCACCAGACGGCCGATATACGCCTCCGGACGGAACTGCGGGTACCGCCGTCGTGCCGCGGCACCCATCGTCGCGCAGCGCGCCGGATCGGTGAGCAGTTCCCGGATCGCCGCGGCGAACGCATCCGCCGACCGGCCGTCCACGCGCAGCCCGGTCTCGCACGGCCAGAGCCATTCGTCCACCGCGCCGCCGGCGAAGGCCACGATCGGCTTCCCGTACGCCAGCGATTCCACGCCGACGAGCCCGAACGGCTCCTGCCGCAGCACCGGGAACAGCACGAGCTGCGAGCGCGCGTACCATGTCGCCAGCTCGGCCGGCGGGATCTCGCCGAGGAACCGCACGCGATCCGCGATGCCCAGCCGACGGGCCTGCGCTTCCAGCTCACCGCGATTCCAGCCGTCGCCCGCGATCGCGAGGCGCCAAGGCGTCGGCTGGATCATCGCCAACGCATCGAGCGCGACCTGGACGCCTTTCGCCGGCACCAAGCGCGACGGCAGCAGGACCAGCCCCGGCTCGACCTCGGCGTCCGCGGGAGGCGGCTCGGAGAAGAGCGGCACGACGTCGACGCGCTCCATCTCGTAGCCGTTCTCGGCGAGGCCCGATGCCATGAAACGCGACGCCACCTGGATGCGCGCGGACCGCAGCCCTTTCAACGCCGCGAGCTGCCGCGTGTACTTCCAAAGGTTCCAGTTGGCCCAAGGCTTCAGCCCGCCGCACCGCTGCGCGTAATGCCACGCGAGGCAGGCCACCCCGTGCGGTCGATGGCACGGTCTGGAATCCGGCGTCATGCGGTCGCCGACCGAGCAGAACCACGTCTGGTCGTGCAAGAAGACCGCGGTCGGCCCGAGTCCGACGATCGCCGGCAAGATGCCCGGATCGGCGAGATAATGGACCTGCACCACGTCGGGACGGAACCGCGCGTGCGCCTCGGCGACCTCCTCCGCGGTCCCGCCGCGGGACAGCCGGAACAGCTCGATGCCGGCCAGCTCCGGCTCGTCGTTGTGGTAGGCCAGCCCGACCTCGTGGCCGGCGCGCGCCAAGCCGGCGCAGGTCTCCGTCACGACGCGGTTCAAGCCGCCGTTGTGCGCCCGGGCCCGTTCGCCGATCAGCAGGATTCGCATGGGAAGTTCGAAGCGGACGGAGACATCAGGTTGCGATCGGTCCCTCTTTCGCCGTCGCCGCGAACCACCCGATGGCGCGCTCGAAAGCCAGGCCGAGCCGCTCCACGTAGGCCTCGGGCCGGAACGGCGGAAAACGACGCCGTGCCGCTTCGCCCATCGCCCCACAACGCACCGGATCGGCGAGCAGCTCGCCCAGCGCAGCTGCGAAGCCTTCGGCCGTGCGCGCCTCGACCCGCAGTCCCGTCTCGCCCGGACAGAGCCATTCGTCCACGCCGCCGCCACCGAACGCGACGATGGGTTTGCCGTGGGCCATCGCTTCCAGCCCGACCAACCCGAACGGCTCCAAGCGCAGCACCGGGAACAGCACGACCTGCGCGCGGGCGTACCACGGTCCCAGAGCGGCC
The DNA here is from genome assembly GCA_038226425.1 of Verrucomicrobiota bacterium. Classification (GTDB taxonomy): domain Bacteria; phylum Verrucomicrobiota; class Verrucomicrobiia; order Limisphaerales; family UBA9464; genus CAIVQB01. The sequence continues at coordinate 9,761 of JBBRQL010000118.1, forward strand.
GGCGTCAGTTCGCCCAAGAACGAGACCTGCGCCGCGACCCCGAGCCGCGTCGCCTCGCGTTCCAGCGCCACGCGCTCCGGGCCATCGCCGGCGATCGCCAAGCGCACGTCCGGAGAACGCAGCAGCGCCAACGCTTCGAGCGCGACCTCCGTCCCCTTCCCGCGCACTAGACGTCCCGGCAGCAACAGCAATCCCGGCTCGGTCGCGGCCTTCGCCACCGGCTCCTCGGTGAAGAGCGGCACCACATCGACCTGGTCCTCCGGATAGCCGTTCTGCAGCAGACCTTCCCGCATGAAACGCGAGGCCACCTGGAACCGCGCGCGCCGCAACGTGCGCGGCTCCATCCGCTGCGAGCATCCCCGCCATCGACGCCAATTGCCCAATGGATTCTTCCCTCCGCAGCCCTGCGCGAAGTGCCAGAACAAGCAGCCCAGCCCATGGGCACGCCGGCAAGGCACGAGGCTTCCGGTCATCCGGTCGCCGCCCGAGCAGAAGATGCTCTGGTCATGCACGAAGGTCGTGAGCGGCACACGGTGGCTGAGCGCGGGCAGGTAAGCATGGAACCGCGTCGAATGGACCTGCACGACATCCGGCCGGAACGTGTCGACCGCCGCGTCCAAGGCGACGCCGCGCTGTCCCGGCGGCCACGTCTCCGGCACGTGGAAGGTCGGGCACCCCACGGTGGCCGGCCGGTCGTCGTGGTAGACCAGCCCGACCGCATGTCCCGCGCGGGACAACGCATCGCACGTGCCCACCACCATCCGGTTCATGCCGCCCGTGTGTGGACTTGCCCCGTCGTTGACCAACAAGACGCGCACTGCGCGAGTGTCGTCGGCCTCCGCCGGAGGCGTCAATCTTCCCGGCTCGCACGGCACCTCCGCGGGAACGCCGGGACCGAGACAAGGCTGGCCGGGCACGCCTTCCCGGCTAGCTTCGGGAAGTGATGAAGCCGTTGTACGATTCTCTGGCCGCGCTGGCGCAGCCCATCGGGGTCATCTGGGCCGCGTTGCTCGCGGCGACCCTCTGGCATCTGTTCCACCGGCGATGGAAGGCCTCGGTCTTCCCCGGGACATTGCTCGTCTTCATCCAGGTGGTCGGCGGGACGCAGATCCCGGCGTGGCTCTTGGCCGGGCTGGAACGTCCCTACGATCCGCGGGTCCACGGTTGGCCGGAGAAGGCCGATGCCGTGGTCATGCTCGGCGGCTCGCACGGCTTCACGACGCGGTCCCCGCTGCGGTTCGGGGTCGGCGAGGCGGGCGACCGGATCCTGCTCGCGCTCGAGTTCGTCCGGACCGGACGCGCCAAGGCGCTGGTGCTCGGAGGCAGCTTCTACGAAGCCGGCGGCCAGCGCCGGCCCGATTCCGAGCTGATCACCGATTGGGCCCGGTCCTGGCATCTTCCGGTCGGCGAGCTGCACCTGCTCGGCGTCTGCGCGAACACACGGGAAGAGGCCGAGAGGACCGCCCAACTTGCCGCCGCCCATGGATGGCGACGAATCCTGCTGGTCAGCTCCGGCTACCACTTGGCCCGGGCCGAAGCGGTCTTCCGGAAGGCAGGATTGGACGTCATGCCGGCCGGCGCGGAATTCCTCGGCCTCGACGGCTTGGAAGGAAAGGGCTCGTGGATGGTCGTCCCGCGAAGCCGGGGCTTCGATCTCATCGGCTACTGGGCGCACGAACAGGTCGGCTGGCTCTTCTACCGTTTGAAAGGCTGGGTCTAGCCGATGGCCGGCGACCGGCGGACCTGACCGTGATCAATTTTCGTCCCGAGCAAAAACATGGCTTGCAATCACCCCGCCGTTCTCGCATTTAGAGCGCCGCTTCGGCGATTGCGAGTGTAGCTCAGCCTGGTAGAGCGTCACCTTGCCAAGGTGAATGTCGAGGGTTCGAATCCCTTCACTCGCTCCAGTTTATTGTGCCCGGTTTCTTCAATGAAACCGGGCGTTTTCTTGGGTGGAATTAAGGAACGGTAGCTTTTGCCGACGTTCCACGACCGCGCCTTGCGGCGATGCCGGCCGCGGTCCTAGCTTCGGCGCATGAAAGCCGCCTTGTTGCCGAGGATGGACGAGTGGGGCGACTGCCGCGCCCGGGCCGCTGGGTTCGGCACGCCGGACGAATTCGTGAGCGATTCCTTGGAGCGCATCTTGGCCGAGGATGCCCAGCACGAGGCGGCGGTTTTGGAAGGGTTGCGCCGAGACGTCTCACCGCTTACCCTTTGTCAGCAAGCCGGATAGGCACGCTTGAATCTATGCTTAACCGGTTAACAAAACCCACAAACTAAACCGACGCGCACACGCTTCCTGTAGGGCAACGGTGTCCGACCTCAGGTGTTAAAGGGAGGCATAGAGCTGGGCGAGGCGAGGCAGGGCGATGGTTTCCGCGAGTTGTTCTCTGAGGGCGAGGCGTAGCCAGCGGAGGAACTTGACGGAGCGCTGGGTGGCCCTTCTGGGAGCCAGGAGGAGGGAGGAGATAGGGGGTCCGGCCTGTTGTGCGAGTTGGACCAGAGCGTCGGTCCGTCGGGAGCGGCGGTGGTCCTCGGCCACGTTGCGGAGGCCATGCTCGCGTTCGAGGCGTGCCTCATAGAGCAGGAGGAGGTTGTGGGTCAGGGCGATCAGTTGGCCCTGGACCGTCTTGGCGACCAGGCTC
>JBBRQL010000119.1:0-12345 GCA_038226425.1 Verrucomicrobiota bacterium
GCGGCAAGCACCAGGCCGTCGGGCAGCTCGGTCGGAAGGTCCTTCAGGCTGTGGACGGCGATGTCGGCCTCGCGCCCGAGCAGCGCGACCTCGAGTTCTTTGGTGAAGAGCCCCTTGGGCAAAGGTCCGTCGGCATCGGAAAGGGACGCGGTCTGGAGCTTGTCACCGGTGGTCTTGATGATCTTCAGCTCGAAATCGAGGTCCGGGAACAGCGCCTCGCAATCGGCGAGCACCTGCTCCGACTGGGCGAGGGCGAGCGCGGATCCGCGCGTGCAGATGGTGAAGGACGAGCGCGGGGCGGGAGACGTGGCGGGACCGTTCATTCGGGATCAGAGGATGTCGTGGAGCCGTAGGAGAGTGACCAGAAGATCGTCGTGGCGGGCGTCCGGTCACACGCCGCGAGGGCGGTCGAGCACCATGGCGCGCACGCCATCGGCCGGGAATCCGAGGGCGGCCACGAGGCCGCGCGCCTTATCCCGGATGATGGCCTCGCAGCGGACGACCTCGTCGCGGCGGTTGCGGAGATGCTCGTCGGCGATGCCCTGCAGATCGTCCACGTTCGCGAGATAGACACCGTCGAGGAACCGCACCTCGGGGTCGATGTCGCGAGGGACGGCGATGTCGATGAGCAGCAGCGGCCGGGGAGCGCGGAGCTTCAGCAGCCGCTCCAGCTTCGGCCGGTCGAGGATGTGGTGCGGCGCGCTGGTGCTGCTCACGACGATGTCGATGCGCGCGAACTCGCTCTCCCATCCGTCGAAGTGGACCGCTTGGCCGCCAAGCTCGGCGGCCAGAGCCGCGGCGCGGTCGAACGAGCGGTTGCTGACGAACAGGCTCCTCGCGCCGCGGCCCAGCAGCGCGCGGGCCGTCTTCTCGCTGGTGTCGCCGGCGCCGATGACCATGACGTCGCGCCCGCTGAGGCCGTCGAAGATCTTGTCCGCGAGGTCCACCGCGACCGAGGCGACGCTGGTGTTGCCGCGCTGGATCTGCGTCTCGCTGCGGATCTTCTTGGCGACGTTGAAGGCGCCTTGGAAGGCCTTGTTCAGGACACGTCCCGTGTGGCCGGCAGCCAGGGCGAGGTCGTAGGCCTGCTTGAGCTGGCCGAGGATCTCGGTCTCGCCGAGCACGAGCGAATCCAGTCCGCACGCGACCTTGAACAGGTGCTCGACCCCGGTCTGGTCGGTATGCGCGTAGAGCTCGCCGCCCAGCGGGCCGGACACCGCGCGGTCGGCGACGAGGAACTCGCGGAGCTCCGATGCCGCCTCGCGCGCCGGCCGCACCGGCGCGACGTAGAGCTCGACGCGGTTGCAGGTGGACAGGAGCACCGCCTCGCGGGCGAGACCGGAGTCCCGCAGCTTCGCCAACGTCGGCGCGACCTGCGCCTCGGCGTAGGCGAAGCGTTCGCGCACATCGACGGCGGCGGACCGGTGGCTGAGACCGATGACGACGAGGCTCATCGCACGTTCACGGGTGGTGGATGGGCGAGGGGAGGTTGGTGCCCCAGAAGGTGAGGAGCACGAAGACGAACGCTCCGATGACGCCCCAGGCGAAGCGCCGGCCGCCGGCGCCGAGCTTGCCGCGCAACGCGAGCAGGACGCCGTACGCGACCCAGACGAGCGCGCTCCAGACGATCTTCGGGTCGTCGCTGACGAAGTAGCCTTTCGCCTGTTTAAGCCACCAGGCACCGAGGGCCAACCCCACGGTGAGCAGCACGAACCCCGCCGCCAAGAGGCCCGAGATGACCTTCTCCAGGCGCTGGATCGGCGGCATGAGCGCGAGCACGGCGCGGGCCCGGTGGAACTTCAGGTCGTGCTCCTGCGTGAGGTACATGAGCGCCGCGACCGCGCTGAGGCCGAACGCGCCGTAGGACAGCAGCACCGACGCGGCGTGGAGGCTCTCCCAAGCGTGGGAGAACTCGGGCTTCGGCCCGCGGTGGTCGAGCATGGGGAACAGCGCGAACACACCGATCGCCGCCAGCAACGGCGAGGCGAACGCGCCGAGGAACCGCAGCCGTCGGAACGCGCCGATCACCAGGTAGGCGGCGACGATGGTCCACGCGATGAACATCGACGCCTCGAAGAGGTTGTTGATCGGACAGCGGTCGAGCGCGAAACCGCGCTGGAACATCGCCCAGGTATGGAGCGCCGCGCCGCCGGACAGCATCGCGTAGAGCACGCGGTTGTCCTCGCGGAACCCGCGCCGCCACAGCAGCACGGAATAGACCGCGCTGACGCCGTAGAGCGCCACGGCGATCGTGAACCAAGACCGGTCGGTCAGCACGAGGAGAAGGCTAGCATCCGTTCGCGGTGATCGCCTCGATTTTCAGCGGAACAGCGTCTCGAGCGCCTCGAGCACGCCTTCACCGGCCGGCTTCGAGGCCGTGAACCCGCCGTGCGCGGCCACCTGGGCCTTCACCTGGGGCAGACCGTTCGAGAGCGTCACCAGCCAGCGCGCGACCGAAGGCACGAGCATGGGCAGGTCGTTCAGGTGGTCGCCCGCGGCCAAGGTCTGGGCGGGTAAGAGGCCGGCGAGGCGCTGGATCTCCCGGAGCGCGGTGCCCTTGCTGTAGTCGCGGTGGCTCAGGCGCACGTAGACGTCGTTGCGCACGGCGACGAGCTCCGGCACCCGCGCCGAGAACACGTCGAGCTCCGCTTGGATGGCGTCCATCTGGGCATTGCTACGGGCGATGGCGCAGAGCGGCGACCAGATGTCGTCGTAGAAGGTCGCGTCGAACCGGGCTTCCAACGAACGCATCAACGAACCGATCACCGGCGAATGCGCGCTGAACACGGCGGCATGGTCGCGCAGGCACCGGCTGTTCCATGGTTCGACCGATTGGTAGTGCCCGCCGACGTGCTGGTGGATCTCGCGCTCCACGGTCACCACATAATCGGGCAGCACCGTCATCCGCGCGCGGCCGATGCTTTCCATCAGGCTGGCGAGGTCGCGACCGGTGTTGATGACCCAGAGCACGCCTTGGGCGCGGAGCGCGATGAGTTTGTCCTGCAAGGCGATCGGCACGGGTGCGTCGCCGAAATCCGTGTGGATCGTGCCGTCGAAATCCGTGGAGATGAGCCTGAGGTCGGAAGACATCTGTGCCGGAGGATTGGGGACAAGTGCGGCGGAATCCACCAAAGACGCACGGCCGACCTCGCCGACACGGTCACCTCCGGCGGACGGACGCGACGGACCCTCCCCATCGTCGCCGGATATCGCGAAGCGTCCGGACACCATGCATAGCGACGGTGCGATGTCTCGGCATGGCGTTGCGCGCCCCCGTCGCAGAGTCCCCCGATGGCGAAGGACCCCACGATCTCCCCACGCCTCAAGCGCCCCGCCGGGGCCGGCACGGGGTCTGGACGCACCAGTTTCCGGGACGCAACTTCATCCGTTTCCTTCGGTTGACCCCCTTTTGGACGGACCCTACTGTCGGCGAGCACGATGGCGGTCCTTGCCCCTACTCTGAAGGTTCACACACGTAACGGCTTCCCGGCCAAGACGACCTGGGACGACGTCGTCGCACCCGTGCGGCCGTTCTTGGCGGACGTCTCCGAACGGTTGGCCGGTCAGGCGGACGCCTTCGAACCGGAGATCGCCGAGTACGCCCGCTACGCGCTGGCAAACCAGGGCAAGCAGCTGCGCCCGACGTTGGTGGCGCTCGCGGGCGGGACCATCGGGCCGGCGGGCGACGAGCTCGTGAAGATCGCGGTGGTGATCGAGATGATCCATCTCGCGACTCTGGTGCATGACGACATCATGGACGCCGCGACGATGCGCCGCAGCCAGCCGACGCTCTCGGCTCGTTGGGGCAACCAGGTCTCGGTGCTGTTGGGCGACTGCCTGTTCGCCCATGCCCTGAAGCTGGCGTCCGATTTCTCGACCACCGACATCAGCCGCGCCATCGCGCGTTCGACCGGCACCGTCTGCACCGGCGAGATCCTCCAGACGCACCGGAGGAGGCGCTGGACCTTGGGGCGTGCGGAGTATTTCAAAGTGCTGGAGATGAAGACCGCCGAGCTCTTCGCTCTGGCCTGCGAACTCGGCGCCAAGCTGGCCGGCGGCACCCTCGCGGAGCAGGAAGCGTTGCGCCGCCACGGGCTGGCCTTGGGCACCGCTTACCAGGTCTACGACGATTGCCTCGATCTATACGGGAGCGAGGAGACTGCCGGGAAATCGTTGGGAACCGACCTCGCGACCGGCAAGGTCACGCTGCCGTTGCTGGTCTTCTTCGAGCGGGCGGGCGCGTCCGAGCGGCAAGAGGTCCTCTCCTGGCTCGACCGATGGGATCCGGAGCGGTTCGGCGACGTCCGCGCAAAATTGGAGCAGCACGGTGCGCTCGCCGAATCCGCTGCCTCGATCGACTCGCTCTTGGCCGACGCCCGTGCGGCGCTCGAAGGGATCCGCCCCGGACCGGCCACGCGTTCATTGCACGGGCTCGCCGATTTTCTCTCGCAACAGACCGCCGCGCTGGGTGGTTGAGCCTCGTCGCCCGTGAAGGAACCGCCCGCGACGCCCGGACAGCCCTCCGACCCGCCACCTGGCGCCGCCCAGGATGACCGGCCGTTGGTCGCGCGCGCCAAGGCCGGCGATCTCGGCGCGTACGATCAACTGATCCAGCTCTACCAACAGCGCATCTATGGCCTCTGCTACCACCTGACCTCGAACCACGAGGACGCCAACGACCTGGCGCAGGACGCGTTCATCAAGGCGTGGAAAGCACTCGGGAGCTTCAAGGGGGATTCCTCGTTCTACACCTGGATCTACCGGGTCGCGTACAACACCTGCCTCAACCACCTCAAGACCCGCCGCCACCGGACGCACCACATCAGCCTCAACGACCTCGACCACAACGCGGAGCACGACCCCGGCTTGGTCGAACTCATCTCCCAGAACACGCCGCGTCGCGAGGCGAGCTTGGCCGAGCTCCAGAAAAGTTTGAACGACGCCCTGCTCAAGCTGTCCGAAGAGCACAGGACCGTCGTGGTGCTGCACGATGTCCAAGGCCTCCCGCATGACGAGATCGCGAAGATCATGGGTTGCAATCCGGGGACCGTCCGCTCACGTCTTTTCTACGCCCGCCAGCAATTGCAGGCGTGGCTGTCCGACCTCCGAAAGTAGCCATGACACAGCCGCCTGAAGACTTCACCGATCTGCGCCGGATGCTGGCTTGGAAGCGCCACGAGACCCCGCCGCCCGGCTACTTCAACGGATTCTCCGCGAAGGTCATCGCCCGCATCGAAGCATCTGAGCTCGCCGCCCCGCTGCCTTGGTGGCGCGCGTTCTTGGCGCCGTTGAACTGGCAGCGCGGCCTCGCGGGCGCCAACGCCTTGATCTGCGTGGGCACAGGGCTGGTCGGGGTCGCGGCGTATCAAGCGGCGCGGAGCGTGCCCGAGGACGACAACGCCGTCTGGGCACCCCTTCCGCTCCAAGCTGGCATCGGCGGGCATTCTCGCTCCCCGGCGGGCCTGCTGGACACCGCGGGCACCACTGGCCCGGTCTTCTCGTCGGACACCGGCCCGGTCTCCTTGGCCGGGTTCACGATGGGCGCATCGTCGGGCGGCACCAACGACCATATGGCACCTCCGGGACTCTTCAGCCCTCCGGGCATCCGGCAGCTCCAGCCGCGGTTCGTTTTCTCGGACCGATGATGCTCGGAGTCTCCGTGCCGGAAGTCCGACGGACCGTCGCGTAAGCGCCCGGCGACCGGTTTTGCTTTGCCTTGACGAGGGTCGCACCCGCACGTTTCCGCGACCGACCTTATGGAAGACTCCTCCTCGCCTCCGCGTGCCTTCGTGCCGGACCGTCTGCCTTGGGTCATCGCGTTCGTCATGCTGACGGCGTATCTGGCCACCCTGAACCCATGGATCGCCGCCAACTCGATGGAGACCACCGCGCAGTTGGGCGGTTGGGACGGATCCCTGATGCAGACGCGGCCCTTGCTCTGGCTGCTGAGCCTGCCGTTGCGCTGGGTCCCCGAGGCAAAGTACCCGTACGCCGTGAACGTGTTGGCCGCCGTCTTCGCGGCCGGCGCCGCCGGCCTGCTGGCGCGGTGCGCCGCCCTTCTCCCGCATGACCGCACGCGAGAGCAACGCATCCGCGGCCATTCGGACCGCACGATGCTGCACACGAAGTTCGCCTGGGCTCCCCCGGTCTTCGCTGCCGGTCTGCTGGGTTTCCAGCTCACGTTCTGGGAGCAGGCCACGGCGCAGACCGGCGAGATGCTCGACCTGCTCGTGTTCGCCTACTGCGTCCGATGCCTGTTGGAATACCGCCAAGACCTCCGGGAAACATGGCTCTGGAAGTTCGCGTTCATCTACGGCGCGGGGCTCGCCGGAAACTGGGCGCTGGTCGGGTTCATGCCGCTAGCAGCAGTGGCACTGGTCTGGATCCGCGGGCTCGCCATCCTCGATGCGGGATTCTTGGTCCGGTTCGTCGCTTGGGGCGCGGCTGGACTGACGGCCTACCTGATCCTGCCCTTGGCCGGCCAGATGCGGGCGGGCGATGGCCGCGGGTTCTGGGACATCCTCCACTTCAATCTTGTCGTCCAGAAAAGCTACCTCTTCGGCATGCCGCGCGGACGCTTCCTCCTGCTGGCGCTGGTCAACGTCGCGCCGCTGGTGCTCGTCGGCATCCGGTGGACCGGCACGAAAGGTTCTAGCCTCGAGCGTCTCATGAGCGTCGGCGCGGTCGTGGTGATGAAGTTTTTCTTCTTGGCCATCGCCGCGTACATGGCGTTCGACACCGCGTTCAGCCAGCGGATCATGATCCACCTGGACCCGCAGTTCGGTGGCATCCCGTTGTTGACCTTCCACTTCACCGCCGCGCTCGCCGCGGCCTACTTCCTTGGCTATTTCCTGCTCGTCTGCGGCCACTCGCCGGAGAAATCGTGGGAACGACCTTCGCCCGGCTTCAGCGCGCTCTCGAAGCTGGTTTTCGGGCTGATGCTCGCCCTGACGGTCGGCATCCCGGCGGCGCTGGTGGCCCGGAACTTCCCCGTCATCCGCGCCAACAGCGGCCCCTCGCTGGACCACCTCGTCCGGGCCTTGGTCGCGCCGCTGCCCTCCAAGCCGGCCGTGGTCCTGGTCGACGACCCGGCCCTGAACGCGCTGCTGGCGGCGCATCTGCGGCGGGAACCGTCGGTCGTTCCTCATCTCCTGGTCTTCACGCCGTTCGCTCCACAGCCTTGGTACCGTGAACGCCTCCTCCGCGAGCACGGCGCGCGTTGGCCCGAGCTCGCGGCGTTCGCCAAGGCGACGGAAGGCGTCGCCGGGCCGTTCCTCCAACTGGTGGCGCGCGCGTCGACGAACGGTCTGGCCTTCTACCTGAACCCTGCCTCGAACTTCATCCTTGAGCAGTTCCAGCAACGCCCGGTCGACTCCGTGTTCCGGTTGAAGGGCTACGAACCTCGCCAGGTCGAGCCTCCGCCGCTCACCGCCGAAGAATCGACCGCTGCGGTGGCCTACTGGACGCGGACCCAAAGCGAGCTCGAGGAACTCGCCACCGCTTCCAAGCTCGGTGCCGTCAACGCCAAGCAGGCGGCCGTGCTGTGGGCCCGGACGGTCAACACCAGCGGCGTCTACCTCCAGCAGGCCGGCCGGCTCGACGACGCCGCGAGGCTGTTCGCTCTCGCCCGCAAGCTGGATGCCGACAGCTTGGCCGCCGAGGTGAACGGCCGCGTCAACACCGCCTTGCGCGCCAAGCAGCCGATCACCGACGACATCCGGAAGCCGCTCGTCGGCCGGTCCTTGGGCAGCGTCTTCGCGGAACAGGGCCCGGTCGACGAACCGCGCTTCTTGTTCATGAGCGCCCGGGCGCTCGAGCAATCGGCCGACCAGCTCGCCCGCGGCGCCGCCATCCGTTTCCTCCGCGCGCACCAGCTCGATCCCTCCTTCACCCTCGCCGCCCTCGGATACATCGGGGCCTGCCTCACCGCCGGCGAACCGACGATGGCGCTCGCCGCTGCGTCCGACCTGCGCGCCAAGGAGACCCTGAAGATCGACGACCAGGCCAAGCTCATCCGCCTCGAGGCCACGGCCCTCTTCCGTCTCGGCCGGCGTGCGGAAGCGGAGAAACTGCTCCTCCAGGCCCGGCGCACGTTGCCCGACGCGGCCGACCCGCTCGACCTGCTCAGCCAGCTCTACATCGAATCGGGCCGGCCCGACGACGCGCTCAAAGCCCTCGACCAATGGGCGCTCATGCAGCCGGACGACACCACCATCGCGTCGCGGCGGGTGATCATCGCGATGGGGCGGAACCAGTTCGACCAAGCCTTGACGGTGTTGGAGAAGCTCGTCCGGCAGGATCCGGAGAACGAGTTCGCACGGGCGAACCGCGCGATCTGCCTGCTGCAGACCGGCAAGCTCGATGAAGCACGGCGCGACTACGAGAAGCTCGCCGGCAAGCATCCGGACCGGCACATCTTCCAGTTCGGTCTCGGCGAGATCGCCGAGCGCAAGAAAGAGACCGCCGTCGCGATCAAGCACTTCGAGCGCTACATCGCGGTCGCCCCGAAGGATTCCGCCGAGTACGCGTCGGTCGTCGCCCGTGTCGCCCGCCTGAAGACCGGCCGGTGAGTTCCGCGCCGTGCGCATCACCCACGTCATCACGCGGTTGATCGTCGGCGGCGCCCAGGAGAACACCATCGCGTCCGTCCTCGGGCTGCGCGCGAAGCCCGGCCTCGAGGTCGACCTGGTCGCCGGCCCGACCACCGGACGCGAAGGTTCCCTCGAACCGGTGGTTGCCGCCGCCGGTTGCCTCACGGTGGTGCCCGAGCTGGTCCGGGCGGTGCGGCCATGGACCGACCGCCTCGCCTACCGCCGGCTCGTGGCGATCTTCCGGGAGAAGCGGCCCGACCTCGTCCACACCCACAGCGGCAAGGCAGGTATCCTCGGCCGGCTCGCGGCGCAGAAGGCCGGCGTCCCGATCATCGTCCACGGAATCCACGGTCCGAGCTTCGGCCCGTTCCAAGGCCCGCTCGCGAACGCGGTCTTCACCACCGCCGAACGGATCGCCGGCCGCGTGACCGACCACTTCGTCACCGTCGCCGACGCCATGGCGGCGCAATACCTCGCCGCGGGCATCGGACGCGCCGACCAGTACACCCGGATCTTCAGCGGCTTCGATCTCGCGCCGTATCTCGCGGCGCGGCGCGACGCCGCGCTCGCCGCGAAGCTCGGGTTGCGCGACGGCGACCTCGTCATCGGCAAGATCGCGCGGCTCTTCGAGCTGAAGGGCCACGATGATGTCTTCGCCATCGCGCGGGAGATGGTCCGGCAGGTTCCCTGCGTCCGCTTCTTGTTCGTGGGCGACGGGCCATGGCGCGACCGGTTCGAGAAGATGGCCGCTGCGCAGGGCCTGGAAGGACATTTCGTCTTCACCGGGCTGGTCCCGCCGTCCGAGGTGCCGCGATACGTCGGATTGATGGATTGCCTCGTCCACCTGTCGCGCCGCGAAGGCCTGCCGCGCGCCTTGCCGCAAGCGCTCGCGGCAGGAAAGCCCGTCGTCGCCTACGATTGCGATGGCGCGGGCGAGGTCTGCCACGACGGCACGACCGGCTTCCTCGTCCGGCCCGGCGACCACGCCACGCTGGTCCGCCGGCTTGCGCAATTGGCGGCCGGCCCCGATCTGCGCGCCCGTCTCGGCGAGAACGGCCGCGCCTTCGTCCGCGAGCGTTTCACCATCGGACGGCTCGTGGACGACCAGCACGCGCTCTACCTCCGCCTCGCCGCCGCGCGCGGAATCCTCCACCCCGTCTCCTAGACCCCATCTCCGCCCGTGGCCTTTCCCCTGAACGCCTATCTGCTCGCCTTCTTCGGCGCGCTCGTCGCCACCGCGGCTTCGCTCCCGCTCTGGCGGGCGTGGTGCGAGCGGACCGGTCTGGTCGACGACCCTGGCCACCGCAAGATCCATCACACGCCGGTCCCGCTCGCAGGCGGGCTCGCCGTCTTCACCGGCATCGCATTGGTCGTGCTCGGCTCCGTCGCGGTGGTGCAGCTCCAGCTGCTGGACCGGGAGGCGGCGGAGAAGCTGAGCTACGGCCTCGGCAAACGCGGCCCGCAGCTGGTCGCGATCCTTTTCGGCGCGCTGGGCATGGTCGTGCTCGGCTGGTGGGACGACCGCCACGAGCTGCGACCGGCGGTGAAATTCGCCGGGCAATGCGCCGTGGCCTTGCTCGTGGCCGCCGCCGGGGTGCGCGTGACGCTCTTCGTGCCCAGCCTCCTCTTCAGCTACGCCGTCACGGTGCTCTGGATCCTCACGGTGACCAACGCGCTGAACTTCAACGACAACATGAACGGCCTGTGCGGCGGGCTGGGCTTGATCGCGGCAGGATGGATCGCGTTCCTCGCGGCACGCAACGGCCAGTATCTCGTCGCTTCGCTGGCGCTGCTGGTGGCCGGGGCGTTGGCCGGGTTCCTGCCGTACAATTTCCCGCGGGCATCGGTGTTCCTCGGTGATTCCGGCAGCCATCTCATCGGCTACCTGCTCGCCGTGCTGGCGATCCTACCCCACTTCTATTCGGCGAAGCTGGCCGCGCCGTCACGTCTCGCGGTGCTGAGCCCGCTGTTCATCCTGGCCGTCCCGCTGGTCGATCTTGCGCGCGTCGTCTGCGTGCGCACGCTGGCCGGGCGGCCGTTCTGGTTGGGCGACACGAACCATCTCTCCCACCGGCTCGTCCGGGCCGGGCTCTCCAAAGCGCAAGCGGTGCTCGTCCTTTGGGGCATCGCAGCCGCGGCAGGCCTGCTGACGTTGCTCTGAACGGCTCCCCCGGCCGCGCTGCCCTGCTCCAAACGCGCAGGTCGCGCCTGTCCAGGACTCAAGCCGTGGCGTGCTCTCGGAGCTCTTCGAGCGGGACGTGCTCCAGCACGCTCTCCTCGGTCGCGCCGAGGATCACCGGCGGTGCGCAGCCTGCGTCATAGGCCTCCTTCCAGCGCGCCGCGCAAAGGCACCAACGGTCGCCCGGACGCAGTCCGGGAAAACCGTACGCCGGCACGGGCGTCGACAGGTCGTTGCCTCGCGCCCGGCTGAAGCGGAGGAACTCCTCCGTGACCTCCACGCAGACCACGTGCGCGCCGAGGTCCTCCGGGCAGGTGCGGCACTTGCCGTCGCGAAAAAACCCGGTCATCGGGTCGCTGCAGCATTCTTTGAGGGTCCCGCCCGACACGTTCTTGGCTTGGCTCATGCGGCCGGAAGGGTGGCAGCGTCCGGCGCGCGGGCAACCGTGGCGGTCAAATATCCGTCCGGCGGAAATACCCGCTTGCTCCATGCGCGGTCGTTCCCCTTAATCCGCCGCGCCAGGGCCCATGGAACGCGGACTTACGAACCCCGCCAGGGCCGGAAGGCAGCAACGGTAGTTTGCTCCCGTCTGCCGTGGTCACCCTGGTTTTCTCCGGACGCGGAACGCGGGATCCGGAACGCGGATCTTGCACCGATGCGAGCGCTCTCCGTTCCGCGTCCCGCGTCCGGCGCTCCCCGTCCCGATGTCTTACCAGGTCATAGCTCGCAAATACCGCCCCCAGCGGTTCGAGGATGTCGTGGGCCAGGAACACGTCACCCAGACGCTGGCCAACGCCATCAAGGCCGGCCGCATCGCGCATGCCTATCTGTTCTGCGGGCCCCGGGGCACGGGCAAGACGACCCTCGCCCGCATCTTCGCCAAGGCGCTCAACTGCACCGGCGGCCCGGACGCGCAGTTCTCCGATGACGATCCCCGGGTCCAGGAGATCACCCAAGGCAGGTCGCTCGACGTGCTGGAGATCGACGGCGCTTCCAACAACGGCGTCGAACAAGTGCGCGAGCTGCGCGAGACGGCGCGGTTCGCCCCGGCCTCGTCGAAGTTCAAGATCTACATCATCGACGAGGTCCACATGCTCTCGACGGCGGCGTTCAACGCGCTGCTGAAGACGCTCGAGGAACCGCCGGCCCACGTGAAGTTCCTCTTCGCGACGACCGATCCGGAGAAGGTCCTCATCACGATCCTCAGCCGCTGCCAGCGGTTCGACCTCCGCCGCATCCCGACGGCGCTCATCGTCAAGCACCTCGCCTGGATCGCCGGCCAGGAAGGCGTGAAGGTCGACGACGCGGCCCTTCACGCCATCGGACGCGGCGCGGACGGCGGGATGCGCGACGCCGAATCGACGCTCGACCAGCTCATCAGCTTCTGCGGCACCGAGATCGTCGAGAGCGACGTGCTCTCGATGTTCGGCCTGGCCGCCCGCGCCCAACTGCTCGAGCTGAGCAGCGCCCTGCTCGCCGGCGACACCGCGTCGACATTGCGGCTGCTCGACACCTTGGCCAAAAGCGGCAAGGACCTCGGACGCCTGCTGAGCGACCTGCTCAACCATTTCCGCA
>JBBRQL010000120.1:0-12133 GCA_038226425.1 Verrucomicrobiota bacterium
CGGTATCGGGGCGTCGCCGTCGAAATAGCCGTCGGTGCCGCCGTCGACCGCGTTCTGGGAGAAGTTCACCAACGGTTCCACGACGTTGACGTCGTAGTTCTTGGGGATGGCCGAGTTCGCCGCGAGCTGCGCCTCGGCGCGGTCGAGGCTGTTCTCGCCCTGCTCCTCCGCCTGCGTGGCGTGGATCTTGAAGCCGCGCACCGGGCCGGGACCGCCGAGCCGCGTGGCCGGATCGAGCTGAAGATAGCTCACGGTGAAGCTCCAGTCGTTCGTCTGCGAGACGCCTTCGTTGTCGGCGAACACCAGGCGCGCGTGCTGCACGACGTCCTTGGCCGGCAGCTTCGGGAACACATAGGCGACCGTCGCCCCGTCCAGCTTGGTGGTGACCGTAGCGGCGACCGCGACGCCTTCGATGGACAGCTTCACGGAACCGGCCTTGACCGATGTGTCGCGGTTCTGGATGAAGGCCTCGACCCTGGGCTCGGTGGTCTGAACGACCGCGTTGTTGGCCGGGGCGAGCGAGGTGACCGTTGCGCGCTGGACGCCGACATCGGCGACCGGGACGAACGCGAGGAAGTTCAGCAGGCGGTTGCCGGTGTCCGTATCCGCCGTGGTCTGGCGCAACCGCAGCGTCTTCTTGCCCGAGAGGCGGAGGACGACCTTGTTGATGCCGGTGCCATCGGTGAGCGGGACGTTCTTCGACGTGTAGCCGGAGGTGAGGCCAAGGAAGGAACCGAGCAACCGCACGGTCTGGTCCGGGCGCGTGGGATCGCCGGTGACCTCCTCGAGCACGCTGTCGGCCTGGGCGAGGTTCACGACCGCTTCGCGCAGATAGACCTCGTACGAGCCCGGGGCGAACTCGCGGGTGTAGTTCATCCATTCGCCCGCGGCCAGATCGCCGACATCGTGGTCGAACACCTCGAGGTCGGGGTTGAACTCCGCGCGACGGCGGTCGAGGGAGTGGGCCGTGCGGACCGGGTCCGACGTGCGGTACAACGCGTCTGCGGAGCTGACCGCGGTGCGGGTGTCGGAGAAATCCACGCCCGGGGTCCCGACGCGGTCGGTGTAGGAATTTGGCGCCACGCCGCCGCCTTCGACAGACCGGACCGGCCTGTCGAGGTAGCCGCCGGAATCGAAGTTGTAGTCCTCGGTCTCCACGGTGCGGACCGCGGCGGAGAAGGTGTCGAACGACACGGCGGCCGTGCGTGTGACGGCATCGGCGTCGGTGACGCTGATCTCGCCGGAGAACGTCTTGTCCACCGCGAACCCTCCGAGCGTGGCGGTGCGCGCCGCACCGGCGGCGCCGAGCTTCAGCCCGTTCGCCGTGGTGTAGACGACGCCGTTGAGCGTGACCTTGATCCCGGTGTCGGGGACGGATTTGTCATCGCTGACCTTGAACGTCAGCGCTGTGCTTGCCGGCAGGAAGTTCGCCCCGGCCGACGGCGCGACCTCGGTGATGATGGGCGGTTCGTTGGCCGCCACCGGCGGTGCTCTGACGACCAGGTTGTCGAACACGACCTGGTAGCCTGCGGGGTCCTTGCCGCCATCGGCGTAGAGGTAGAGCACGACGTTCCCGGTCAGGTTGACGAACGGAGCAGGCGGCTCGTCCTTGCCGTCGGACATGACGTCGGCCACAGGGGTGTCCACGAACACCTTCTCGAAGATCACCTTGTCGCCGGCATCCTTGTCCAGCACGCGGCCCCGGATGGTGACGTTGCCGTCGCGCACGGAGAGCGCCAACGAGAGACGGACGTTGTCGTTCTTGATCGCGGGCGCCGGGTTCTCGCTGAAGAAGTACTTGTTGATTCCCTTGGTCACCAGGATGTCCGTCTCCGACTTGGCGATGCCGTAGCCCGCGAGCGTGTTCGGCCCGGTCGCCTGCGGGATGAAGGCCAGGATCGCGAACGAATCCGGCCCCTGCCCATGAAGGAGGTCGACTGTGAACTCGTGGCGCGTGCCCTCGGTGAGCTCGAAGGTCTTCGTCGTCTTCTTGCTGCTGACGAAGAACGGCTGGCCGAGCGCTGGCAGATTGAAGGTGAACTTGCCGTCGACCTGCTTGCCGCCAGCGAGGGGAAGCCCGCCGGGATTGGCGTCCTCCCAGCCCGTCCGGGTCGCCGCCTCGAAATCATCGAGCACCACCTGGTCGTCGACGAACGTCTCGGCCTTGTCGTAGACGACCTGGTATCCGGCGGGGTCCTTGCCGCCGTCGGCGTAGAGGTAGAGCACGAAGTTGCCGGTCAGGTTGACGAACGGGGCGGGCGGCTCGTCCTTGCCGTCGGACATCACATCCGCGGCGGGCGTGTCCACGAAGACTTTCTCGAAGATCACCTTGTCGCCGGCGTCCTTGTCGAGGACCCGCGCACGGATGGTCACGTTGCCGCCTTTCACCGAAAGGGTCAGGACCAAGGTCACGTTGTCGTTCTTGATGGCGGGCGTCGGGTTCTCGCTGAAGAAGTACTTGTTGATCCCCTTGGTCACCAGGATGTCCGTCTCCGACTTGGCGATGCCGTAGCCGGCGAGCGTGTTCGGCCCGGTCGCCTGCGGGATGAAGGCCAGGATCGCGAACGAATCCGGCCCCTGCCCGTGGACGAGGTCCACGCGGTACTCGATGGTGCGGCCCTCCTTCAGCTCGAAGGTCTCGGAGGTCTTCTTGCTGCTGACGAAGAACGGCTGGCCGAGCGCCGGCAGGTTGAAGGTGAACTTGCCGTCGGCCTGCTTGCCTCCGGCGAGAGGAAGCCCGCCGGGATTGGCGTCCTCCCAGCCGGAGCGCTGGGCTGCGTCGAAGTTGTCGAGGACCTTGGCCTGGACGCCGAAAACGAGGAACGCCGCGGCAAGCATTGCCCAGCGACGCAACGACCGAAGGACGGTGGTGGAATTCATGAGGGATCCGTTGTGTGGATTCGCGAAGAGGGGACAGGGGTTTCTGTTCCTCGCGAGCCCGGTCGTCAAAGCAATTGTCGCCCGTGTCGTCGCGTCACCAGATCCTGACGGCCACGTCGCACCGGGAGCTTCCGGGAACGGGTGCGAGCCGAAGTGGCGGACCCCACAGCCGGCGCAGGGTTGGACTTCGTCTGCAGTAAACACCGGCCGGAAATTGAATCTGGAAAACATGAAAGCAGGAAAGTTGAGGCTTTGCAGGCTCCGTTCCTGTTTTCCTGCTTTCCAGATTTATCTCTTTTCACAGAGCAAGCCGCATTCCGCTGCATCGCGGACCTGCGGTTTGCGCACACCGCTTCTTGCTGGTCGTCCGAGCTTCTTCGCACGCCCTGCCAAGTCCAAATCGACGGCACAACCGGTTGGAAATCTACAGGTGTCCGCCTTTTCTGATCGCATCCGTCGGGAGCTTCCGGGTTGCCAGCACCGGCCGGCTCCCCGGACAATCGACGGATGCGAAACCCGATCATCGTCGCCCTCGACGTGCCGTCCGCCGCTCAGGCCGTGGAGCTCGCCCGGACGGTCGCGCCCCACGTCGGCGCGTTCAAGGTGGGCAAAGAACTCTTCGTCGCCGCCGGGCCCGAGATCGTCCGCCAACTCCGCGCGACCGGGGCGAGCGTGTTCCTCGACCTGAAGTTCCACGACATCCCGAACACCGTCGCCAAGGCCGTGGCCGCGGCCACCCGCCTCGACGTGCAGATGCTCACGATCCATTGCGGTGGCGGCTCGGAGATGATGCGCGCCGCGGAGCATTCCGCCCAAGCTACCGCGAAAGAACTCGGCCGCCCTGCCCCGCTGGTGCTCGGCGTCACCGTGCTCACCAGCATGGACCAAGCGGCCCTGGCCGAGCTCGGCGGAGAAAAGGATGTCGCCAAACAGGTCGAACGCCTCGCACGGCTGGCCACCGCTGCCGGCCTGCGCGGGCTCGTCTGCTCGCCGCTCGAGCTCCAGATGCTGCGGAAAATTCTCCCGCCCGAGATGCAGCTGGTCACGCCGGGCATCCGCACCGGCGCCGAGAAGGCCGACGACCAGAAGCGCACGCTCAGCCCGCAGGACGCCATCGCCGCCGGGGCCTCGTGGCTCGTCGTGGGCCGTCCGATCACCGCCGCCGCGGACCCGGCGAAGGCCGCCGAAGCCATCGCCGCCTCGCTCCGTTGACGCCGGTCCTGCTCAGCGCGTGCTGAACCGGAACACCGTGGTGGTGTCGTACGAATCGCCGGGTCGGAGGACGGCGTTGGGAAAACCCGGCTGGTTGATTGCGTCGGGGAAGTTCTGCGTCTCGAGGCAGAAGCCGCCGTGCCGGCCCAGCTTCACGCCGCCCGTGCATTCGATCCCGTCGACGGGAAGGAAGTTCGCCGTGTAGAGCTGGATCCCAGGCCGGTCGGTGAGCACCTCCAGGACTCGCCCGCTCTCCGGCTCGAAAGCCCGCGCCGCGAGTGCGACCGACTTGCCGCCGTCGTCGAGGACGAAGTTGTGGTCGTAGCCGGTCGGCTTGAGGCCCGTCAGCTCGATGCGCTCGCCGATGGCGTGCGATGCCGTGAAATCCAGCGCGGTGCCCGCCACGGGGGCCAGTTCGCCGGTCGGGATCAACCCTTCATCCACCGGCGTGTACCGGGACGCGGTGAGCTGCAGTTCGTGGCCGTGGATCGTCCCCTTCCCGGCGAGGTTGAAATAGCTGTGGTTCGTCAGGTTGACCGGCGTCGCCTTGTCGGTCGTGGCGTGGTAGTGGATCCGCACCTGGTCGTCCTGGGTGAGGATGTAGTCGACCTGGATCTTGAGGTTGCCGGGATAGCCCTCCTCGCCATCGACGCTCAAGTAGCCGAAACGGACGCGGGCGAACTCCGACGTCGACTCGTCCTCGACGAACGACCAGCGCTTCTTGTCGAAGCCGACCTTGCCGCCGTGCAGATGGTTCGCCCCGTTGTTGACCGCGAGCTGGTAGGTCCGGCCGTCGAGCGTGAAGGCTCCTTTGGCGATGCGGTTGGCCACGCGTCCCGCGATCGCGCCGAAGAACGGATGCCCGGCGAGATAGCGCGGCAAGTTGTCGAAACCGAGCACCACATTGCCGACGCGGCCGGCGCGGTCCGCAACATGGAGCTCGGTGATGACCAGCCCGTGGTCCATCACCTTGAGCGTCGTCCCTCGCTGGTTCCTGAAGGTGTGGAGGGTGATCGGCGATCCGTCGGGAAGGGTGCCGAACGGAGAACGTTCAAGGGTCATACGATGGCTGGATTGGGGACGGGTTCCCGTTGAGATTCATCCCACGAGCGGCGTGGCGACGTGCGATGCGTTGGTTCATGAGGCTGGACGGGACGACGCGATGACACCGGTCGCGCCCCGTCCCGGCAAGCGCCTTGTCCGCGGATCAGCGCAGGTCCGCGAGCTGGCGGCAGAGCCCGGGGCGGGCCGCGGCGATGCCTTTGTAGGCCGCGATCTCTTCCGGCATGCTCGTCAAGGCGCGGATGAAGCCGGCGCGGACGTCCGGGTCCGCCAAGGCTTCGCCGAGCGGATGGACGGTCAGCCGGATGAGGAAGAGCACGCCGCCGGACACCGGAAGCGCGCGGAACGCCTGGTGTTCGAGCCGGAGCCAGACCTGGTCGACCGGGACGTCGGCACCGAGGCGCGACAAGCCGCGGAGCGGATGCATGTTCAGATCGGGGACCGCGGCCAATCCCCAGTTCTCGCGCTCGAACACGGCGTCCGCGAGAATCTTCGCGAGGAACGTCCGGATGCGCGCGCCGAGCTCGGCGTTCACCGTCGGGACCGGCGCGTGGATGGCGTCGATAGTAAGGCCGAGCTTCTCCGCGGGCGTCCACGACGACGGGAAACACACCGCGCCTCCCGCCAACCGGAATTCTCCCGCGGCATCGCGCCGCATCAAGAGAAGGTCCGGTTCCCACGCCGCAGCAAGACGGGACAATGATCCCCGGTCCGCCGGGACGCCGTCGCAGCCGCACAAGGCGAGCGTCTCCGCGAGCAGCGGCGCGGCTTCGGGCTGCCACAGCAGGCAATCCTCCGGCGTCTCCTGGAGCCAACGGCGACGTGCGGCGAGCGAGGGATGGTCCGCGGGCGTCGGTGCGAACCAACGATCGTCGCCGCGCCGCATGCCGAACTCGAAGCGGAAGCGGTCGCCGTGGAACAAACGGCCGACCGCCTCGCGCGCGGCCGGGTCCATCGAGATGCCGGACGGGGGAAGATGCTCCGCTTGCATCGCCCGACGATGGGGCCGGCGACATCCGCCGGCCAGCCGCAAGCAGTCGTCCCGCCGGTCGCGCGGCAGACCGGGACCAGGTACGGAAAAAAGAACGGCCCGTCTCCGGAGAGACGGGCCGTCGAAGAAGCAGGTCCGGTCAGCCCTTGGCGGGCAAAGCCCCGGCCGCGGCGTCGGTGGTGGGGGCGAGATTCATCCCGATCGTCGGGCGCTGGCCCTTGTGCCACCACAGCACGAACGCGCTCGCGATGTAGATCGACGAGTAGGTGCCGGTGATGATGCCGACGAGGAACGTGAACGCGAAGTCGTTGATCGGGCCGCCGCCGAACAGGTACAGCGACATCGTCGCGATGAACACGGTGCCGGACGTGATGATGGTACGGCTCAAGGTCTCGTTGAGAGCGCGGTTCACGAGGTCCTTGAACGACCCGGGGACGCCGAGCTTCAGGTCCTCGCGGATGCGGTCGAAGATGACGATCGTGTCGTTGATCGAGAAACCGACGATCGTGAGCACCGCGGCGACGAACGTGGCGTTGAACTGGCGCCCCTCGCCGACCAGGCCGGTGAGGCAGTAGCAGCCGATGGTCATCAGCACGTCGTGGATGACGGCGATGACGGCACCGACGGCGAAGCTGAACTCATAGCGGAAGGCGACGTAGACCAGGATGCCGAAGAGCGACAACAAGAAGGCGATGATCGCCGACTTCTGGATCTCTTGACCGACGGTCGGACCGACCTGCTCGGTCGAGGTCCGCGAGAACTTCGCTTCGGGGAAGGATTTCTTCAGCGCCGCCTCCACCTGTTCGGTGCGGACGCTCGGTTTGCCTTCTTTCAACGCCTGCGTGTCGACGCCGACCGCGACGCGGAGGCTCTGCTTGCCGGTGCTGAAGTCCCTTTGGTAGCCGACCTGCGGCTCGCCGAACTTCAGTTCGGTGACCGTCGCGCGGACTTTGTCGACGTCGACGCGCTGCGCGAACGAGTAGGTGTAGCTCTCGCCGCCGGCGAACTCGACGCCGAGCAGGTTGGATCCGCGGACGAAGACACCGTAGCCGAGGCCGACGATGATGACCGCCCAAGAGACCGTGAAGGCCACTTTGGCCAGCTTCATGAAGTCGATGTCCGACGATTTGATCAGGTGCAGCATCGGCAGCGTCTTGAGCATCCCTCGGGCGAGCAGGAAGTCGAAGATCAACCGGGTGACCACCAACGCGGTGAACAAGCTCACCGCGACACCGATGGTCAGCGACACACCGAAGCCCTTCACCGCGCCCGTGCCGAGCGCGATGAGGATGACGGACGAGATCAACGTGGTGATGTGCGAATCGAAGATGGTCGCGAACGCCCGGTCATAACCGGCGGAGAGCGCACCGCGCATCGACTTGCCCTTGGCCAGCTCCTCGCGGATGCGCTCGTAGATCAGGACGTTGGCGTCGACCGCCATGCCGACCGTCAACACGATGCCGGCGATGCCGGGCAGCGTGTACGTGACCTTGAGCGAGCACATGATGCCGAGCAGCACGAGGATGTTCGTCAGCAGCGCGACGTTCGCCACGAGACCGGCGCGGAGATAGTACACGAGCATGAACAAGGCGACGGCGACCGTGCCGTACACCGAGGCGCGGATGCCGCTCTTGATGGAGTCGTCGCCCAAGGACGGGTCGACGCTGCGTTCGTCGATGATGCGGAGGGGAGTCTGCAGCGGGTTCTGCAGCGCGGTGGCGAGCTCGAAGGCCTCCTTCTCGCTGAAGCTGCCGGTGATCTGGCCGCTGCCGCTGGGGATGACGCCGTTGATGTTCGGCGCGGACACCACCTCGCCGTCGAGCATGATGGCGAGACGTTGTCCGACGTTCTGGCGGGTGACGTCGGCGAAGATCTGGGCGCCCTCGGTGTTGAGCGTGAAGGCGATCTCGGGCCTGCCGGTCAACGGGTCGCGCGTGACATGGGCGCCGGAGACATATTTGCCGGTGAGACCGCGCTCGGGCGTCTTGCGGACGATGACCGGCACGAAGATCTCGTTGCCCTCTTGGCCATGGAGCTTCTCCTGCTTGACCTCGTAGCCCGGCGGGATGAGGCCGCTCTGGAGATGCTCCTGCATCTCGGGATCCACCATCCGGAACTCCAGGAACGCCGCCTTCTGGATGTTCTCCTTCGCGGCGAGCTTATCGGCTTCGGAAAGACCGGGGAGCTGCACCAGGATACGGTTCTCACCGGCGGGCTGGATGAGCGGCTCGGCGACGCCGAAGGCATCGACGCGGCGTCGGAGCACGGAGACCGCCTGGTCCATCAGGTACGAGTTGCCAACGGTGGCGGCGGCGAGGGAGTTGGTGCCGCCGAGCACCTTGCTCGTGTCCATCTCGAGCAGGAAAGCGGTTCCGCCCTGGAGGTCGAGGCCGAGCTTGAACTTGCCGGCCGCCTCGCGCTGGACGCGGTTGAGGATGGCGCGGGTCGGGTTCCGTTCGCCGGCGAACCTGACGAAATTCGTCGGAAAATAACGGCGGATGTCGCTCGTCCCGATCGCGGTGAGCAGCGTGTTGTACCCTTGCCCCGGTGTCTTGCCGTCGAGCTCGCGGGCGCGGCCGACGATGAGGTTGAGGTTCGTGTCACCGGCGACCGGCGACGCCATCTCGTCGAACTTGTCGACCAGGTTGCGGGCCTTGGGCGGCCAGATCTCGCCGAACGACCAGACGACGACGAACAGGACGATTAGGAATTTCCAGAGATGGCTACGGTTCATGGGCTGGGACGGGAGGACGCGGCGTACGGGTCGCGCTGGGGCAGGAGGGGCGGGTTCAGGCTTCGGCGCGGCCGGTGACCTGGGTGATGGAGCTCTTCTGAAGGTCGATCTTGGTTTCGGCGGAACGGACGGTGACCACGTCGTCCGCCACGTTGGTGACCACCCCGACGATGCCGGCGGACGTCACGACCTTGTCGCCTTTCTTGAGTCCTTTGAGCAGCACCGCCTGCTTCTTCGCCTGCGTCTGCTGCGGACGGATGAGCATCACGTAGAAGATGAGGATCATGAACGCGATCATGCCGAACTGCATCAGCATCGCGCGTTTCTGGTCCTCGGGGCTCGAACCAGCGGGGGCACCGCCCATCGCGAGCAAGGAAATGGCAAAAGAAGACATGGTTTGTGACAAAGGAGGCGGAAGACTAGGGAGGGCGGTCGCTTTGGCAAGCGCGCGTTGCCTCGGCTTTGACCGCTCCGCGGAGCCCGGGACGCAGCCCGGGCGAAAGAAGGTTGGCGACCCTACGGGGATTCGAACCCCGGTCACTGCCGTGAAAGGGCGGTGTCCTAACCGCTGGACGATAGGGTCGCGGCGCGCGCGGAGTGGATTAACGGCGTCGCTGTCCGACGTCACGATAAATCGTGGTGGGTTGGGTGGGGATCGAACCCACGACCAACGGCTTAAAAGGCCGATGCTCTACCACTGAGCTACCAACCCATCCCGCGCAGGGGACGGAAAATACTGGCCGACCTGCCCGGTGCAAGCTGTAACTGCCTTCCTCGACAGGTTGATCGTAAAAAATTGCCGCGCGGCTTCCCGACGGAAGGCAGAAGCATCAGCTCCGGTCAGGCGACCTCGGTCCTGGGCGACCGGCGCAGGCCGTTCTGCCACCAGAGCCGCCAGACCATCCAGAGCGCCTCGCGGACGATGGCCTTGGACATCTTGGAACTGCCCTGGAAACGGTCGGTGAAGATGATGGGCACCTCGGAGATCTTCCCGCCCCGGCGCCAGATGCGGTGCGTGAGCTCGACCTGGAAACTGTACCCGTTGCTCCGCACCGAGCCGAGGTCGATCCTCTCCAGCGCGCGCCGGCGGAAGCACTTGAATCCTCCGGTCGGATCGCTGACCTGCATCCCGGTGATGGTGCGGACGTACTGTCCGGCGCCCATGCTGAGGACAAGTCGGTTCAGCGGCCAGTTGATCACCCGGATGCCGTCCTTGTAGCGCGATCCAAGCACGATGTCCGCGTCGTCGTCCTTGGCGGCGTCCAGGAACTTCGGGATGTCGGACGGGTTGTGCGAGAAATCGGCGTCCATCTCGAAGATGAACTCGTAGCCCCGCGACAACGCCCATCCGAAACCGGCGATGTACGCTCGACCGAGCCCGTTCTTCTCTTGCCGATGGAGGACGTGGACGTGGGGATTGGTCGCCGCGATCTCGTCCGCGATGCGGCCGGTGCCGTCGGGCGAGTTGTCGTCCACGACCAGGACGTCGAGCGGCACGGTCTGGGCCATGAGACGCTTCACCAACTGCGGGAGGTTGTCCCGCTCGTTGTAGGTCGGAACGATGACCAGCGTCTCGGACGGCATGATTTCCTGCGAAGGTGCGCAGCTGGCGCGGTTGAGACAAGCGGGTTTTCCGCAGCGCTTCGGACAAGGATGCCCGGGCCGGTGCGGCAAACAAAAAGGCCGCGCTGAGCGCGGCCTTGGTCAGGTAGATCTGAGACCGACATGCCGTCGGTCACTTCGTCGGCGAGAAATCCGTCGGTGCCAGGAAGACCGACTTCACCCCGCCTTGGATGGTCAACGAGCCGCCCGCCTTCTCTTCGCTCGCCTTGCGGGCCGCGGTCCACGCGGGGTCCTTGCCGAACGCGCCGAACGATGCGGCCGCGCCTTCCTTGGACCGATGGGTCACGAAATATTGCAGGGTCACGTCCGCGCCGGGCTGGTCGGCCATGCGGTGAAAATAGCCGCCGTTGTGGATGCCGTGCTTCTCGAACAGCGCCAAGGTGTGGTCGCGGAACCGGGCGTCCAGGTCCGGCAAGATGCCTGCCGGAGTGGTGTAGGTCCGGAGCTCGAAGACTCCGTTGTGCGAGACATCGCCGGTCCGCACCGCCGGCGAGAAATCCGTCGACTGCATGAAATAGGTCTCGGGACCCTTCGCCAGGATCGGGCCCGCGGCCTCGCTCGCCTTGTACGCCGCCTGCCAATCCGGGTCGGCCATGAACGCCTTCCACGACGCCTCACGCGCCTCGCGGCTCGGATAACGCAACAAGAAGTGCAGGCGCTGGTCCGCCGTATCCAGCGGCAACCAGTAGCCGATGCTCTCGATGCCGTGCTTCTTGAAGAGACGCAGCGTGTGGTCGCGGAAGCGGTTCAGCAGGTCGTCTTTCTTGCCCGCGTTGAAGCTGTAGATGCGCATCTCATAGACACGCGCGTCGGACTTGGCGGCACGCGTCCCGGCCGCCCCGGGGTGCGCGGACGAATGGCTCGACGTGAGAAGGTCGGACCGGCCGCTGGTGGCGCAGCCGACGAGGAGGAGCGTCGCCGTGGCGACCGTAGCGTGGAGAAAGTGCCTTAGATTCATGATGTGCGTGCTCATTGCCGCCCCACACGGGACGGAGGGTCAAACAAAAACCTTGTCCGTGCTGCGGTGCGAGCAAAGGCGGGCTGTCGTGTGGCTTGCCGCCGCTTTCTTCATGCCCAGGGCTTCGCCAACGGTCGGGTGCAGCCACGCCTCCGGGCTTCTCCGAAAGCGGCAGCGCCGCCGCCGCACCAAAACCTCGCGGAGAACGAACGGTCCATCGGTAGGGCCGGGGTGAGGGGGACGGCCGCCCGCCCATCGTGGCGCCAAGGGTTTGCCCGCTCTTTTCTCTCTCACTCCGGCCCTCCCGCCGAGAGAGGGGGATCGCAGGGCCGCGCTGGAGCGTCCGAGACCGGACCGACGGACGGAACAGGCCCGACGCCAGCTCACAGGCATGGCAGCACGGGCCACACATCCGGGAGAGCGGGGCGTTTCGTTCGCCGACGCGATATCCATCCCCTCGAAGAGCCCCGCCCGCTAGCGTGCGATCCGAAGTGGCGGTCACTGCGACCGGCGCAGAGACGCACCTGCTCTGTGGAGAAAACCGGCCGGAGAGAGAATCTGGAAAGCAGGAAAAACAGGGCTTTGCCGGCTCCGTTCCTGTTTTCCTGCTTTCCAGATCAATCTCGTCCCGTCTCCACCCGCGGAGCGATGCCGCGGGAGTGGTCCCCGGATC
>JBBRQL010000121.1:0-12062 GCA_038226425.1 Verrucomicrobiota bacterium
GATCCGTTCGCCGTCGGGCTCTCGCGCCCGTTCCCGTCCGAAGCCTGTCTATGAAGCTCCTTTGTCCGGTCGTGTGTTCTCTTCTGCTGCTGACGCGGGTCTGGCCGCGGGCGGAAGCGGCGTCGTTCACCCTGGAGACCGCCGCGGCCCACGCGCTCGGTCACAACGCGGACCTCGCGGCCGCGCGGTTCGGCATCGAGGAGGCGCGCGGGCGGTTCCAGCAGTCGGGACGGCTGGCGAATCCCGCGCTCGGATCGGAGCTGAAGCCGGGCGTCAACGGCCGCGAGGGCGGCGCGAGCATCGGCTTCATGCAGCGGTTCCCGCTCACTTCCCGGCTGCGGCTGGAGCGGCAGGTGTCCGCGAAGCTGCTCACCGTCGCCGAGGCCGAAGTCCGCGACGCGGAACGCAGGCTGGCCGCCCAAGTGCGGACGGCCGCCGTCCAAGTGCTCGCCCTCGAGGCCCAGCTGGCGCTCAAGGAGCGGCAGCTTGCGAACAACCGCGCGCTCGGGGCGCTGGCCCGCAAGATCGCGGGCACGGGTGAAGGTCCGACGCTCGACGCGCTGCAGTTCGACTTGGAGGCCCAGCACCTTGTGGTGCAGTCGCTCCAGCTCGATTCCGCCCGCACCGCCGTCGTGGGCGGCCTGCTTCCGTTGCTGGGACTGGCCGGGACCGAGACCATCGAGTTCACCGACCCCTTGCCGGAGCCGGCGGCGACCGTGCCGGATGCTCCAATCTCGGGGCAGCGTCCTGACTATCAGGCCGCACAGGCGCGCACGGAAGCGGCCCGGCAGGCCGTCGTATTGGCCCGGGCCAACCGCTGGGAAGATGCCGAAGCCGGCCTTTTCGGCGCGGTAGACCGCACGGAAGACGTTCCCGCTGGCCTCCGGACGGACGGCTTCGTCGGACTGCGCTTCTCGCTCCCGCTGCCGTTCTGGAACCAGAACCAAGGCAGGGTCCATGAAGCGACCGCCACCGCGGCCCGCGCCATGAAAGAGGCCGAAGCGCTGGCATCGCGGATCCGGGCGGAAGCTGCGGCGGCCGAAGCGGAGATGCGGGCCGCCGCCAGGCTGGCCGGACACCTGACCAACGTGCTGCTCCCGCAGGCCGTCCAGTTGGAGGAGCGGCTGACCCGGTTCCACCACGAAGGCCAAAGCCCGCTCGCCGACACGCTGCGGGCGCGAGAGAAGCGGCTTCAGATGGAAGCCATCCGGCTGGACGCCGTGCGCGATTTCCACCTCGCCCGGGTGCGCCTCCTCGCGGCCACCGGAACCATCCTCACCGACCCGAAAGCCCCATGAACCCGCCGCTCCATCGGCTCACCAAGGCGCTCCTCAGCGGTGCCGTCGTCTTTGGCGTCCCGGAGTCCGCCAAGCGCGACAACACGCAGGCGAGCATGGTCCATCCGCTGCCTCTGGTGTCGGTCGGCGCCTTCCTTTGGTTCTTTGCCGGGACGCGGGACACCGCGCTCATCGCCAAGCTCGTCGTCACCGTCCTGCTCTACGCCCTCACGATGCGGCTGCTCAACGCGGCGGGCGTCCGACTCTGAAAGCTTCTCCTGCCACCATGTCCTCGCCTTTCACCTTGGGTCTCCTCCTCGCCTGCTCGGTCGGGCTCGCGCACGCCGCCGACTCCGCCGATGCGGCCAAGGCCGTCAAGGCCGCCAAGCTGGCCAACACCGTCTTCCTCGACGAGGTCGGTGTGAAAAACCTCCGGCTCCAGACCGTGGAAGCCGAGGAGCAGACTTTCGAGGAGACCCTCTTCGCGCTCGGGCGCATCGAGGTGCTGCCCGGTAAGCGGGTCGTGCTCAGCAGCCGCATCTCGGGTCGGGCTGTGACGGTGAACGCGCGTCCGGACCATGCGGTCAAGGCCGGCGATCCCCTCGTCGTCGTCGAGAGCCGGCAGCCCGGGGAACCGCCTCCGCAGATCACGCTGACCGCGCCGATGGACGGTCTGGTCGTCGAACTAGCCGTGGCCCCCGGTGATCCCGTCAGCCCCGACAAGCCGCTGCTCGCCATCGTGGACCTGTCCACGGTCTATGCGCTCGCGCGCGTGCCCGAGCATCTCGCCGACCGGTTGCTGCGCGGCCAGCCGGTGCGCGTGACCTCGCCGGGCTGGCCGGGTGAGACGTGGGAGACGCAGGTCGAGCACTTGGGGGCGTTGGCCGATCCGGTGTCCGGCACGCTGGAGGTGGCCTGCCACGTCAACAACGCGGGCCTCTGGCTGCGGCCCGGGATGCGGGCCGAGTTCAACCTGGTCACCAAGAGACGCACCGGCGTCATGGCGGTCCCCCGCGCCGCCGTCCAAGGCGCCGGCGCGGACCGCTTCGTCTATGTGGCGGACGACAGCATCCCGCACGCGTTCGTCAGGGTGCCGGTCGTGGTGGGCGCGGTGAACGACCGTTGGGTCGAGCTGACCGAGGGGCTGTTGCCCGGCGACAAGGTGGTGACGCAAGGGTCATATTCGCTGGCCTTCGCAGGGCAGGGCAACGTGTCGCTCAAGGAGGCGCTCGATGCGGCGCACGGGCATGAGCACAACGAGGACGGCAGCGAACTGAGCAAGGACCCGAAGCCAGCGGGCCATGCGGCAGGCGACGGCCACGACCACGGCGGTGCCGGCGGCGGCAAGCTTTCCTACCTGACGCTCTTCTCGCTCATCGGCAACGGCATGCTGCTCGCGTTGCTGGTCGTGGCGACGCTCCGGCGCGGCCCCGCGGCCGAGGCCAAGTCCGAAGCCCCGGTCGAGAAGCCGGCCACGGAAGGACCTGACCATGCTCGATAAGCTCATCCGCGTCGCGCTGGACAACCGGGCCGTCGTGCTCGGGTCCTCGGTGCTGCTCCTGCTGCTCGGGTTCCAAGCGGTGCGCGAACTTCCCGTGGAAGTGTTGCCCGACCTGACCAAGCCGACCGTCATCGTCCTCACGGAAGCCCCGGGCCTTGCCCCGGAGGAGGTCGAGTCGAACGTCACCCTGCCCATCGAGCGCGCGCTGATGGGCGTGGCCGGGCTCACCCG
The DNA here is from genome assembly GCA_038226425.1 of Verrucomicrobiota bacterium. Taxonomy (GTDB): domain Bacteria; phylum Verrucomicrobiota; class Verrucomicrobiia; order Limisphaerales; family UBA9464; genus CAIVQB01. The sequence continues at coordinate 3,010 of JBBRQL010000121.1, forward strand.
GTTGCGCTCGAATTCCGACGTGAGCCTGTCCCTCGTCTATGCCGAGTTCGGCTGGGGCACGGACATCTACCGCGCACGGCAATCCGTGCAGGAACGGTTGCAGGGCGTGCGCGGGACTTTGCCGGAAGGCGTCGAACCGTTCCTCACGCCGGTGGCCTCGCTCATGGGCGAGATCCTGCTCGTCGGGTTGCGCAGCACCAACGCCGCGGTGCCGCCGCGCGAGGTACGCAGCCTTGCCGACTGGGTCGTCCGTCCGCGCCTGCAGGGCATCCCCGGCATCGCCGAGATCCTGAACATGGGCGGCGGCATCAAGCAGGTGCAGGTGCAACCTGACCCGGTGCGGATGCAGGCCCACGGCATCACCTACGAGGAACTCGAAAGCGCCGCCAAGGAGGCCTCCGGCAATTCGACAGGCGGCTTCCTCAGCTCCGGCTCCACCGAGATCATGGTCCGCAACCTGGCCATGACCGTGCGGCCCGACGACATCGCCCGCACCGTGGTGAAGCGCGTGCACGACCGGGCCGTCCTCATCTCCGACGTGGCCAAGGTCGTGTGGGGCATCGAACCGATGCGCGGCGACGGCAGCGTGAACGGCATCCGCGGCGTCATCATGAGCATCACCAAGTCGCCCGGCTTCGACACGCTCGCGCTGACCACGAAGATCGAGGCCGCGCTGAAGGAGCTCCAGCCCGCGATGCCGCCCGGCGTCGAGTCCGTGGTGCTCTTCCGGCAGGGCGACTTCATCGAGCACGCCATCGGCAACCTCAAGGAGGCCATCCGCGACGGCGCGATCATGGTGACGGTCGTGCTGTTCCTCTTCCTGCTGAACTTCCGCACCACGTTCATCACGCTGATGGCGATGCCTCTGTCGTTCGCCATCACGCTGCTCACGTTCAGATGGTCCGGCATCTCGGTGAACTCGATGACGCTCGGCGGCCTGGCCGTGGCCATCGGCATGGTGGTGGACGACGCCATCGTGGATGTGGAGAACGTGTTCCGGCGCCTGCGGGAAAACGCGGCTTTGCCGAAGCCGCTTCCGCGTCTGGAAGTCATCGCCCGCGCTTCCGGCGAGGTGCGGAACTCGATCCTCTACGCCACGCTGCTCATCATCCTCGTCTTCCTGCCGCTGCTGGGGCTGAGCGGCGTCGAAGGCCGGCTCTTCTCGCCCATCGCCATCGCCACGATCATCAGCATGGTCGCCTCGTTCGTCGTCTCGCTGACGGTCATCCCGGTCCTTTGCTCCCTGCTCCTTAGTCCCAAGGAAGGCCTCGAGCACGAGGATGGACGACTGGTGCGCGGCATCAAATGGCTGCTCGAACACACGCTGCTGCGTCTCGGCCTGGGCCATCCCTATCTGTTCCTTGGCCTGGTGCTACTGGCGGTGGCGGGAGCCTTCATGCTCTATCCGCAGATGGGGAAGGATTTCCTCCCCGCCTTCCGTGAAGAGACGGCGTTGGTCTCCTCGACGTCCGCGCCCGGCACGTCGCTCGAGGAGATGAACCAGATCTCCGACGTGATCGAGCGCGAGCTGTTGAGCATCCCCGAGGTCCGCAAAGTCGGCCGCCGGTTGGGCCGGGCTGAACGCGGCGACCATGTGGTGCCCGTCTCGACCGCCGAGTTCGACGTGGAGTTCCGGGAAGCGGAGGGCGGGGCGGAAGGCCGGTCGCGCGCGGAGATCCTGGAGGCCATCCGCCAGAAGATCCGCACGGTGCCGGGCACGTTCAGCGTGGTGACCGGCCCGTTGGCCGACCGCATCGGCCACATGCTCAGCGGCGTCTCCGCGCCGGTGGCAATCAAAGTCTTCGGTCCCGACCTGGACAAGCTGCGTGAGCTGGGCATCCGGATCCAGGCCGTGGCGAAGACGATCCCCGGCTTCGAGGACTGCAAGCTCGACCCGCAGTCCACCGTCCCGCAGCTCCGCATCGAGGTGGACCGCGACCGGGCCGCCGCCTACGGCGTCACGCCCGGCCGGCTCAACAGGACGCTTTCCATGCTCGTCGGCGGCAAGGCCGTGGCCGGCCTGCGCGAGGGCCAGCGGACGGTCGACCTCGTCATCCGCCTGCCGGAGGAATGGCGCGTGTCGCCGGAGCGCATCGCCCGACTGCCCATCGAGGTGCATGACAGCGAGGGCACGACCCAGCGCGTGCCGCTGGCCATGATCGCCGACGTGCGCGAGGCCAAGGGACCGAACGTCATCTTCCGCGAGAACAGCCAGCGGCGCTTCGCCCTCGCCATCAACCCGACGGTGCGCGACGTCTCCTCGCTCGTGCCCGTGCTCCAGGAAAAGGTCGCCGCCCAGGTGAAGCTGCCCGAGGGCTACTTCGTTTCGTTCGAGGGCGAGTTCCAGGCTCAGAAGGAGGCCTCGCAACGCATCGCCCTGCTGAGCGCGGTCGTCTTCGTCATCATCGCCTTCCTTCTCTACGGCTACTTCCGCACGCCGTTCTTCGCCTTCCAGGTGCTCTTCGACATCCCGCTCGCGCTGGTGGGCGGCCTTGTCCTGACCAAGGTCATGCTGGACAACATCAGCATCGCCACGCTCGTGGGTTTCATCGCGGTCGCCGGCGTGGCCGCGCGCAACAGCATCATGCTCATCTCGCACTATCTGCACCTGATGCAGCACGAGGGCGAAGGATTCACCCGGGCGATGGTCGTCCGGGGGACGAAGGAACGCCTCGTGCCCGTGCTCATGACCGCGTTGTCGGCCGGCATCGGATTGATCCCGCTCGTGCTCGCCGCCGACCAGCCCGGCAAGGAGACCCTCCATCCCGTCGCCGTCGTCATCGTCGGCGGCCTCATCACCTCCACGCTGCTCGGCCTCGGGGTCACGCCGACGGTCTTCTACACCTTCGGGCGGAAGGCGGCGTTGCGCGTATCGGATCCCGGCTCCATCCGGAAGGAACCTCTCTCTCCATGATCAACGCCTCCGACAACTCCGACACCCCGCCCACACATAACACCTCTTTCCGCCTGAACGCGGGACCCCATACCAAAATGAAAACATCGCTCCTCACTCTCACGGCCATGCTGCTGCTCGGCCTCACCCGCGCCCTCGGCCACGGCGGCGTCGAACTCGGGCCGGACGGCGGACGCATCCTGGAGTTCAGCAAGAACCAGACGCTGCACGGCGAAGTCATCGCCAAGGACGGCTTCTTCCACATCGCGCTGCTCGACAAGGCCATGAAACCGGTCGGGCTGAAGGACCAGGAACTCACCGCCACCACGGGTGACCGGAAGAAGCCCGGGAAGCTGACGGTCGAGAAGAAGGACGGGAAATTCGTCGTGCCCATGCAGAAGGGTGAAGAGTTCCTGACCATCTTCCAGTTCCGCGACTCTTCCGGTGCCCGGCAAGTCACGGCCCGCCTGACCTACGACGCCGCCATCTGCAGCGCCTGCAAGAATCCCGAATGGCTTTGCAAGTGCGGCGCCGGGGAAGCGAAGAAGGACACGAAGCACGACCACGATAAGAAGTAGCCTGCGCTGGATGCCGCTCCGTTCCCCGGACCCGCCTGCAGGCACGGGGCAGATCTCTAAATCGCGGAGACTTTTCCGGCTCGTGAGCTGGGCGAAGGCAGTGCAGAGGAACTGTTCGCGGCAGGAGAAATGTTGGGCCTTATGACCGCCGCGAAAGCGGTCGATGGTTGAAGGAAAACGGTGTTGTGATCTCGGCATCCAGATCGTTGCCGTGAGGTTTTGGTCCGGCAGCAACCCGGAGGGTTGCCAGCGATTGGCCATCAGCCATCAGCCATCAGCCATTAGCCGGGGGTCGAGGAGCCCGGCGCGCGACGAATACCCCGATGTGCTGGGCCTGTCCAAAGCATCCTGAAGGGATGCCAGACGCACGGCACAAGACGCCTTTGGCTGGCACCCCTTCAGGGTGCAAACGTATCGGGAGCTTCCGGGGGTATCGCTGCGCTCAACCCCCGGCTAATGGCTGCCAACCCTCCGGGTTGGATCGGGGCGGGCTCCGGCGTTGGGCGTTGGGCGTTGGGCGTTGAGCGTTGGGCGTTCAGCGTTCAGCGTTCAACCTTCAACCTTCGGCTCGGGCCTTCGCTTCACACCTTCGCGACCCACTTGCGGTCTTCCCACACGGCCTTGAGCGACGTGAGGTTGCGGCTGTCGAAGACGTGCTTGGCGGCGGTGAGCAGCTTGCCCTTCTTGGCCGCCTGCCATGCGTCGCTGGCGCTGATGGCCACGAACTGCAGCACGCTCGGGTCGCGGTAGCAGTCGATCATGCAGCGGGTGCAGCCGTCGCGGATGAGCTTGGAGTCGTCCCACTCGTACACGTTGCACATGGGCGTCTCCCAGAAGTGGCAGCGGTAGAGGTTCAGGTGCCAGTCGAGGTAGAAGTATTTGTGCCCGCCGAGGCAGCCGAACTTCTCCTTCTCGCCGCGCAGGTGGCGCTGCATCTCGTCCAGCGACTCTGTCGGGTTCACCACCGGATAGCCGCTCTGGTGCTTCATCACCTTGATCTTCTCGAAGAGCGCTATGAGCTCGTCGTTGCTGAAGCTCACCAGCCCGCCCTCGCTGAAGCTCAGGTAGCTGGAGGCGAGGTTGGTGAGCGGATAGCTGAAGGTGCAGCTCTCGAAGCCGAGCGATTCGAGGAAGGCCGGGAGCTTGCCGAAATCCTCGATCAACCGGCTGGCGGTGATGCTCGCGGTGGTCTGGATGCCGAGCGATTTGAAGACCTCGTTGGCGCGCTTGATCTTGCGGCAGACGTCGGGCAGGCCGCGGTTCTTCTCATGGACGGCGATGTCGTGCGCGTCGATGGACATGATGACGCTGCTCAGGCCGTCGGAGGCCAGGTCGCGCATGTTCTGCTCGGTCCAGAGGCCGCCGTTGGTGCAGATCATCGGCTTGATGCCGCGCGCCGCCGCGTAGCGGGTCATGGCGCGGAGCTCCTTGTGGACCAGCGGTTCGCCGCCGACGAAGAGCAGGTAGCCGATGTGGTTCTTGACCGCGAGGTCGATGACGTCCTGCGCCTCGCGGAGGGTGACGCTGCGGCGTTTCTTCGGGTCGAACTGCGAGCGCGCGAACCCGCAGAAGCCGCAATCGGCGTTGCACAGGTTGGTGATGGCGAACTGCAGGTAACCGGGGCCGCCGTGGTCGAGGACCTGGCCGATCAGCTTGAGGACCGAGGTCTTCGGCGGCGGGACGGGACGGGAGAAATCGACCGGATGCGGCGCGGGCGCGGCCGGGGCGACGGGTTCGGGAGAGGATTGGGCGGCAGCGGTCATGCGAACGTCGGCGGAGAATCAGGTAAAAGCCCCGGGTCGCAACCCTTTCTTCCGCGGCGATGGCCGCACGGGCGTCGGCCCGGAGCCGCGACCGCCGTCACTTCACGAGGACGGCCGGAGCCGTGTCCGGTGCGGGAACGACGGACGTCCGCTTCGCCCCGACCATCCAGAGGACGAGCGCGACGACGGCGCCGATGGCGAGCATGTAAACGAGCCGGAGCAGGCGCATGCGGCTGAACCAAGGTTCGTTCCTCAGGAAGATCGTCGTGCCGTCCGGCTCGGTTGCCGGTCTGAGGTCGTCGGACATCGGTCCCTAGGTGAACAGGCCAGGGACCCGAACGCCAGAACGCTATACGGGATAATGACGAGCGCCTCGGCCCGCGAAGGGCGTCGATCGACACACGGTCGGCCTGCTTCGCCGGGTTGGAACCGCGGGAAACGCGGGACCGCGCCGCGGACGAGGGTCCGCCAGGCCTGCGGCGCTGCTTGCCGGGCCGAGGTCCGCCGTTAGGCTCCGCGGAACATGAGTTTCGTCGCCGAGTTCGATGCGTTGCCGACCGCCGCCTTGGTCCAGCGGGCCCGGTCGGCCTCGGTCGCGGACGTCCAGCGCCTGATCGCGGGAGGGGCGGCGACGCTGTCCGATTTCGCGACGCTGCTCTCGCCCGCGGCGGGCGAGCTGCTGGAGCCGCTCTGCGCGCGGTCACAGGCCCTGACCCGCCAGCGCTTCGGCAAGGTCATCCGCCTCTTCGCTCCGCTCTATCTTTCCAACGAGTGCGTGAACAACTGCGCGTACTGCGGCTTCTCCCGGGACAACGCCATCCTCCGCGTGACGCTGAGCGTGGACGAGGTCCGGCGCGAGGCACAGGCGCTCGCGGCGCAGGGCTTCCGCAACATCCTGCTCGTCGCCGGCGAGCATCCGAAGTTCGTCTCCAACGGCTACATGGCGGATTGCATCCGGGCGCTGCACGAGTCCATCCCCTCGCTCTCGCTGGAGATCGGGCCGATGGAGACGGCGGATTACCGTCCGCTCGTCGCCGCCGGCGCGGAAGGTCTGGTGGTGTACCAAGAAACCTACGACCGCGAGATCTACGGCCGGATGCACACGCTCGGGCCGAAGCGGGATTTCAATTGGCGGCTGGAGTGTCCGGAGCGCGCCTATGCGGCGGGGTTCCGGCGGCTTGGCATCGGGGCGCTCCATGGTCTCGCGGATTGGCGCACGGAGGCGTTGGCGACGGCGGCGCACGCGGCGTACCTGCTGCGGCATTGCTGGAAGGCGCAGGTCACGGTCTCGTTGCCCCGGCTGCGTCCGTGCGCCGGCGATTTCCAACCGCTCACGCACCTCGGTGACCGAGAGCTCGTGCAGTTGATCGCGGCGTTCCGGCTCTTCTTGCCGGACGTGGGGCTGGTCCTCTCGACGCGCGAACCGGCGGCGCTCCGCGACGGCCTGCTGCCGCTCGGCATCACGCACGCCAGCGCCGGCAGCCACACCGAACCAGGCGGCTACACGGGCGCCGGCAAGGACAGCATCCATCAGACGGTCCGCGGCCGTATCGTCGCGCTCGCGGCCGACGCCGACGAACGCGCGCCGGCGAAAGGCCGGGCGACCAACGCGACCGGGCAGTTCGAGATCGCCGACGACCGGTCGCCCGAGGCGGTCGCCGCGCTCATCCGACGGCTCGGCTACGAACCGGTCTGGAAAGATTGGGACGCGGCGCTGACGGCCTAGCGTCCGCCGGGTCTTTCGCCTTCCGCCTCCCTGCTCCGCGGCTACGATCGCCCGCATGCCTTGGCTCCGGAACGCAGCCCGCCTGATCGCCCTTCTCTCGGTCGCTTCGGCGATGCCGATGCCGTCGGCGCGCGGCGAGGACCTCTTCATCCGCGTGGCCGCCGGCGAGTTCGACCGGCGCGAGAGCATCGTGTCGTTCCCGCTGCCCGATGGCGTGGAAGCTCCCGTGCGACTGGTCGGCCCCGAGAACGCGCTCGACCGCATCAACTATCCGGTCCAGGTGGACGCCCGGCGGCGCGCGTGGTTCGTCCTGCCGCAACTGCGCCACGGCGCGGCCGCGGTGCTCCAGTTGCGCCCCCGGACGACCGCGCCCAAGGGATCGGAACCGATGCAGGTGCATCCGACCACCGGTGGAAAGGTCGAGTTCCTGCGGACCGGACGTCCGGTGTTCGTGTACCAAGGCCTGCCCGGCGCCATGCCCCGGTCGGACATCCCGCCGATCTACCGTCGCGGCGGCTATGTCGGCGCGGTCTTCAGCCCCTCCGGGAAGCTGCTCACCGACGACTATCCGCCGAACCACATCCATCACCACGGCATCTGGTCGCCGTGGACGAAGACCGAGTTCGAGGGGCGGAACCCGGATTTCTGGAACATGGGCGACGGCAAGGGCCGCGTGGATTTCGTCGCGCTCGACGCCACCTGGAGCGGATGGGTCCACTCCGGGTTCCGCAGCCGCCACCAGTTCGTGGACATGCTGGCCAAGCCGGAGAAGGTCGCGCTCGAGGAGACCTGGGAGATGCGCCTGCTCAACGTCGGCGGCAACGACAAGGCGCCGGTCAACGTCTTCGACCTGGACATCACGCAGCGCACCGCGGGCCCGGTCCCGCTCAAGCTCTTGGCCTATCACTACGGCGGGCTCGGGTTGCGCGGGGCGCGGTCGTGGAACGGCACCAACGCCTGCAGCGTCCTCACCAGCGAGGGTGTGACGGACCGTCTCGCCAGCGACCAGAAGAGCGCCCGCTGGTTCTGGGTCGGCGGCGACGTCCAAGGCGTGCGCACCGGGATCGCCGTGCTGGGGCATCCGGACAATTTCCGCGCGCCGCAGCCGGTCCGGACGCATCCGTCCGAACCGTTCTTCTGCTTCACGCCGTCGCAGTCGGGCGATTGGGAGATCAAGCCGGGCCAGCCCTACGTCGCGCGCTACCGCTTCGTGGTGTCCGACGGACCGCCCGATGCCGCCGAGATCGAACGGCGTTGGAAGGACTTCGCGACCCCGCCGAAGGTCGAGGTCTCACCTCCGTAAGACCTGAGACGTCCGACCTGAGACCTGAGACCCTGGACTCGGGACCCTCGCTCGCGGCTTTCCATGCTTGGTCGGACGCCGGGTCCGCAGTTAGATTCCAAACACCACCGTGAACCTTCTCCGTCAGGACGGTCCGCCCCGCTGGTTGTTGCTGGCAGGTGCCGCGCTTTGCCTCGTGCTCCCGGTCCGGGCCACACCGGCCAACCGCGCCGCGCTGGAGAAGCACTACGACCGCTTCCTCGCCAAGCCGCTCGCCCGCTGCACGACCTGCCACCTGCCGAGCGACAAGAAGTTCCCCGAGAACCTCGACGAGTTCCCGCACAACCCGTTCGGAGCGCGTCTCCGCAAACTCGGTGACGACCTCGCCGCCGCCGGCAAGCCGAAGGACCTCGCGGCCCGGCTCGCCGCCGTCGCGAAAGAGGACGCCGACGCCGACGGCATCGACAACGAGACCGAACTGCTGCTCGGCCACAACCCGGGCAACCCGAAGGACGCGCCGTCCACGACCGAGCTCGCCACGGCGCCGTCGCGTTCGGCGGACTTCGCCAAGTTCCTCGCGAGCTATCGGTGGCAGCCGTTCGAACCCGTCAAGCGACCGCCCGTCCCAGCGGTGGCGATCGACACCTCGCACACCGTCGGGGAGAACCCCATCGACGCCTTCCTCGCCGTCGCGCACGGATCACGCGGGCTCACGCCGCGACCGGAGGCGTCGAAGGAAGTCCTCTTGCGCCGGGTGTACCTCGATCTCGTCGGATTGAACCCGACACCGGCCGAGCAGAAGGCGTTCATC
>JBBRQL010000122.1:0-12002 GCA_038226425.1 Verrucomicrobiota bacterium
CGCAGATGCCCCGCCACGCCGCTTTCATCACCCGGGAGCCTGCCGCAGACCTCACGAAGGCCGACCCGCGGATACGCCTCCGACGCTCTCCCAAGGCCTTTCACTCCTCCACCACTCGCTTGATAACACGGACACCGTTGCGGATGCCGGTAGCCGTCCGCGCCGGGCCTTCAGCTCCTTCAACGTCAGCGGCACGTAGGTGGACGGCACGATCTCCGTTCCGTTCTCCGCGTCGTCGGCCAGCTCCATCACGTAGTGGAACCATCCCTGGTCCGGTCGCTCGCCCACATGGAGCAGCGCCAACTGCGTCGGCGTGCCGGGCGCCACCATCTCCTGGTACCGCGTGATGCCCTCGAGTTCCCTCAGGAACGGCCGCTCATCCTTGAAGTTGTCACGGCGGACGATCTTCACCGCCCGGTACAATCCGGTGACGCTCCTCGCCAACCACACATCGCCATAACCGCCGCCCCCGATCTTGCAAAGCAGCTCGTAGTCCGGCACGACGGGGATGTTGGTCGTCGGATCAGACATGCCGGGTCTCGACGGGCATCCTGCGTCGCGCCCCGGCGTCGAAGCAAGCCGGCCCGCGATGTGCGGTGCGATCAGAAGAGGGGACAGATGTGGGAGAACAAGTGCCGGCCGGAACGGGAAAAGGCGGAGAATCGCCATTGCGGCCCTTCATCCAATCGCAGGGTAGGGCGACGCTCCCGCGGAGCCCTTGCGAGTTGACGGGCCGCCTCGTGCTCAGCGGCTCGGCCGGAGAGCCTCGCCCTACCACGCAATCCTCCGCCTTTTCCCGATCCCAGAGCTTCGGCACGCCTCCCTTCCCCTGGACGATGAAGGTCGCCGGATGTCGTCGGTGCATCAGTTGCACGTCCTGCCAGTTCCGCGCCGTGGAACACCCCGGCGGCGGCGCTCCGCGGGTGTCCGCGACTTCGTATCGTACCCCGGGCCGGATCGGGAAACGGCACCGCGAACGTCAGGTCCTCAAAAAGAAACGTCCGCCGGAAGGGCGGACGTCTGTGTCTCGGGGCGGCTGTCCCCTATGTAGTGAGTGCGAGGGTCTTCAGCGACCGCCGGTGCTCAGCGCGCGGAGCGTCGCGACGATCTCCATCGCTTTGGGGTCATCCGGGGCCAACTCGGTTATACGGTCCCGTGTCTGTCGGGCGAGGAGCAGGAACTGGATGTTCTGCTCATCGTTGGTCACCTGGTCGCGGACCTTGGAGATCGCGGTCAACACGCCCTCGAAATCCTTCTTCTCGACGGCTGCGCGCACTTCAGCGGCACCGGGCAACGATTCAGCGGCCTTGATGGCTGCCGAATCCACCGCGGGCGGTTTCTTGCAGCCGACCACGCCGACGGAGGCCGCGAGGACCAGCCCCGCCAAGAACACGCTGGAGACTTTGGATGGCATCGTCTGGATGGCAGAGGTCACTTGCGATAACGAGGGCCGCAAAGCAGTTCGTTGGGCGCGGGCTCCTTCTTGTTCACCAAGTTGTAGCACCGGTTCCATTTCACGTAGTCCGCGCTTCCGCCGAAGCGGCCGACGACCGCGCCGCCGGGAAGGTTCTTGGCGCTGGCGAAGGGCAGGCCGATGCTGTTCGGCACGCCGGAGTGGCGCATCGAGAGGGTCTCGCCGATGGATTCCGGGTTGTTGCCGGCGTCGTTGAAGAAGAACGGGTCGGATTCGTTCTGTTCCCACATCTGCCAATCGGTGGGCAAGAAGTCGGTGATCTTGTAGGTCTTGCCGTCCGAAGGCTGGGTGCCCAACGACCCGGTGTAGCCGCCGATGTTGCCCGTCCAGCAGTAGGACGTGACCTTCACGGGGCGGCCGAGCCAGGCCTTCTTCTGCGCGGCGCTGGAGTAGCGGAGCGCGACGTCTTTCGGGCACCAGCAGACCTTGTAGGTGGAGAGCGCAGGTCCGAGCTGGCCGACCTTGAAGAAGGCGACCTGGTTGCTGAACTTGGCCGAGTTCTCGTCCGCGCCGGCCGCCGAACCAGGAGCGGAAGGCCCGCCGGGGATGCGGTTCTTGTTCTGCGTCGCGTAGGCCCAGCAATCGGGACCGGTCAGGTCGCCGCCCCAACCCGGGTGGGCGTTGTAGTCGTTGTTGTCCGACGCGTACATGTGGTTCGCGAGCAGGATCTGCTTCACGTTGGCCAAGTCGAGGGTCAGCTGGGCCCTGTCTTTGGCCTTGCTCAGCGCGGGCAACAACATGCCGGCCAAGATCGCGATGATCGCGATGACCACGAGAAGCTCGATCAGCGTGAATGCCTGGGGGCGCTGACCCGTCCGGTTGGATTCTGGTTTGCTCATAAAACGATCGTTGAGAAGACACCGGTGCGCGGTGTCCATTTTGTGCGGGCTGTCGAACCGCAACTTAGGGAAGCCCGTTTTTGCGTGTCAACCGCAGAAACGACCGTGGGTGCGATGAGAAGTGGCGGTCAGCAGCATCCGGAGAGGGAACGAAACACCCTGATCTCCCAGCTGTCCTGCCCTGTCCGTGGGCTTGCATCGGACCTCATTCGTCCGACGGGCCGGCCACGGAAGCTCCAATGCGGCCCTGCGGTTCTCCCTCCGGGAGAGGGGAAAGCCGCCGGATGTCGGGGGTGCTTCGGTTGTCGTCCGGCCAGTTCTGCAACCGCGACCGCTTGCGACAGCGCTCATCCTTCTGACCGCCACTTCTAATCGCACCCAACGACCGTCCGTCCGTCGACAGGCCTCAAGCGCGTGGTCAGACGCGCAGATAGACGTACACGGCGAAGACGATGGCCGCGCCGCCCGCGATCGCCGCGAGGGACCAGAGGAAGTTCCGCTGCCGGGCCGCGACCGCGAAGGTGGACACGATGACGGCAGCCTGCGCGGCCAGCATCCCGAAGAAGAACTTGCCGCTCCGACGATGATGGCGCTCGGCCGAGACGTTCGCTTTACGGACCTGGAGTTCGTAAAGGTTGGCGACGGTCTGGTTCAACCGGGCCTCGCTGTCGTAGCGGACGGAGTTGTGGCGCATCCTGGCGGCGGTGAGGTCCCGTGCGGCGGCCCGGTCCCGGGGCGGCAACGCTTTCTCCAAGCGCTCGAAGGCCTGCGCGGCGGGCGCGGTGGCGGTGTCGAACGCGAGCGCGGCGTCCTTCGCGGCTTGTAGCGCGGTGACCAGGGCGGGGACGCCGACGGAGGCCAGGAGCGCCGCGATCTCGGTCTCGGGTTGTTGCGCCTCGATGGCTTGGAGCGCCGCGGCGACCGCCGGGTCGTGGACCCGGGTCGCGGGAAGCGGGACCTTTGCCAACGCGGGGTCGTCGACCGGGCGGATCTCCGTGGTCGCGTCGAGCACCTCGAACGAATTCCGCTGCATCGCGCTCCGGATCTTCTTCGCTTGGAAATAGGCCCATTGGTCGCCGGCCTTCGATTGGAGCTGCGCGCCGTAGGCCCGGTCGTATTGCGCGCGGGTCATCTCGCTGGACGCCAAGCCGGCGAGCAGCGTGGCGATGACGGTCATGATCACCGGGGTCGCGAGGAGGACCTTGCCCCACGGCGTCTGGGGCACGTCTTGGATCAATCCTTCGGGCAGCTTCGTCTTCATCTGGAGGCGACGCTACCCGGTCCGGCCCGCACGAGGCAACGCGCGCGCTCGGCCTGGGTGCGATCGAAAATGGCGGTCAGTAGCGGCGAGAAAGCGTGGGCGGGAAGGGGGGATGCGGCGGTGAAGCCAGTCGCGGACCTTCTTTGTATCGCGTGGTAGGGCGAAGCTCCTGCTGAGCCCCTGCGAGTTCACGGGCCGCCCTCTGCTCAGCGGCTCGGCAGGAGCCTCGCCCTACCGGCGGTTTCGTTCCTCCTCGGTTTTCGGCCCTACAGGCATGCCTCTCCATCACGGCTTCCTGCCCGCCACTTCGGAGTCCCCGCTTGCGCGCGGCTCAGTCGAACGTCGAGACCGGCAGCCCCGTTCTGACGCGGATGGTCGCGGCGATGGCTTCCAGCTCGTCCTTCGACAGCTTGGTGGCCCAGCTCTCCGGCGTCGGCCGCGCGACGGTGTAGGCGTGGACCTCGCGGATCTTCCCGCCGTCGCGGACAATTGCCGTCAACCGATCGCAATAGGCCGCGAGCTCTTCCGGCGGCATCGGCGCGCCGTGGGTCCGCAGGAACAGGCTCTGGATGACCACCGGCCGCGTGCGCGCGGTCTCGGTGATGTTCTTGAGGATGCGCCCGAACTTCACCGCCGACCGGTTCACGAGCTGGTAGTAGGCCTCGGTGCCCGCGTCCAGCTTGCACCAGAACTCGCCGTCGGCGGCATCCATCCGCTCCAGCCCGCGGCGCACGCTCGCCTTGTCGAGGCCAGCGGAATCCGTGATGAGCACCAGCTTGGTGGCGTCCAGGCCGAGCTCGCGCTTCACCTCCGCGACGACTCGGACGCATTCGTCGAAGTCCGGCACCATGGTCGGCTCGCCGTCGCCGCTGAAGGCGATGTCGCGGATCGTGCGCGTCAGCTCCGGCACCTCGTCGAACTTCGGCTGCGTCGCCAGCCCGCCGTCGAGCGCGTAGCGGAGCAGCCACGTCAGCTCGGCGCGGAGCTGGCCGAGGTCCACGGACGTGGCGCGCCCCGGCGTCTTGCGGTCCACCTCGCAATACACGCAATCGAAGTTGCAGCGCTTGTCCGGGTTCAGGTTCACCCCGATCGAAAGCCCGCGCGACCGCCGCGATATCACGGGATAGACGTACACGAGGTCCTGGAACACCCGGGTGTGGTCCTGGACGACGGCCCAGGTGTTCTTGATCTCGACAGGCGCGTTTGCCATGGGCGGGAAGCTAGGCGGCCCGCGGTCGGACGCAAAGGCGGCAACGGACCGGTGCGGATCTGTCACGACCCAAGGAATCCCGTTCTCGGACGTTGTGCTGGTTGGCCGCTTGCATCGGCCGCCCGACCTGCCTGATTTCTCCCGCTCGCAACGCCCGACCGCCATGAACCCGTTCCTCCGTCTCTGCTGCCTCTTGGCGGTGCTCCCGCTGTTCGCCGCCGATTTTTCCGCGGTCCGCCGCGATGCCGAGGCATTCTTCGCCGAAGGATCCTACGTCAAGGCCCGCGAGACGTATCTCCGCGCCGAGACCAACTCGTTGGCGAAGGCCGATGCGCGCTGGCTGGTCTTCCGCTTGGCCGACTCCCGTTGGCGAGCGTCGGCGACGGCACCGGGAACCGATGGCTCGCCGATCCACGAGGCCGCGAGCGCGCTGGAAGGCCTGGCCCCAAAGGAATCCCCGGTGGCCGACCGCGACCTCGTCTGGGCCGAGGCCAATGAAGCGCTCGGCGATCTCCGGTCCCGCACCGGCGGTGACCGCGCCGAGGTCCATGCCCGCTACGGGCTCTCGCTCGATTGGTGGGCGGGACAAAAGGACATCGACCGGGCGCGCTCCCGCTATCTCGCGATCGTGTGGAAGTGGCACCGGCCGGCGCACCTAGGCGGCAGCTTCGCCGGCTTCTGGAACGAGATCCCCGTCGCCGTCCTCGACAACGCCGTGGCGATCACCCGGGATCCGGAAGACATCGCCCACGCCCGGTTCCTGCGCGCGGCCACAACGGTCGACCAAGGGATCGCCGACCGGGGCTTGTCGCAGGTCGAGGAAGATCTCCTGGCCGCGATCAAGCCGGGCAAGACGACCGCTTGGTACGACGACGCGCTGTTCCGCTACGCGAACTGGCTCGCGTCCTCCGGCAAGCTCCGGGCTCTCGGGGAAGGCCGTTGGGAGCGGGGGCCGGACCCTGTGCGCGCGTTGGCCGTGTACCGGCGGATCGTCGCCGAGTTCAAAGAAGGCGAGACGCGTTTCTGGCGCGCCGCGAAGCAGCAAGCCGAATCCATCACGGCTCCGCAGATCAGCGTCGCCGTGCAAGGCATCTTCTTGCCCGGATCGGAGACGCAGTTCACCGCGACGTGGCGCAACGTGAAGACGATCGGCTTCACGCTCACGCCGGTCGACCTGGCACGCGACGTCAAGTTGACCGGGCCGGACCGGAACCCGGGCGAGTGGCTGCATGCCATCGTGCCCGGTGGCGCGAAACCGGTGCTGGGTTGGACCGCTGAGACCGGCGACACCGGCGAGCATCTGCCCGGCAACCGGATGATCTCCCTGACCAACAAGCTCGCGACCGGCGCGTATCTGTTGGAGGCGAAGGCCGGCGGCCTGACCGCGCGCGAGCTTCTGCTCGTGTCCGACGCGACGCTCGTGCTCAAGACCAGCGGCAAGACGACGCTGGCGTGGTTCGTCGATGCGCTGAGCGGCAAGCCCATCGGAGAGGCGGCCGTGAAGCTCGCGCACGGTCGGTACGACGAGCCATCGAGGCTGCTGCACGTGGATGTCCAGGAGAAGCGGACCGATGCCGGCGGCGTCGCCCGCTTCGATCAAGCAGGGCGCGGCGGCGAGCTCTTCGTGGCGGCGAGCGCCGGCGGACGGCAGGCCTTCGTCATGACCGGGGTCGAGCAGCCGAACATCGGCCCGGACGGCTGGAAGATCTACGCCTTCACCGACCGACCGGCGTACCGGCCGGGCGAGCTCGCGCAGTGGAAGCTCACCGCTCGGCGTTCCGTCGCCGGCGCCTACACCACGCCCGCGGGCACGCCGCTCCACTACGAGATCACCGGCCCTCAAGGCGCGTCGTTGACCAACGGTGTCGCGACACTGAACGCGTTCGGCTCCGCTTGGGGGACCGTGCCGCTCGCGGAGAAGCAGGCGCTCGGCGAATATCATGTGCAGTTCTGGGACGACGCGAAGCACGAGCGGCCGGTCGGCGGCGCGACCTTGTTCCGCGTGGAAGAATACAAGCTGCCCGAGTTCGAGGTGAAGGTGCAGACGCCCGAGGAGGACGCGCCCGGCGGCGGCAAGCGCAAGAAGTCGTTCCGGCTCGGCGACCGCGTCGAGGTCGTCGTCCAGGCCGCCTATTATTCCGGCAGTCCTGTGGCGGAAGCTGATGTGGAGGTCGTCGTGAAGCAAGGCGGCTTCTCGTGGCCGGGACCGATGCCGCACGAGTTCCCCTGGCTGTACGAGCCGCTCGGCAGCGGGACGTATCTTCCGGGCGGCCGCCAGCGTCATGGCGGCTTCATGCCGCGACCGTTCTCTCCAGAGCAGGTGGTGAAGCGAGAAACACTGAAGACCGACACGGAGGGCCGCGCCACCTTGGTGCTCGAATCCGACGCCAACGGCGGCGACATCGAGTTCCAGGTCGAGGCCCGGGTGACCGATGCCGCGCGCCGCGAGATCTCCGCGACGGGCAGCGTCCGCGTCACCCGCCAGAGCTACAACGTGGCCGCGCGTCCCGCCAACAACCTGCCGCGACCGGGCGACAAAGTGCGCGTCGCCTTCACCGCCAAGGACGCCAACGGCCAGCCGGTCGCGACCACCGGCACGGTGACGATCACCCGCGACCGTTGGTGGGAGGTATGGCTCGACAGCTTCGGCCGCGAGGTGAAGGGCGACGCGCTCAAGGCCGCTCGCGAGAGATCGCCCGTCTGGCCGCCGAAGCCGGAACCGGGCATGAAGGATTGGCGGCTGAAGTCGGCGGGCTTCCAGCAGGACGATGTCTCCACCCATACCGTGCGGCTCGACGCGGAGGGCAAAGGCGAGCTGGTCTTCACCACCGAGCGCGAGGGCTATTATCGCTTCGCATGGTCGAGCCCGGGCGATCCCCGACGCGGCGCAGGCGTCTCGCCTGCGACTCCACGACCCAACGCAGGCGGGACGCCCGCGCTCCTTGATGAGCCGCCCGTCACCGCCGTGGCCACGGTCTGGGTCACGACCGCGCGCACGACCGACCTCGGCTACCGCACCGGCGGGCTCGAACTGATCGTCGACGCCGACACCTTCCGCGTGGGCCAGACCGCGCCGGTGATGGTCGTGGGTCCCGCCGCCGACCGCTGGGTGCTCTTCACCGTCGAGGCCGGCGGGCTGGATTCGTTCCAGGCCGTCCATCTCACCGGCACGACGAAACTGATCGAGCTGCCTGTCACCGAGCGCCACGTGCCCGACGCTTGGCTCGGCGCGGTGATGGTGCAGGACCGCCAGCTCTTCATGGACGACAAGGAGATCGTCGTGCCGCCGGTGAAGAACTTCCTCTCGGTCGAGTTGAAGCCCGACCGTGAGGACCACCTGCCCCGCGACGACGGATCGTTCACCGTCATGACCCGCGACCACGAAGGCCGGCCGGTCAGCGCCGAGGTCGCGATGTCGCTGGTGGACGAGAGCGTCTTCTACATCCAGGCCGACTACGCGGGAGATCCGCGGCAGTTCTTCTTCGGCGACAAGCGGGGCCGCCAGATCCGCTCCGAGAGCTCGTTCAACCAGCGCCAGTTCCTCCGGCTCGTGAAGTCGCGCGACGGCACGCTGCGCGACGACCGCTCGCCGGAACCGGAGGAGGCGATGCTCGACGCGGCGGGCCAGGGTTCGCGCGGGATGGGAGAAGAGCTCCCGAGGACCAAGTTCGACCGCTTCCGGTTAGATCCTGTGCTGGCACGGCGCTACGGACTGATCGCTGGCGGCGCGGGCTCCGCGCGGGCGCTCGCGGGCAAGTCCACCGACCTTGCGATGCTGGGTGCCGCGATGCCCGACACCGGGGGCGCGATGACCATGGGAAGGCAGCGCGTCGCCGGCGCGTCGTCCCCTGCGGCGGCGGAACCCGCCGTGGTCGTCCGCTCCGACTTCCGCGCGACTGCCTTCTGGCAACCCGATGTGAAGACCGGCCCGGACGGCACCGCCCGCATCGCCGTCAAGTATCCCGAGTCGCTCACGCGATGGAAGGCCACGGCCCGCGCGGCGACGACCGGCAACCAGGTCGGCTGGGCGACGACGGACACCCGCACAAAGCAGCCGCTGATGGTGCGGTTGCAGACGCCGCGGTTCCTCGTAGTCGGCGATCTCGCCGTGATGTCGGCGCTCATCGACAACGACACCGCCGGACCGATCGACGTGGACGTGGGCCTCGAAGTCGGCGCGGATGCCACCGTGCGCTTGGCCGGCGCCGCGGCGACCCGGACGATCGTGCGCCGCGTGCATATCGCCGCCAAAGGACAGGCCCGGGCGGATTGGCCGGTCGAGGCGCTCGTCGCCGGCGACGCCCGCTTCGTCGTGACCGCACGCGCGGGGAACCTTTCGGACGCCATGGAACGCGTGCTGCCGGTCGAGGAGCACGGCATCGAGAAATTCCTGGCAAAGTCCGGCAAGACCACGAGCGGCGACGTGGTGGTGAAGCTTGACCTTCCCGCGCGGAAGCCTGGCTCGACGCGGCTGACGGTGTCCGTCACGCCCAGCCTTGCGGTCACCATGCTCGACGCCCTGCCCTATCTCGCCGATTACCCCTACGGCTGCACCGAGCAGACGCTCAGCCGATTCGTGCCCGCGGCCATCGTCCGCCAGACGCTGCGATCGCTCGGCATCGACGCGGAGACGGCGATGGCGCGGACCTTCGGCGGAATCGCCACGAACTCCGCCGCGGCCGCTTATCCCGGGAGCAAGAAGGACCTCACCCGGCTCGACGCGATGATCGCCGCCGGGCTCGACCGGTTGGCCGGCTTCCAGCACGACGACGGCGGCTGGGGCTGGTGGCAGGGAGGCGAGAGCGACGCGTGGATGACCGCCTACGTCGTCTGGGGCCTCGACCTCGCCCGGCAGGCCGGGGTGAAGCTGGAGGACGACCGCCTTCGCCGCGCGCTCATGTGGTTGAACCGCCATCTGGTCGAAGCGGAAGAAGACCCGGCGCTCCAGGCATGGATGCTCCACGCGCTCGCCGCGCAGAGCGCCGGAGCGAAGGTGATGCCCGTCGTCGGATTCCAAGCGAACGCCGTCAGGAACCTCTGGGAGAAGCGCGACCAGCTCGACGCCTACACGCGCTCGCTCTTCGCCCTGGCCGCGCACCATCTCGGCGAGAAGGAGAAGGCCGCCGCCCTCGTCCGCGCGCTGAGCAACGGCGTCATCCGCGACGACAAGCCCGACACGTCCATCCTCCTCCAACCTTCAACCTCCAACCTTCAACCTTCAACGTCCCAGGCCACCGCGCACTGGGGCGAGACCGGCGGTTGGCGGCGCTGGAGCGAGAGCGGCGTGGAGACCACGGCCTTCGCCCTGCGCGCGTTGCTCGCCATCGACCCCAAGAACCCGCTCGTCGAGCCCGCGGCGGACTGGCTCCTGAAGAACCGCCGCGGCGCGCGATGGAGCAACACCCGCGACACTGCCATCACCATCCTCGCGCTCGACGACTATCTGCGCGCGACCGGCGAGCTGAAGTCGGAGCTCGACTTCGAGGTCGTGGTGAACGGCCGCTCGCTGGCGCGCCGGAAGGTGACGCCGGCCGAGATCGTCCGCGCGCCGAGCGTCTTCTCCGTGGACCCCGCGTCGGTGCGGGACGCGAACGAGGTCCGCATCGTGCGGCACGGCGGCGCGGCACCGGTCTACTTTGCGGTGCAGGCGACCTTCTCCAGCGCCGAGGAACCGGTGGCGCCCGCGGGCAACGAGGTCTTCGTGCGCCGCAGTTATTTCAGGCTCGTGCCGCGCGCGACCCTCCTGAAGGGAACGGTGTTCGACCGCGTGCCGTTGGAGGACGGCGGCATCGTGGCCAGCGGCGAGCGGATCGAGACGGTCCTGTCCATCGAGGCCAAGAACGACCTCGAGTACCTGCTCGTCGAGGACCTGAAGCCGGCCGGCTTCGAGGCGGTGGAAGTGCGGAGCGGCGGCGGGCTGGACGCGCGGGAAGTAAGGCCGTCGTCGGTGACCGGCAACCAGCCGGCGACGAAAGCAGGCGACAACGACGAGTTCACGGGGCGCACGCGCTGGGTCTATCCCGAGTGGCGCGACCGCGAGGCGGCGCTGTTCGTGGACAAGCTGCCGCAGGGGATCTGGGAGATCCGGCACACCAGCCGCGCCGAGACGCCGGGCCGGTTCCACGCCATGCCGGCCTTGGCCCACGCGATGTACGTGCCGGAGATCCGCGCGAACTCCGCCGAGGTGCGCGTGGAGGTGAAGGACGAGAAGCGTTAGAGCCGACGGAAAGCCAGAACGACGAAGCGGGTCCGGATCGGCACCTACAACCGGAACCGTCGCGGCTATCAGCTATCAGCCTTCCAGCTCATGCACCCCGTTTCCCCGCGCGATACTCGCTGGCGGTGACGCCTTCGTGGCGCTTGAACGCGACGCTCAGGTACTCCACGTGCGCGAACCCGGTGCGCTCGGCGATAGCGGCCAGCGGCAGGTCGGTGTCCGAGAGCAGGCGCTTCACCCGGTCGAGCTTCACGCCGAGGATCTGCGCATGGGGCGAACGGCCGAGCAGCTTCTGGAAGCGCGTCTCCAACACCCGCCGCGAGAGCGGCACCGCCTTGAGCACGTCCGCCACGCTGATGCCTTCGCAGGCGTGCGCGCGGATGTGCCGGACCGCGGTGGAGATGTGCTTGTCGTCGACGGCGACGACGTCGGTGGACTGCCGGGTCGCCACGCCGAGCGGCGCGAAGAGCCGGCCTTCGCCGCGGATCTTGTCGCCGCGCATCAGCCGGGCGAGCAGCGCGGCCGCCATGTAGCCGGTGCGGCGCACATCGGGGATCACGCTCGAGAGCGGCGGATCGGCCAGGTCGCAGAGCAGCTCGTCGTTGTCCACGCCCACGACCGCGACCTCGTCCGGCACGGCCACGCCGAGGCGGCGGCAGGCCTCGAGCACCTGCACGCCGCGGATGTCGTAGCCGGCGAAGATCCCCACCGGCTTGGGCAGAGCGCGGACCCATTTCGCCAGCGCGACGGCCTCGACCTCGCCGTCGGGCGGGTTCGGTCCACGGCGCACGGCGCGCTCGGCGAAGGCGGAGCAGCGTCCGCCGCCCTCGATGACATGGGCGGCGAACGCCTCGCCCCGCCAGCGCGACCAGTTGAAGCGCGCGTCGCCGCAGTAGCCGAAGCTCTGGAAGCCCCGCTCGCGCAGATGCTCCGCGGCGGTCCGCGCGATCGCCCGGTCGTCCGTCTCCAGCCACGGCACGTCGGGCAGTTGGCGGGCGGCG
>JBBRQL010000123.1:0-11832 GCA_038226425.1 Verrucomicrobiota bacterium
AACTCCATCGATCCCGACAGGACGCCCGCCGCGTCCGCTCCCTCGTCTTCGACTGGCTCCTGGCTCAAGCAAACGCTTCTTCCAGACCCGTTGTACCAATCCATTAACGTAGTTGGTATCACCTCCTCCGCCCTCCTCCGATAGACGCACTTCCCCAGACGGATACCCTGCATCCACATCACGTCCCGGTTGTTGGGGAGCGTCTGCGTGGAGATCTTGCCCAGCGGCGGGACCGATTTCGGGTCCACCCATCTCCGGATCTCCGCGTGGCCGTCGGCGAACGAGAAGCCGCCGGCCCGGTTGTGGTAAGCGGCGGGCCAGTCCACCATCGAGAGGGCCGCGAGGTTCGGCTTCTTGTCGAAGAGTGAGTTGTCCATCACGACCACGAAAGAGGCGTCGTTGATGCTGTCCTGCCGTTCGTCGAGCAGCACATAGGTCATCGAAGAGCCGGGATCGATGAAGCCGCCGAGCTTGGTGAACACATTCCAGCGCGGACCTCAGCCGCCGTCCGTCCCGGTGTTCCTGCCGGCCCAGATGCTCATGGCCATGCTGCGGATCCGGGGCACGTGCCGTCCTCCGGCACCATCCGTCACTCGATGCGCTCGACCTGGTAGAAGCGGACCGGGGTCGTCGACGGATCGGTGGTCTCGCTGGTGTCCGATGTCGCGGTGACCGGAGATCCTAGCACTTGCCACGGCGCCGTCAGGCTGTCGCTCCGGAGCACGCGGTAGCGTTTGCCCGAGGTGCTTTCCCACCGGACCACCGCGGAGCCATCGGCGGTCTTCCGCGTCGACAACGCGAACGGAGCGGCGATCTCGCGGATCAGATCGTTGTAGGTGTCGGCCACGACGAGCGCGCCGGTCGGGGCCATCGCGAGACCGTAGGGATTGAAGAAGCGCGCGATGCGAAGGCTGCCATCGGTGTCCCCGTCGGCGCCGGCCAGGCCGGCGACGGTCGAGAGGGTGCCGTCGGGCTTGATCTTGCGGAGCGTGTGATGGAAGGCGTCCACGACATAGAGATCACCACGGGCATCGAAGGCGAGTTCGGCCGGTTTCCCGAGGTGCGCGGTTCCGGGCGGACCGTCGTCGAAGCCGTCATCGCCCAGCTTGCCGGCGAAGGTCGTCACCGACCCGTCGGGCGCGATGCGGCGGACGGCGTGGTTCAACGCATCGCTGACAAAGAGCGCGCCGGTCGGACCGAAGGCCAGGGCGACGGGGCCGTTGAACCGCGCCTGGACACCTTTGCCGTCGGCCGCGCCCCATTC
Organism: Verrucomicrobiota bacterium; assembly: GCA_038226425.1. Taxonomy (GTDB): domain Bacteria; phylum Verrucomicrobiota; class Verrucomicrobiia; order Limisphaerales; family UBA9464; genus CAIVQB01. Next base: position 1,265 of record JBBRQL010000123.1, read on the forward strand.
CTCGGCCGCACCGGCGAAGGTGGTGACGGCTCCGTCCGCTCCGACGCGGCGGACGGCGTGGTTCGCCGAATCGGCGACGAACAGCGCGCCGTCCTTGGCGATGGCGATGCCGAGCGGCGAATTGAAGCGCGCGGCGCGGCCGAGGGCGTTGGTGGCACCGGCATCGCCGGCGAGACCCGCCAAGGTCGAAACGACACCGCCGCGGGCGATGCGGCGGAGGGTGTGGTTGCCGGTGTCGCTGACGAAGAGCGTCCCGTCCTTGGCCACGGCGACGGCCGACGGCGTGTCGAAGCGGGCGCTGGCCGCGGGACCGTCGTCGTTGCCCGGGTCGCCCGGCCGGCCGGCGATGGTGGTCACGAAGCCCGACGGCGTGAGCTTGCGCAGGCAGTGGTTCGCGGAATCGGCGATGAAGACGTTCCCCTGGGCATCGATGGCGAGGCCGGCGGGATCGGAGAAACGGGCCAGCGCGCCGACGCCGTCCGTGTGCCCGGGGACTTGGGCAGATCCGGCGAGCGTGCGCACGGCGTCGACCGCGGACGCGGTGGTAAGCCCGAGCGAAAGCGCGGCGGCGATGGCGAGCCGGTTTCTCACCGGCCCCTCCTCATGAGGCGTTCACCGGCGGCGACCGGGGCAGGCGCGACCTCGGGCTCGCCCTGGAAGGTGAGCGTCGGTGTGAGCGCGACGCCGGACTTCGTCTTTGCTGCCGAACCTTTGTTGGTGAGGTCCTCGACGGTGAAGCGCGGGCCCGTGTGCTTGCCGGTGGCGGGGTCGAGATGGCGGAGGAGCAGACCGAACTCCTCCTCGTTGAAGGGCCGGCTGCCGCGGCGTCCGAACACGACCGTCTGTCCGCCGCTCTCGTCCACGACGCGGTCGCGGTCGAGGCCGCGGCTGACGGCGATGGCGGGCTTGTGGGTCGGGAAGCTGGCGATGAGCTTCGGGGCGGGGCGGGGGCTGAAGCCGTGGTGGCCGGGCACGTTCTCGGGCGAGATCATCTGGACGACGCGGAGCCCGTTCTTGCCGTCGGCGACGAGCGCGTACATCGACGCCGCGATGCTGCCGACCTGCACGGCGCGGGCATCGTTGATCACACCGCCGGCGTCGAAGTGCTCGACGAGCGCGGGCTTCTCCGGGTCCTGGATGTCCACGATGGCGAGGCCCTTCGGACCGTCGGGCACGTAGAGGTAGGTGCGGGCGGCGTAGAGGCGCCCGGCGTGCGCGAGCGGCAACGTGGCGACGAGACGCGGCCGCGTCGGTTCCGAGATGTCGACCACCTTGAGGCCGTCATCGTCGCTGATGAAGGCGTAGCGGAACTGCACGGCGATGGCGCGCGGGTTCCGCAGGCCGGCGGCGAGCTCGCCGATGATCTCCGGCGCGGGCTTGCCGTCCTTGAGGATGCGGACCGTGAAGAGGCCGTTCTTGCCGACGACGAAGAGGTGGTCGCCGGCCATGTAGCTGTGCATCGCGCCGGTGAGCTTCCCGTCCGGGTTGAAGCGGATGACCGGGTTCTTGCCGTCGAAGAAGTTGTTCTCGGGGTTGCCGTCCACCAGCGTGCCGACGACCGGCATGACGAGACCTTCCACCAGGTCGGTGACATAGACGAAGGCGTAGTTGAGGCCGATCTTCTGCTCCTCGTTGTCGGAGTAGATCTCGCCGGACTTGGGGTGCGTCTCCGTCTTCGGGTACGGCTGGCGGAGCGGATCGACGCCGAGCGTGGTCGGGAGCGTGACGCTGGTGGCGAACTTGGTCCGTACCCACAGCCGCTGGCCGAGGGGGCTGACGGGCGCGGAGGTGATGCGTTCGCTGAAGCCCTTGTTGTCGATGTTCGCGATGTCGAACACCTGGAAGCCGTCGGGACCGTTGGCGGTGTAGAGGTATTCGCCGCGCTGGACGAGGTCCTGGATGTCGGCGCCTTCGTGGTGATGCGACTCCTTCAGCACGCCGTGCCGCGTCACGGCGTGGTCGCGGAAGTTGTCGGGATAGGCGAGCTGGTGGAGATGGCTGCCGTAGGCCGCCTGCGGCTCTTCGCGCTCGGTCCAGACGACGGCGTGCAGGCCGCCCTTGCCGGCGCCGACGTAGGCGTAGCGGCCGAAAAAGTTCACCGTGCCGGTGCCGAATCCGAGCAGCTGCGCCATCCATGCGTTGTTGTCGTTCGCCTGCGAGAGATGGCATTCGGCGCAGTTCTTCGTCGTGCCCACCGATCCGGTCGTGTGCGGGAAATGCGGGTTGTAGGCCTGGCCGCTGAAGCCTTCGGCGCTGACGGTCTGCTGCTGCGAGTAGACCCATTCGCGGTTGGCGTTCTGCGAGCCGACGACCACGGCGCTGGACGAGCGGAGGACGCCGAGGCGATGGCCCTTGTAGCTGGCATCGATGCCGAGCTGGAAGACGTCGTCGCGCACGACCTGCGGGTTGTAGGTCGTGTAGTTGCGGGTCGTGGTGCCCTCGAACTTGTTGTTGGCGGCGCGCTGGTTGGCACGCATGGGCAGGTGGCAACCGAAGCAGCTGGTCGCCCACGAGGTGTGGCAGACCTGGCAGCTCACGTTCGAGTTCTCGTGCGCCAGGATGCGCGCCGCGTCCGTGCCGCGGTCCTCTTTCAACGGCTGGCGGTCGGCCTGGTCGAGGGACTTCACGCCGCCCGGCACGTCGCCCCAGTCCTTGCCGTTGCGCCGAAGGGTCTTCGCGTAGGCGCTCTTGGCGTTGTAGCGGGGTGATTTCGGATCGATGGTGTCGACCACCTGCGGGACCTCCCATTCGCGGTCGGGAGCGAGCGAGCTGCGTTGGATGAGCTTCTTGCCCTCCCAGCGGAAGCGCGCTCCGTAGGCCGTGTTGCTGGTCTTCAGCAGATCGATGCCGCGCTGCGTCTTGGTCACGGGATCATAGGTGCCGCCGGAACCGCTGGTGACGAGCGTCGGCCGCGATCCGACCGTGCCGTGGCAATCCACGCACTCGACCGACGTGACCGCGCGCGGCTCGCCGTAGAGCAGGCCGTTGCCGTGCATGTCCTGGAGGAAGTGGCAGTCCACGCAGTGCATGCCGCGGGCGAGGTGGACGTCCTTCAGATGGACGGCCTTGTCCCACTTGTGCGCGTCGTCGTGCGGGATGGCGTTGTCCTCGAGGTCGAGCAGCCCGCCCTTCTTGTCGCGCTTGAAGACGGCCCGGAAGATCCAGCCGTGGCCGTGGTAATCGGCGAACTGCGTGTGCTTCAGCTGCGGGTTCAGCTCGGCCACCTTGTCCAAGAAATCCTTGTCGCCCCACAGCCCGCGCACCGCGGCCGCCTCGGGGTTCTCCTGGTTGCCGGCGAAGATCTCGGCCTCGGTCGGGTTCTTCTGCTTCTTGGGGTACATCACCTCGCCGTCGGTCTCCTGGTCCCACCATGTGTAGCCGAGGAAGGGGTTCACGAAGAGGTTCCCCTGGTGCATGTGGCAGTTCATGCACTGCGACGTGGGGATGGCGCGGGTGAAGACGTGCTTGATCGGATGGCCGCGCTCGTTCTTCGGGATGGTCGGGTCGGCGCTGAAGCTGAGGCCTTGGTGGCCGTACTTGGCGTAGTAGTCGGAGTGCGTCGGCGAACGGTCGTTCGCGTAGACGACGTGGCAGGCCGAGCAGCCGCTGGAGCGGTAGTCGCCCGGATGGTTGTTGCTGCCCATGAAATCGAGCAACGGGTCGTGCAGGCGCGTCTTCTGGAGGTTGAGGAATACGGGGTCCGTGCGGAGCAAGGTGCCGAGGCCGCGTTCGCTGAGGCGGCGTGCGGGTTTTCCGGGCGGCTCGGCGATGTTGGGCAGGCCGAGCGAGAGCTGCTTCTCGCCGCCCTTCTCGAAGATGCGGAGGATGTTGCTCGGCTGGCCGAGGGCGAAGCGCGGCAACGGCTCTAGGTAGGGGAGGATGCCCCACAGCTTCGTCATGTCGGGCGTCACCGGGATCGGGCTCTCCAGCCGCAAGGGCACGCCATAGAGTCCGTAGGCCTGGCCGTAGCGGTAGTTCTTTTGCGAGTAGGCGCCGTTGTTGTAGAGGGCGGCGCCCCAGAGCATCGCGCCGTGGCGCATGATGCTGTGGCGGACGTGCGCGACGCTGTCGCCGTGGCAGAGGCCGCACGCTTTGTCCGCGACGCGCAGGTCGCCGGGGTTCACGAACTGGATGAACTCGGCCGACTCATGGTTGAGCAGCACGGAGGACTCGTTCGGGTTCGCCGACGATTCCCAGAAGACCGGGTTGCGTGGCTGGACGTGGGCCTTGCGCTGGGTGAGGCCGGGTGTCGGGTTGCCGCCGTGGCAATCGGTGCAGCCGAGCACGACGGCCGGCGAGGTGTGCATCGAGTGCGCGTCGGTGGTGATGTGGCACTCGAGGCAGCCGCGGGACTTGGCGAGCGCTTCGTCCTTGGACTGGTCGATCCAGTTGTGCGCCTTTGTCGGGGCTGGTTTCGGGAGATCGGTGGGGACGGAGATCCGCGGGCCGTTCGCGGCGAGGTACGCGAGCAGCGGGGATTCGGCGCGGACCGTGACGAGCACCAGGCCGGTGAGCCAGCAGGCCAGCAGGCCAGCAATCGGGCGCAGGAGCGCGGACAGGCCTACCGCCAGCAACCGGACCGTGCGGACGGGCCGTCCGTGCTCCGTGGGATCTGTGTCTGGTCTCATTGGCTAATAGGTGAAATTGATCGCGAGCACGCCGCTGTAGAGGAAGTCGTCCGGCTTGCCGATGCGGCTTGGCTGCGTGTCGTCGAAACCGGGGACCGGCGCGGTGCTGTTGCGGTAGATGTCGCGGAAGCCGCTGCCCGGGATCAGCACGCCGATGCCGGCGGTGATGATGATGTTGTCGGTCAGCAGCGGCCGGTACTGGAAGCCGAGGCTGACGTCGAACCCCAGCTCGCCGCGGATCTTGTCCTGGAGGATCGAGGTCTGCAGCGGATCAGTCTCGGCGAAGCGGAGGTAGTTGAAGTTCAGGAAGGTCTTCAGCTTCGGCGTCGTGTCCAGGTCAAGCCCGAGGCTGTAGATGAAGATGCCGGGGTTCACGAAGTTCGCCTGGCCCTGGGACTTGCTCGTGCGGAGGTTCGGGAACAGCGAGTTCGGCTGCTTGAGCGCCACGCTGGTGCCGCCGAGGTTGAAGCCTTGATGGACGTAGTAGCTGAAGGCGCCGCCGGTGAAGTTCGGGTTGTCGATGATGCCGTCGAATCCGCCCGCCGTGGTGTCGTCGACGTCGTGGTCGCCGCTGGCGTAGAAGAACGACGCCTTGTAGCGCAACCAATCCCGGTCGTAGCTCACCTCGAGCGCCGCCATCCGGGCGTTGATGTCCTGTCCCCGGCCCGCGACCTGGTTGAAGCTGTCCTCGCCGAACGCCTGATAGAACTGGTGGCTGACGTTCCAGCGGCCGATATGGCCGTCGCCGCCCCAGCCGAAGTAGAACGCCTCGATGCCGTGCTCTTTCACCGTGCCGAGCGGGGCAGGGCGGACCAAGCTGGCCGTGCGGTCATAGTGGGTGCCCGGTTCGTCGAGATTCGCGGCGAAGGAGAGCTGTGCCGTATAGCCCTTCCACAAGAAATCTTGGCGGAAGACGTTCGCGAAGAAGACTTTTTGGTCGCGCTGGTCGAAGGTGTTCAGGCCGGAGAAAGTGTCCTTCTCGCGCATGTCGAACCCGGCGAGGTTGTACTGCCAATGGTTGTCGTCCCAGTTGCCGAACAGCCGGCCGCCCAGGTTCACGTCGTTGAACAGGAAGCCGCGGAAATCTTGGTTGAAGCCTTGGTTGCCGGCCTTCACCGCGAAGAAGTCGTAGTTGTCCGAGAGGTCCCCGAGGTGGTACTCGACGAAGTATTCCTGCAACGCGAAGTGCGACCGGGTGCGGTCCGTGTAGCGCGTGCCCTGGGTGGAATCCGGCGCACGCTGGATCTGTCCGTCGAGCAGCTTGGTGACGTCGGAGGGGTTGTGCGGGTCGAAGCTCGGGAAGGGCCCGGTGGTCGTGGGGAACGGCGGCGTGTTCGGCCCGCCGTCGATGCCGCGCGGATCGGGCGAGAGGATGGTGGTCTCCTTCACCAGCGCGTAGTTCACGTTGAAGACCGGCTGGACCTTGATGGTCCAGTGGGCGGGCTTGAACGCGGTCTCGCCTTTGAAGAGCTCCAGCGCGAAGCCGAAGTTCTGCTGGATCCCGATCTGTTCGCTCCGCCCGAAGACCTCCGCGGAATCGGGACGCGCCGTGCTGATGTTGCTCGGCGTGGGCACCTGCCGGAACTCGACCGCGGTGTCGCTGGTCGCGATGAGGTTGAGGAAGACATCCTGTCCGATCACCGGCACATCGCCCTTGAGCCGCGACTGGTAATAGGGATGCCACAGCCGGGGTGTGGGACGCTCGTACGGTTGCTCGCTCAGGCCGCTGGAGTAGCGCCGCCACGGCGTGAAACCGAACCCCACCTTGTAGCGGTCCGGCATAGGGGTGGTGTCGGGCTGGATGCCTTCGCCGCTCTTGGTGAGGGGGTACTCGGGCGATCCGTGGACCGGCAGCTCGATCCGGTCGTTCGAGCGGACGTCGTGGCGCGGCAACGCCTGTCCGGGTGGCAACGGTTCGGTCCCGTAGGGGATGCCAGAGGCCGCGGGCGGGCGCGGCACCAGGGTGTCGCGGCGCAGTTGCCAGCGGGGCAGGGCGAGGTCGGTGGGGACAGGATCGCCGTCGAACACCGCGGCCGGCGATGGCTCGGCTTGGAAGAACGGCTCGGTCGGCAGGCTTCGGCCTCGCGGGGTGCCTGGATCCGGGTTGAACTCGCCGGGAGGTCTCGCCGGCGAGTTCGTGTCCACGAAACGTCGGCGGTCCCACGTGACGGAAGGAGAGGTCACCCGTTGCGGCCCGACCGGAGGTGCTCCGCCGTCCACGTTGCGATCCGCCGGGGATAGCGGCGGCGTGTTCGTGTGGACCGTCTGATGGGCCTTGGGCGTGGTCGGAGGCGTCGTCGCCTCGGCAGCGGCTCGGGACGCGCGTTCACGCGGCGTGAGCACCAGCACGTCGCGACGTGCGGGGCCTTCGGCCGCACTCGTAGGGCACGCCAACGCCAAAAGGACCGCCACTCCCAACGCTCGCCGGACGCCTGGATCGTCCATCGGCCGGTGCTCTCGGAGACCCGAGGGCGCGACCTGGACCGATCGGGGATGTTGGCCGTGCTCAGGCATTTTCTGCTCGCTGTCTTAACAAGACGACCTCTACCGTGCGAGGGTGAATCGGCTCTTTTCGATACTTCTTTTTCTGGCATCCGTGCCGGCAGGACGGATCGCCCTGCATGCCGAGCGCCTCACGACCGACGATATCCGGACCGTCCTCGCGCAGGCGGCCAGCAAAGCCGGCGAATATCAGGGAAATCCGGTCCGGACGAACGCCGTCATCGCCGTCTCCGACCGCGAGGGCTACATCGTCGGGGTCTGGACCGTGGATCCGGGCTACAAGCTCAACCGGAGATTCCCCGCGTTCCTCAAGAACGCGATGGGCCGGGCCGGCACCGCGGCGTTCCTCAGCAGCGCGCAGCACGCTTTCTCCACGCGGACCGCCAATTTCATCGTCCAGCAGCACTTCCCGCCCGGCGTCGAGAACGCTCCGCCGGGGCCGTTGGTCGGGGTGAATTTCTCCAGCCTTCCGCTGAGCGACGTCAACCGCTTCAAGAACGCCGCCACCTACGACCCGTCAATCACCAGCGGGACCAACGGAGGCCGGCTGCCGCCCTTGCTCACCGGCGGCCTCACCGGCGGCCTCGGCGGCGTGCCTCTCTACAAGAACGGTGAATGCGTCGGCGGCATCGGTGTCTCGGGCGACGAGGAGTCCGGATCGCCGCTGAGCACCAAGGTGATCACCTTCGGCGCCACCCGTGTGACCGAGGCGGCGCTGGTCACGAACACGCTCTTCTACGAGCTCACCGTCACCCCGGACATCGTCCGGGCCCGGGATGCCGACGAGGAGGTCGCCCTCGCCGGCCAGGTCGGCTACGCGCCGTCTCCGCGGATCTGGGGCAGCAAGGTCTTCGTCGCCGGCATCTCTCTCGCCTATGTCGCGAACCTGCCTGTGCCGGCGAAGGTCGTGCGGCCGTTGGAAGAGGTCGCGGTCCCCGTGCCGGAGTATCCCGTCATCGCGCCACCTCCGGTCCAGTATCCATTGCTGACGCTAGGCGGCGTCCACGGAGAACTCCGGCAGCCGATCATCGACGACCCGGCCCTCCATGACGCCGATGCCGGGAACGACACCATCCGGGGCCAAGCCCGGCTCACCGCGGCTGAAGTCCGCCGGATCCTCGAGCTGGGCGCCGACCGGGCGCGGACCACGCGGGGAGGCATCCGATTGCCCCGGGGCCAGCCGATGCAGTGCTTCATCTCCGTCGTCGCCAATCCCGACAAGGACGGGTCGCCGCCGGTGGTGCTGGGCACGTTCGGCACATCGCCCGACACGACCCGGTTCTCGTGGGACGTGGCGGTGCAGAAGGCCCGCACCGCGCTGTTCTTCTCGGACGACACCCGGGCTTTCAGCGCGCGCACCGTCGGGTTCTTGGCCCAGCGCTTCTACCCGCCCGGGATCAAGGACACGCAGCCGGGGATCTTCCTCGGCCTCCAAGAGCACTACTCCAACTTCAACTACAACGTGCAGAACCCGCTGAACGACGCCATCAACAGCGATCCGACCAAGCTGGTGCTCGCGCGCGTCCCGATGAACCCGAATCTGCCGAACGGCATCACGATCTTCCCGGGCGGCTTCCCGCTCTACCGCAACGGCGTGCTGATCGGCGGCGTCGGGGTGTCCGGCGACGGCATCGACCAGGACGACATCGTCGCCGCCAGCGGCGCTTCGGCCTTCCCGGCGCCCCGTGAGATCCGGGCGGACCGGTTCAGCTACCGCGGCGCGCGGTTGCCCTACGCGAAATTCCCGCGGAACCCGGCGCTCTGAGGCGCGGGTACGGTTGGTACAGAAGGGGGCAAAAGGGGGTAGCAGCTTCCGGGTTCCGGGACCGCGCGGTCAAACGCACCCGCCGGCTGCCCTGTCTGTGTCTCAGGAGACCTTTGGACAGCGGCTCGACGCTTCGTTCTCTCTGCTTCCTTCTGTCCAAACACGCGGTCCCGGCCGAGCAGCCGTGTATCTGGTTTTTCTCCGCCGGCTGCTTTGCCAGTCCCATGGCGGACGCAGGGGCGACTTCTTCGATCCGGTCTTCCGCATCATCCAGTGGGTCTCAAGGCCAGCCCGCATCGGGCAGCGCCTCCGTCCGACTCGGGGAGCAGGCCGCACCATCCCCGCCGGGTTGCCGAAATCCTATCGTCAAAAAAGAACCCGCCCGCGAAACCGGTTTTTGCCGGTGGCGCGGGCGGGATTGACGTTGTGACGACGGAGGCGGCCCAGATCAGACCTGGACCGCCCCGGATGTCCGGAAACTACCTCCGCACAAGCCGGTAAAACTGCGTCTGGCCGGGCGTTTTGAAGGTGATGCTGTTCTTCGTCACCCCGGCGACGCGGGTCCACGCGCCCCCGGACACATTGCTGGCGACTTCCAAGGCATAGAGGGTTCGGTCCGTCGGCCAACTGATGACATAGTCGTCACCGGTGCGTTTGATGCCGAGCACCGGCGGCGTCGCCGCCGTGATGGTGATGCGAGCGACCTCGTAGCCTTGGAGCTTGAAATCGGCGTTGGCGAAGGAGTTCATGGGCCCGCCGGGAGGGAACTGGTTGCCACCTTTGAGGATGCCGCCGGTGGCGGGATGATTGAAGCCGGGATGCAGATGGATGACGCCGTTCTCGGGGGTGCCGAAGTCGCCGACGCTCTGGCCGAAGAAGGCGGTGTCGGCGGGCAGCTCGGTGTTGACCTCGGTGCCGGCGTCCAAGATATCCGAGCCGCGGACGGGGATGGTGATGGGTCCGAGGAATTTCCCGGCGGCGTCGAAGATCGGATAAGCCTTGGGGTTCTCGTTGCCGAAGAAGGCGTCGTTGCTGGGGATGACCATCGAGATGTAGCTGAGGAAGCGGCTCTTGGGGTCGGCCGGATCCACCACGAAGGTGCGCTTGGCCGTGAGGCCCGGGGCGAGCGGCCCGCCGATCGAGCCTTGCACCCCGCTGGCTCCGGGCTGGGCCGCGAAGAGCTGGAACTGGCGCGGACCGGCCCCGTAGTTCGCCACGGCGTCGGGCGGGATGGTCGTGTTGGAGATGTCCCCGATGAAGCCGTCCTCCGCCTCGTGCTCCACCCCGGTCGCCGCCGGCTGTCCCACCGTGAACGTCGTGTAGGTCCCGTCATGGAACCCGAACCACGGACGCATCACCCACAGACCGCCGTTCGACGGCGTCGCCGCACCACCGCCCGACACCACCGGTCCGGGCGACAAGCTCTCCACCGTCACCTCGATGGCGATGACCGGCTTGGCCGTGATGGTGATGCGAGCCACCTCGTAGCCGGGGAGCTTGAAGTCGGCGTTGGCGAAGGAGTTCATGGGCCCGCCGGGAGGGAACTGGTTGCCACCTTTGAGGATGCCGCCGGAGGCGGGATGCCCGAAGCCGGGATGCAGATGGATGACGCCGTTCTCGGGGGTGCCGAAGTCGCCGACGCTCTGGCCGAAGAAGGCGGTGTCGGCGGGCAG
>JBBRQL010000124.1:0-11718 GCA_038226425.1 Verrucomicrobiota bacterium
GCGCTTGTTGGGGAAGAGCGGCGTGAGGTTGTCGAAGTGCGTCTTCTCCTTGGCCAGGTCGGGATCGTGGCCGGCGACCTTCTCCACCTTGAGCAGCGCGTAGAACTTCTCCTTCTCCTTGGGCGGACGGACCTGGCCCTCGACGTCGTCGCCGGTGGCGAGGTCGAAGCGGCGGATCTGCGAGGGCGAGACGTAGATGTCCTCGGGGCAGGGGAGGTAGTTGAACGCGGGCGAGCGCAGGAAACCGAAGCCCTCGGGCATGACCTCGAGGATGCCGCGGGTGTTGATGGTGCCGCCGGCGGAGAGGTTGCGCTGGACGATCTGGAAGATGATCTCTTGGCGCTTGAGCGTGCCGTAGTTCTCGACGCCGAACTCCTTCGCCACCTCGGCGAGCGGCCCGATGGGCATCGGCTGGATCCCGTGCAGGTCGAGCGTGCGCGGCGTGACGACGAACACCGGCTTGACCGGCGCATCGGGCTCGTGGACCGGGGTGTCCTCGTTCGGGTTCTCCATGCGCACGCGCGGGACGGGCACGGATTTCATGACGAGCGGCTGCTCCTCGTCCGCCTCGCGGGTGCGGATGCTCGGCGGCGGCTCGGGGGCAGGGGTGAGGGCGAGTTCCGGGGTCCGGTCGGGCGCGGGCGCCGACGCGGCTTTGGAGGCCTTGGAGGCCTTCGGAGCTTTGGTCGCTTTTGCGACGGGCGCGACGGGCGCGGGTGCCGGTGCGGCTTTGGGCGCGGGCTTGGGGGCGGCCGGGGGTTCCGGCAGCTCGACGGCGGCGGTTTTCTTCTTGGTCACCTTGGTCGCCTTGGAGGCGGCCGAAGATTTCGGGACGGCTGGCATATCGGGAAAATGATCGGTTGTTCGGTCGGCACGACAGGACCGCGACTCAATGTACTCGGAGGGACGACGCGGAGGGTGCGAAACGGATTCGACCGACCGGGGGAGAACCTGGGGAGCAACCTTGCGGGGGATTCCCTGACGTGCTTGCGCTCTGAAAATGGCGCGGAAGCCCGGCCGCGCAAGGCATTTTTCCTCGGCGGCTCCCCGACAGCGACCCGATATGGGCCGGACCCTTCTCCGCGCAGCGTCAGTATGGCAGCGGGAACTTGGCCGTGAGCGCGTGGACGCGGTCGCGGACCTTGTGGGCGGTGGCCGGGTTCGCGATGTCGAGCAGCACCTCGCTGATCATATCGGCGATCTCCGCCATCTCGGACTCCTTCATGCCGCGCGTGGTGACCGCGGGCGTGCCGAGGCGGACGCCGCTGCCCTCGAACACGGAGCGGGTCTCGAACGGGATGGTGTTCTTGTTCGTGGTGATGCCGGCCTCGTCGAGCGCGAGCTGGCACTGTTTGCCGCCGAGACCGCGCGCGCCGACGTCCACCAGCATGAGATGGTTGTCGGTGCCGCCGGAGACGAGGCGGAAGCCGTTGCGTACCATGCCGTCGGCGAGCGCCCGGGAGTTCTTCACGATCTGCTGCTGGTACTCCTGGAAGCCCGGCTGCAACGCCTCGTGGAAGCACACCGCCTTGGCCGCGATGACGTGCATGAGGGGGCCGCCCTGGATCCCGGGGAACACCTGGGAATCGATCGCCTTGGCGAACTGCGCCTTGCACATGGTGAGGCCGCCGCGCGGGCCGCGGAGCGTCTTGAGCGTGGTGGTGGTGACGAAATCGGCGTGCGGGAACGGGCTGGGATGCACGCCGGCGGCGACGAGGCCGGCGATGTGCGCGATGTCGGCGAGCAGCAGCGCGCCCACCTCGCGGGCGATCTCGCCCATGCGCGCGAAATCGATGACGCGCGGATAGGCCGATGCGCCGACGGTGATCATCTTCGGCTTGTGCTCGCGGGCCTGCGCGGCGAGCTGGTCGTAGTCGATCAGCTCGTCGGACTTGCGGACGCCGTAGTGGACGATCTCGAAGAACTTGCCGGAGAAGTTCGCCTTGTTGCCGTGCGTGAGATGGCCGCCGTGCGACAGGTCCATCGTCAGCAGCTTGTCGCCCGGCTTCAGCATGGCGAAGTACACGGCCATGTTCGCGCCGGAACCGGAGTGCGGTTGCACGTTGGCGTGCTCGGCGCCGAAGAGCTGCTTGGCGCGGTCGATCGCCAGCTGCTCGGCGACGTCGACGTACTCGCATCCGCCGTACCAGCGCTTGCCGGGATAGCCCTCCGCGTACTTGTTGGTGAGCACGCTGCCCTGGGCCTCCATCACGGCGGGGCTGGTGAAGTTCTCCGAGGCGATGAGCTCGATGTTCTCGAGCTGGCGTCGGCGCTCACGGGCGATGACTTCGGCGATGGCGGGGTCGATGGAGGCGAGTTTCAAGGACATGGGAGATTCGATCTTGTTCACGCGGCGCTCATGGCGACCGCCTTCAAATCCGGTGCGGACAAAGGTCTCGAGGATGCGCGCGGCCTGCTCCGGGGTGGAGGTCTTCGCGCCGAGGCAGAGCACGTTGGCGTCGTTGTGGCGGCGGCAGAGGGATGCGACCTCCTCGGTGGTCGCCAACGCGGCGCGGATGCCCGGCACCTTGTTCGCGGCGATGCTGATGCCCACGCCGGTCGAGCAGCAGAGCAGACCCAGGTCGGCCTCGCCCTCGGCGACGAGATGGGCCACGGCCTGAGCGTAGTCGGGATAATCGGTGGAGTCCGCCGTGTGGGTGCCGATGTCCTCGAACGCGATCCCGAGCCGCTGGAGCACGGGCTTCATCGCCTCCTTCAGCGCGAGCCCGGCATGGTCGGAGCCGATGGCGAAGCGCAGCCGGCGGCGGGTCGTGCCCGGATCACCGGCAAGGAACCCCAGCGCGCTGGCGATGCCGGACGCGATCTGGTCGCGGCATTCGCGGTAGCCGGCGAGAGGACCGCCGATGGGGTCGCTGATGTCCTTGTCGTGCTCCTCGAGCCGGTCGTCGAACTCGCGCAGGACGAAGGTCTTCTCCGCCGCTTCGGGATAGAGGAAACCGACGCCTTCCACATGGCCGAAGGTTAGGCCGAAGATGTGGTCCGCCTCGCGCACGAGCTTCCCGCTCAGCATCTGCGAGCGGTGACCGGAGATGTCGATGCCGACCTCCTTCATGGCGGTCACGCCGTGGGCGCTGGGCGGTTGGCCGTTGATGGCACCGATGCCGGCCGACACGACCCGCCAGCCGGGCTTGTCCGCGAGGGCACGCCGCGCCAACGCCTCCGCCATGGGAGAGCGGCAGGTGTTGCCTGTGCAGACGAACAGGATGGTCTTCATGCCGACAGTCGAGGCGGGAAAGTGGGATCCAACCGGACGACGGTCAACGGCGGATCGCGTCGGACGGATCCGGGCGATATCGGCACCGCGTTTCCTGCCGCGACCGAAGCCGGCAGGGGGCGGCGCCGACTTGGACGACGACCAGGCCGCTCTCGGCACCGCGCTGTCGTCGCCCGGATCCCGCCGTTCCCGTTCACGCGCGCTTTTGGTGATGCTCCAGCCGGCAGTCGAACCCGCCCAGGTCCACCGTCTGTGCGGAGACCCGCCGCAATCCGCGCGGCGGGACGTTGATGGTCACCGGGTTCGGGAAGATCAGCTGGCCGCCCGGCTTCAGCACGGTGGCGGCGACGGCCATCATGTCCGCGATCAATCCGTGCAGGTCGGGGATGCGGATACGGCGGCCCATCGGCGGATTGGTGATCACCAGGTCGACGGTCTCCGGCCCGAGCCCGGGGATGCGCGCGAAGTCCCGGAAATCGGCTTGGGTGAACTGCGCTTGGACGCCCGGCAACTTCGCCGCGTCGAAGTTGCTCCGGCTGATCGCCAAGGCTCCGGGGCTCAGGTCGGTGCCGTGGACTTGTCGGACCCCGCCGAGCAGCGCGCGCTCGACCAGTTCGAGTCCGGAACCGCAGAAGGGGTCCCAGATCACGGCGTCGCGCAGCGGACCGGCCATCCGGGCCATACAGGCGGCCAAGGGCGGATGCGACGCCGCCGGCACGTCGCCGACGCGGTAGTAGAGCCGCGGATCCGGCGTGAGATGCGGCACGAGCTCGGCCGTGGCGCCGTCCTCCGCGGGATGGACGGAGATGGTCCACGGCGCGCGGCTCGGATCGTTGAGGATCTCCGGGCAGAGCGCGTAGGCCAGGTCGGCGACGAGGCGGACGCCGGCGCGGCGATGGCCCGAGCCCACGAAATCGAGCCGGTAACGGATCGGTCCGCCGGTGAGTTCGCGCAGGATGCGCAGCGACCGCGGCGAAGCGATGACCGCGGCGAGCGCCTCGGCGGATGCGCGGTCGTCCCCGGCGCCGACCGGACCCAGGACCAAGCCCATCGTGTCGAAGCACCGGAGCTCATACAGGTCGGCCAACGAGAACGGCGCGACCGGCGCGAGCACGACCAATCCTCCGGTCACCTCGACGACCTCGAACTGCCGGCTCTCGCGGATGCGGTCGGCCACCTCCGAGGCGACGACCGCTTCCAGTCCGCGGCGCCCGCGCAGATGGATCCGCAGGCCGTCGATCTCGGTGACGACGGCCTTCATGTCGATCGCGCCGGGGTCGAGTTCGCGGGCCAGGCGCGCCTTCACACGCTGCTCGGTGAGACGGAGCGATCCGTCGCTGCCGGCCTGCATCTCGGCGAGCGTGGCGCTGCCGCCGATCTTGCCCAGGGCCTCGCCGAGCGCCTTCTTCTCGCGTTCCGTGGTGCTCGCGCGCAGCAGCGACAGCATCTCCGCCTCTTCGCCCGCGCCGGCGCCGAGCAGCGGGAGAGCGGCGGTGGCGTAGCGCCGGACCTTCTCGCTCGGGTCCTGCAGCAACCGGCGTAGCCACGGCCGTGCCGCGTCGCGCTGTGCCGCGGTGCCCGACCCGGAGAAGACGGTCCCCACCGCGCGGATCACCGAGACGCGCTCGATGCGTTCCTGCGGCGCGGCGCGGTCGAAACGCGGCACCTCGACGGTCCACAACTGCTCGCACGACAACTCGCGCAGCTGGCGGTAAAGGTCTTTGCCGGCCTTCTTGGCGCAGCTCTTCGGATCGGATTCGACGGGCATGGATGACGGTGGAAGACGAGCCCGCGGGCTGCGGGGTGGTCGACTTCCGAAGGCCGACCCTGCCCGGAACGACGTCGCCGGGCCACCGCGAACTCCTGTGCCCTGGAGGTCATCGCCTCGCTCGTCGGTGGCCGGACGGTGCTTTCACGGCGGCGTCCCCCGGCCCGAGGAAAGCGCTCGCCGACTCCGTCCGGCATGGCGATTCTCCGCGGCCGCGGTCCGGAAGGGGCCGCACCGGACCCCGATGACTGCAACATTCTCGCCTCTAGCCCTCATCTTCGATTGCGACGGAACCCTGGCCGACACCATGCCCCAGCATTGGCGCGCGTGGCAGGAGGTGACCGCCCGTCACGGCATCCATTTCCCGGAGGACCGGTTCTATTCGCTCGGCGGCGTGCCGACCCGCGACATCGTACGGATGCTGGCCACGGAGCAAGCGCGGCCGGACATCGATCCGCTGGCGTTCGCGAAGGAGAAAGAAGAGGCCTACTTCCAGCTCTTCGAGCATATCGGTCCCGTCGAGGAGGTCGTCGCCATCGCGCGCGAACACCGCGGCAAGCTGCCCATGGCCGTCGCCAGCGGCGGCTCGCGGCAAGCGATCACCAAGGTGCTGACGCATCTCCGCATCGTCGATTGGTTCGGCGCCATCGTGACCAACGAGGATGTGGTGAACCAGAAGCCCGCGCCCGACATCTTCCTGGAAGCCGCCCGCCGGCTCGGCGTCGAACCGCGGTCCTGCCGCGGCTACGAGGACACCGACCTCGGCATGAACTCGATCCGGTCCGCCGGCATGGATGCGGTGGACATCCGGCACTTCACCCGCGGGCCAAGGTGAGCGGGGCCGGTGCGGAGGGCGGAGGGCGGAGGGTGATAGGTGATGGGTGATAGGTGATAGGTGATGGGTGATGGGTGATGGGTGATGGGTGATGGGTGATGGCTGATGGCTGATGGCTGATGGAGCGCAGAGCGCACAGCCTTCTCCGAGTTGCTCGCGTCGTGGAGATCCACGAGTGAGCGGTGGCTCCGTATGGGATTTGGAGAACGGATGGACCGGGCGCCTGGAGGGAAAGAGGTCGCGAGCTTCCAGCCTTCCGTTTGTCTCTGCTGACCCGCGTCGATCTGGGATCCCGAACAAAACGGCGGCGACTCTTTCGAGCCGCCGCCGTCTTCGATCATCCAAGTGACCGCCAGGGACCGTGGCCTCTTGGCGCCGGTCCGCACGGCGAGGTCAGGCTTGGCTCTTCCGGCGGGCCTGCCAGAGCAGTGCAGCGAGTCCGACGCCGGCCAAGGCCCAGGTGGAGGGCTCGGGCACCGAGGTCACGGAGACGTTGTCGTAGAAGGCTCCAGCGGGCAGCACGACCTTGCTCACGCCGTCGAGCGGTCCGCTCTCGATCACGTAGCCGGGGATGGTCTGGTCCACAGGCAGCGAGGCGATGAGGCGGTCCTTGGAGTCGTAGAAGTTCACCGCGACGTTGGCGTCGCCGAACTTGTCGTTGTCGAGCACGGTGCTGAACCGCGTGAAACCCGAGGTCCCGGGGTAGAGCACGATCACCGGCTGGAAGAGCGCGTTGAGCGCGTTGCCGCCCGAGGGCGCGATGCCGCGGCCGAAGAGGCCGGGGTTGTCCACCGTCACGGCGGGCGAGGAGAAGTCCACGCGCCACTTCTCGGTGCCGGGGACATCGAGTCCCTCGGCATTGGTGTCCGGCAGGAAGGTGCCGGCCTGGAACGTGATCCCGGCCTGGGACAGGCTGTTGGCGCTGCTGCCGGAAGCGACGCCGTCGAACGTGAACGTGGTCGCCCTTGCTGGGACCGCGACGGCCAGCCCCGCGAGGAGCAGCGCCATGGTGTGGGAGGTCTTCATATCGTCACGGGATGACCGAGGTCTCACTTCGCGCCGCCGAGCACGGCCTGCATCGCCTTGAAGAAGACGTCCGTGTTGTCCTGCACACCGGTGAATGCGGCGGCACCGCGGCCGGCGGCCGACAGCGGGATGTCGGAGGCGGTGTGGACGCCCTGGTTGCCCGGGTTGTAGCCGGTGATCTGGAAGCTGCCGACGACGTCGCGGACCGGGCGGTTGGTGTTCACCGCGCCGCTGTCGGTGAGGTTGTTGCGGGGATAGGCGGCGATAGGGTTCTCGCGGTCCAGCGGTTGCTGGGTGTCGTGGGTCGGGAACGGGTTGGTGCGCCAGTCCTGGTAGCCGTCCGTGCCGCCCGCATAGCCGATCAACATGCGATAGTCGATGTCGGTCGTGGTCGGGAAGCCGTCCGCGGCGAGCGTGTACACCGGGAATCCCGCGGCGTCGTAGTTGCCGACGACGGTGTCGCGGAGCGCGGTGTAGTTCGTGGCGGAACCGGCGCCGGCCGCGATCTTCGCCTGCAGCGCGGCGTCGGTCACCAAGGAGGAGCCGATGATGTTGATGCCGCCGCATTCGTGGTCGGCGGTGATGATGGCCAAGGTGTCGGGGCTCGAGTTGACGAACTGGCGGACCCTCTCGATCGCGTAGTCGAACTCGATGGCGTCCTGGATCCAACGCTCGGAATCCATCTGGTGCGCCTGCTTGTCGATGGACGCGGCCTCGATCAGGAGGACGAAGCCGTTCGGGTTGCGGCTCAGCACCTGCAGCGCCTTGTCGGTCATCTCGTCGAGCATCGGCTGGTCGGGGAAGCCGTAGTCGGCCACGACGGACTGGCCGGTGGCGCTGCCCTGCGGGACGACCCCGCGGCGGCCGTCGATCTTGTCCTTGGCGACGTTCATGTTCGAGAACGAGAACAGGCCGATGAGCTTGTCGGTGTTCGCCGGGATGCTGTTCAGCGCGGTGCGGTCGGCGGCGTAGGCGAAGCCGGCCTTGGTCTGGAACTCGCCGATGAGGTCGCGGTTCACGTCGCCCTTCACGCCCACGGCAGCGCCGCTCAGGCCCCAACCGGCGGCGAGCTCGGCGGGCAAGGCGTAGTCGCTGGAGGCGGCGCGGACCGAGCCGACCACCGGCAGCGTGGTGATGCTGTTGGTCTTCGGGAGGAACCATTTCCGGCCGCCGCCGAGCAGCACCTTCAGGTTGGAGTTCGGCACCGCCTCGTCGAGGTACTGGTCGCAGATGCCCGTGCCCGCGCCGCGGTCGCCGGTGTGGATGGCGAAGGCGCCCGGCGTGGCGTCGAAGACGTCGGCCGTGGTGACGATGCCGGTGGACTTGCCCTGCGTGCGGGCGAGGTACTCGCCCATGTACTCCACGCGGGGGTTGTCGAACACGTCGAGCGTGTCGTCGGGGAAGACGCCTTCCTGGCCGTTCTGGCTCTTGTTGCCGGTCGAGTAGCATGCCATGCCCGGGGCGGAATCGGTGACGATCGAGTTCAGCGACGCGGTGCTGACGATGCCGGTGACCGGGAAGAGGTCCATCGCCAGGGGCGCGTTGGCCTTGCCCTGCTGCGCGCCGTTCTTCATGAGCCGGGCCGCGGTGCGGTGGGCGATGCCCATGCCGTCGCCGAGCAGGATGATCACGTTCTTGGCGCGGCGACCGACCTGGTTGACTCCGACGACCTCGAAGTTGCCGTCCGCGGTGACGACCGTGCTGTCGGACTGCTTGGCGGTGACCGTGAGCTTGTGGACGCCGACCGAGGCGCTGGAATAGGCGCGCAAGGTGCCGACCGCCGTGCCGACAGGCGTCACGGTGCCGTCGGCGAGCTTGGCGACGAGGCCGGTGGTGGAGACGGCCACGCTGCCGGTCAGCGAGATGCCGTCCACCTTGAACGAGATCTCGGTGATGGTCTTGCCGGCCTCGGGCGAGACGGTCGCCTGGAGGTCGAAGCGCTGCCCGGGCAGGAATCGCGAGGTGATCGGCGTGCCGGGATCGTTGAACGAGAACAGCATGCTCGGCGGGGTCAGCCGGGAGACGGTCGGCGCGGCCTGCAAGGAGGCTGCGGCGGCCAGCGCGACGGCACCGGCGAGCAGCCGGCGGTTCTGGATGAGGGACGTGGTGGTCATCATTTGGAGTGTGTGTCGGTTTGGAGGTTCCGCTGGTTTCGGGCGGAAGAGGGGGCGTCGGACGGCGCGGTCGCGGCGGGCAGGGCGGCGCGTTCCGACGGCGAATAGGCGGTCACGAAGACCATCGCGTGGGTGTCGCCGGGCCGGACCACGAGCCGCGCCGGGGACGACCGGCCGTCGGATTCTTCGGGGCCTTCCGTCGTGAGCATACCGGTCACGGCGACGAGCCCGGACCGGTAAGGCACGATGGGCTGCGGTCCCTTCGGCATGTGGACGCGGACCGCGCTGGCCGGCAGGGACTCGCAGAGGAAGTACTCGCGCTCGTGCAGCGATTGCGGCACCGGGGAGAGCAGGAAAGTCCACGGGATCGGCTGCATCTGCCGCACCATGTGGCCGACCATGCGGATTGGTCTGCCCATCGCCTTCTTGGCATCCGCCGAGAGCTCGAGGCCGGCGGGCCCGATCGGGACCACGAGCAGCTTGCCGAACGAAAGGTCCGTCACGCCTTCAGCGACCGGCGGCAGCACGGGCGTCCACCGCACGTCGGCGGCGTGTTTGCCCGGGCCGGTCGCGGCGACCGCAGCGCGGCGCGGGACGGAAGATTCACGGGATCCCTGGGCCTCCGCGTTGCCCCAGACGACGAAGACCGCCGGGACAAGGATCAGGGCAAGGTTGAGGCTCAGCCTCCAGTCTTTTGAACGCACCCGGCGAAGCTGCTGAGCCTCCGTTACGAGATCTTGGCGGTCGCAACACAACGCGGCGAAGTCGGCGTGCCGCCCGGGTGACGGAGATGCGGCGGATCAAATTCTTCTTTCGGCCCGGCCGCACGGTACCGAGAATCCGCCTGTGCCAGCGCCGCAGGAGATCCTCGAACTCGTCGCCCGCTTCGAGCGCCACCACGAAGCCTACAAGGCGGGTTCCTACAACGAGACCCAGCTCCGCCGCGATTACCTCGACCCGTTCTTCAAGGCGTTGGGTTGGGACATGGACAACTCCGCGGGCTACGATGAAGCCTATCGCGATGTCGTCCACGAGGACGCCGTGAAGGTCGGCGGCGTGACGAAGGCGCCCGACTACGGCTTTCGTATCGGCCCCGCGCGGAAATTCTTTCTCGAAGCCAAGAAACCTGCCGTCGTCATCCGCGATGAGATCCCGCCCGCATACCAACTCCGCCGCTACGCGTGGAACGCAAAACTGGCGCTGAGCATCCTCAGCGATTTCGAGGAGTTCGCCGTCTACGACGGCCGATACAAGCCGGGCAGATCGGATCCGGCCGCCACTGCGCGGGTCTTCTACTGCACGTTCCGGGACTACGCGGAGAAGTGGGACTGGATCGCGTCGATCTTCAGCCGTGAAGCCGTCCTCAAAGGATCTTTCGACCGCTACGCCGAGGCCAACAAGGCCAAGCGCGGCACCGCCGAGGTGGACGTCGATTTCCTCGCCGCTATCGACGGCTGGCGCAAGGACCTCTCCGAGAATCTCGCCCTCCGCAACCCCGGGCTCACCCAGCGCGAGCTCAACTTCGCCGTCCAACGCATCCTCGACCGCATCATCTTCCTCCGCATCTGCGAGGACCGTGGGATCGAAGGCTACGGCCGGTTGCTCGCGCTCACCAACGGTCCGCGCATCTACCCGCGCCTCGGCGAGCTCTTCCGCCAGGCCGACGCCCGGTACAATTCCGGCCTGTTCCACTTCAAGCCCGAGAAAGGCCGCGACGAATCGCCGGATGATCTGACACTCGGCGTGGAGGTCGATGACAAGCTCCTACGCGACCTCCTCAAGGGCCTCTATTATCCGGACAGCCCGTACGAGTTCCGGATCCTCTCCGCCGACATCCTCGGGCAGGTCTATGAGCAATTCCTCGGCAAGGTCATCCGGCTCACCGTGGTCATGGTGCTCGTCGGCATCGTGCAGGCGATCTGCACCGGGCTCCGCCGGTACTCGGCGTTTCGCATTGCATTGCGGACCGAGACCGATCTGCGCCAGCGGTTGTTCGCCCATCTCCAGCGGCTGCACTTCGCGTTCCACGACCAGGCCCAGACCGGCCAGTTGATGGCTCGGGCGAACACCGACATCCAGCAGGTGCAGACCGTCGTCATCCTCATCCCGCTGACCGTGGCGGCGATGTTCACCATGGGCGGCGTGCTCGCGATCATGCTCTGGAAGAACGCGATCCTCGCGTTGCTCGCGCTGGGCGCGTTGCCGTTCCTCAACCTCGCGGCCACCCGTTTTTCCCGTCGGATCGCGCCGGTGAACCTCGCCCTCCAGGAAGAGCTGGCCGACGTCTCCGGGGTGGTGGAGGAGAGCCTCTCGGGGATCCGGGTGGTGAAGGGTTTCGGCGCCGAGCGTCAGCAGATCCGTCGTCTCGAAGCGGAGGCCGACTCCGTCCTCGACCGCTCACTCGCGGCCGCGAAGTTGCGGGCCGGGTTCATGCCGCTCGTCGACTTCCTGCCGACGGTCTCGATGGTCGCGATCCTCTGGTACGGCGGCCACCAGGTGCTCGACGGCCACCTCCAGGTGGGTGACATCCTCGCGTTCAACCTCTACATCCTGATGCTGATCTGGCCCATGCGAATGATGGGCATGCTCGTCGCGCAGGCGTCACGCGCCTCGGCCGGCGCGGGCCGGGTCCAGGAGATCCTCGCGACCGATCCCGCCATCGCCGACGCGCAGCACGCGATTCCGCTGCCCGACGGCCCCGGCGCGCTGCGCTTCGAGTGTGTGTCGTTCGGGTACGGCC
>JBBRQL010000125.1:0-11652 GCA_038226425.1 Verrucomicrobiota bacterium
GAGGCGGTGCTCCTGGCAGAACTCCATCGATCCCGACAGGACGCCCGCCGCGTCCGCTCCCTCGTCTTCGACTGGCTCCTGGCTCAAGCAAACGCTTCTTCCAGACCCGTTGTACCAATCCATTAACGTAGTTGGTATTAGACGGCTGTGCTCAAATAGCTGTTTCGCCGAGTGGTGCTTGGCGGGGTGTCAGGAAAGGCCCGCGCGTCTGGGCACGGGTGGCCAGGGCGGACTGGAAAGTCCGCCCTCCCGGCGAAGTGCGACCCGGGGCTACGGTCAAGGCACCGTCCGCCGCATTGGAACGCTGCCAGGGGCGACCAGAGGGCTGGACGTGCCTGAGGCGCTGTGGGAGCTTCGGGAGAGATCCACGACGGCTGTTTGTGAGGAACGTTTCCCGCCCCGAAAGCATCACTGGAGCCTGCCAGAAATGGGTCGGTCGGTCGGGGACCGCTTCAACCGCCTTCTTCCATGTCGAACGAATTGATCTCTGAGAACCCTTCTTTGCCCAACCCGGGAAGGTCGAGGTCGGGCGGGTCGCACCTTGTCCGCCGGGTCCATATGTATCTCGGCCTGTTCCTCGTGCCGTGGATGCTGATGTATGCGCTGAGCACGCTGGCGATGGCCCACCGGCCTTTTGTCCAGTCGTTCTACGCGACGGATAAGCCGAAGTATGTGGTCGAGCGCGAACGGGTCCGCAGCTGGACCTTTGCGCCGGGCACCACGACGAAAGAGAAGGCGGCGCTGATCCTC
This sequence comes from Verrucomicrobiota bacterium, assembly GCA_038226425.1. Lineage (GTDB taxonomy): Bacteria > Verrucomicrobiota > Verrucomicrobiia > Limisphaerales > UBA9464 > CAIVQB01. The sequence goes on from JBBRQL010000125.1 coordinate 751, forward strand.
CGGGATCTGGGATTGGAGGGACGGCACCACGTGTCGAACGCCAAGGAGGGCGCGCCGATCGTGATAGACCGTCAGCACGCCCTCTCCAACCGGCGCATCAAGTTCGATCCCGCGACGAGCCGGATCACCATCGAACGGGAGGAGTTCCGCGGCCTGAACTTCCTGGAGCGCATGCATCGCCGGCGGGGATTCCAGGACCCCTATGTGGTCGAGGACACCTGGGCGTTCTCCGCCGATCTGACCGTGCTGACGTTGGTCTTCTGGGGTTTGTCCGGCATCGGGTTGTGGTGGGGCATCCGCCAGACGCGTGTCTGGGGCGCCCTGTGCCTCGTCTCCGGGACGGCCTTGTTCGCCCTGTTCCTCGCCTTGATCTGATCCGATCCCGCGTATGACCACCTTCGACCGCATCAACCGTCGGGCGCACCTCTATCTCGGACTGGTCCTCATCCCGTGGGTGGTGATGTTCGGGGTCAGCTCGTTCGTCATCAGCCACCACGCGACCTGGTTCAAGTCCGACCAACAGCCGGCATGGGAACCGGTCTTCGAGCGATCGTATCAGCATCCCGTCCCGGACGATGCGAACGACCTGGACGAGACCCACCGGCAGCGGCTGCGCGTCGTCGCCGCGGAGATCCTGCGCGAGAACGATCTGGAAGGCGCCTTCTACGCCGAGCGGCCGAGCGCCGGGGAAGTCCGGATCAACCGCAACACCTTCCTCGACCAGACCCGCCTGACCTATTCGATCAAGGAACAGAAACTGCGGGCCGAACGGCAGCGGCGCACCTGGGACCAGGTCGTCATGGCGATGCACACCCGCGACGGCCACGAGCAGCCGCTCTTCCTGAACAAGCTCTGGGCCATCATCGTGGACATCACCTGCCTCACGATCCTGCTGTGGATCGTCTCCGGGATCATCATGTGGTGGCGGCTGGCCAAGGTGCGGATCTGGGGAGCGATCGCGCTCGGGGGCGGCATCGCTTCATTCCTGCTGCTCGTCTGGCGGCTGTGAGGGCCTTCCTAGAAAGGAGGAGACGACGTGAGGAGTCTCTGATCCCCCGGTTCCCCAAGTACGGAGGACAGGACATTTGAGCCTCGTCCCCTTGGCCCTTACCACGCACCGGAACCGTCTCAGACAAGCTTTGAGCCTGGACCATGCGATCTGACGAAGCGCGGACGGTCAGGTCCGCGCGGCTTACTGCGCCGGAAGTCAGTGCCGAGACCGGCGCGAGACGCAACGGACGGTGCTGGCGTCCTGACACCGAAGACTTCTAGGTGTTGCCCGCGGGTGGCATTCGCGAACCTTCGATCGGCTCACCGGTTTGTTGCCGGACACCGACAAATCCATTCGCGCGCACCGCCACTCCTTCACCCGTTCACGCACGGGACGACGGGATGCGTCGGGCTTGCCGCGGATTGGAGAACCTGCAGGAGGGCCGAGGAGGTCGACGAACGTGACGGATACATGCGGCGCCGCTTTTCGGGTCCGGCACCTCGGATCACACCTGATCAGGCCTGCGCCGCGTGGCAGGCCCGAAAGGGCACCACGATCATGGCTCCGGTCCCTGGCGGATCCCGGGGCAGGGCGGTGTTTCCGCGCTGCTCGAGCAACAGGGCAGATCCGCAGATCAACCCTACCGCGGGACGGACGTCCAAGGCGGGTCGATCCGCTGGCACCCAGCGATCACTTCGCGACGCGCAGGCAGACGAGGTGGTCTTCGCTGCGGAGATAGAGCCGGCCGTCGGAGAGCACAGGCCCGGCCCAGCAGGGATGCTTCAGCGTGGGCACCTGCCAACGGCTGATCTCGCGGCATTTCTCCGCGTCCGGCCGGAAGATCCCGACCAGGCCGCCTTCGCCGAGCGCGAAGAGCTTGCCGTCGGCGACGAGGAACGAGCCGCGTCCGAAGACGGCCGGCTGCTCGGCGCTGTGCTTGCCCCAGCGTTCGTCGCGCTCCCACTTCACCTTGCCCGTGGCGAACTCCACGCAGCGCAGCACGGCGTCGGGTTCGTTGCGTCCGCTGAAGCCGTAGAGATGTCCGCCCACGAGCACCGGCGTGCTCCAGTGCATCTCCAGGCCGAGGCCCTTCCACGATTCGCTGAAGCTCTTGTTCCCCGGCGCCATCCGGAGGAGCACGGAGCCGACGCGATAGTAGGCACCTGAGATGAGGACCTGGTCGCCCACGACGACGGGGTCGGAAGCGTTGACGGAATCCTCGGCGCGCGAGCGGAACCAGCGGGAGAACTTCACCGAGCCGTCCGCCGGATCGAGCGCGACGAGGCCTTGGCGCATGAGGCCGAAGACGAGGCGCTCGCCGTTCACCGTCGCGGCGACGGGCGAGGCGTAGCTGGCCTGCTTGTCGGAGCGGCGCCAATCCACCGCCGGCTCGCCCGGCCAATCGAGCTTCGGCCGGCCCGCCCAGTTCTTCTCGCCGACCGATTGCCAGAGCGTCTTCCCGGTGGCCGGGTCGAACGCGACCATGCCGGCGTCGGGCTGTCCGCCGATCATGACGATGAGCTTGCCGCCTTCGAGCAGCGGCGTGCTGCCGACGCCGAAGAAGGCCTCGGGGATCTCGAAGTCCTTCGCCGTGTCGCGCTGCCAGACCACGGCCCCGGTGGCGAAGTCGAGGCAGGTGAGCTTGCCCTCGGCGCCGAAGGTGTAGACGCGGTCGCGGGTGACGACCGGCGCGCAGCGGGGACCGTTGTTGTAGCCGTAGGGGTCCTGGTAGCGGGTCGGGCAGGCGTGCCGCCAGAGCGGCTTGCCGGTGGCGGCGTCGAGCACCTGCACGACCTCGAGATCGGCCAAGCGGTGGAAGAGCACCAGCTTTCCGTCGCGCACCGACGGCGCGGCGTATCCCGTGCCGACCGGCAAATCGAAGACCACCGGCAATCCGGCGGCGGGGATGGTGTCGACGAGACCGGTCTCGGCCGAGGTGCAGTCTCCCTTCGGGCCGAGGAACCGGGGCCAATCGCCGGCTTGGACGGTGACGGCGGCGGCAAGAGCGAGCAGGACGCGGGCGGAGCGGGACGGCATGGGCCTGTTCTCCGCTCCGCCCGACCGTCGGGCAAGCCTTTGGAGCTGGGACCGTCGCTCGATCAAGCGGCGACGACGTCGTCAGACCAGTCGGCGATCTTCAAGATCTCGCGGATCTTGCGACGTTCGTAACGGTGTTTCTGGGCCTTCTTCGGCCGGTCGGCGACGGCGCGGAAGGGATGCTTGGGATCACGGAGAGTCTGCGTGATGGACTCGTTGTTGTTCGTCATGGCGTGGATCATCGCGAACTTGGACGACCGACCGTTCCTCCACCGTCACTCGCGGCGGCTTTCCGGCCGGCAAACTACGTACTGAGACCCTGACAACTTCTTAAGGTTCAAATCCCTTTGCACAAAGTTGATCTTCTGGACACGAGAACGTCACAATTTCTCGACCCGCTGCACCGAAGTCCGCGCAACGGCGCGCCCTGGCAGATGGTTCTTTTATTCAGGCGGCCCGCGGAGCTTCATTCCCAGATGGAAGAAGAAGTCTGGGTGAAGACCCCGTGGACGCCGGAGCAGCTGACCAACCAAAGCGTCGAGTACCGGTTCCCTCGCGGTGGGGACGGGGGCAGGGTGGACGGGCAGGGGAAGTTCGTCGCCACCGCCTCGAACGCCGGGGTATCCGTGGTCATCGAGATTTTCGGCGGGGCTCCGGGCGGTTCGTCGAAGCTGCACCTCGTCCAGACCGAGGTCGACGCCATCAAGCCCGCGCCGCCGCACCTCGGGATCCAGTTCACCTGCTACCTGCGCTGATGTCGGTGGCCCCCGTGCTGGACGACGGCAGGCAAGCGTGCGGCGATCCTTCGGGAGTCCGATCCCAGCGGTGCGAGCGGAAGGGAGTCCGCGGCGAGGATCGGGGGTGAAGAATCCGACCTTCGCGGACTGGAGCCGGCGACGGCGGATTAAGGCGGGGCGCGACCGGAGCGACGACAGCCCCGCAGGGCGGCGGCGGACACGGCACGGGTTCAACCCCGCCGGGGTTGTGGTTCCATTTTGTTCGCGGTCCCAAGGTAGGCGCTCACGGCGCGCTCCGACCCTGGGCTGAATGCGTCAACGCCGTAGGCGTTGCGGCTGAACAAGGGGATCACGAAGAAGGGCGAGACCTTGGACGTCCTCGAATTCTTCCGTGGGCTGGCGCCGGGCTGGGCTTCGACGGGAGTCCGAAGGTGTCCCGCCCCCACAGGGATGGCTTCGTCTTTGTCCGGTGATCCCAGGGCGTTGCCTTGGACTGGCCTATCTCGCTCCGCTGGGGCTGCCATCACCCCGTCGACCAGGTGGCTTCCGTAACCGCGTCGTCTCCGGGCTCACGGCATCGTTGGTGCGACGAGCACTCGGTAATAGCGGGATGCGGTGGCGACCGATGCGTCGGTGAACCTGATGTCCTGCGGGACAGGGCGGGCGGGCACTTCGAGCAATGTGAGCCAAGTGCCCGCGCCAAGTGCCTCTGCGGATTGCAGCCGGTAGCCGCGGCCGGGCGTCGTGGAGAAACGCGCGGTCGTGCCGCCGGTCGCGTCGAGGGTCAGCGTGATGCGGAGAATGCTCGCGGACGCGGACGGATCGGTGCCGGCGACGAATTCCGCGAGCGCGGTCGCGCCGTCGTGGTCGCTGTCGAGCGCGGCGTCGGCCGGGTCCACCGGGTCGAGGCCGTGCGCGAGTTCCCAGTCGTCGGCGATGCCGTCGCGGTCCTGGTCGGCGCGGTTCGGCAGGCCCGGCGTCGGCAGGGCAGGGAAGCGGACGATGGACGCGCCTCCGTCCGGCAGCCGGCCTTCGGAGACGTCTTCCGCCTGCGGACCGAAGGTCACGGCGTCGATCAGAGTGCCGTCGGGCGCGAAGAACCCGATGTCGTCGCCCTTCGCGCTGAGCTTGAACCCGACATGGTCGGCCCCTTTCGACGGCGCGTTGTCGGCGCGGATGAACGCGTGGGCGTTGGTGCCGCCGCCGAGGAAGGAGAGCGGCGGGAACGTGGACTTCATGCGGACGGACAGGTCGTCGGACAGGTGGTGGCCCGAGAGGTCCACGGCAGCCGAGGACGGGTTGAAGAGCTCGAACCAATCGTCGCCCGTCGACGGCGCGGCCATCCATTCGTTGACCTTCACGAAGTCGCCCGGGGCGAGCGACACGGCGGCGTTGGCGGTGCCGGGAGTCGGACGGGCCAGCTTCCATGCGCCGGTCCCGTCGGGCACGCGGCCGATGGAACGGTCGGCGACCTGGAGGCCGAAGGTGACCGAATCCAGCACCACACCGCCGCGGGCCGCGGTGTCCACGAGGAAGACCGTCGCGCCGCCGCGGTCCAGGCCGAAGGCGGCGCTGGTGTCCGAAGATGGCCGGCTCGCGTCGCAGCGGACGCGGAGGAACCCGTGCGCGGCGAGGGACGCGCCGGTGCCGAAGGTCGCCTTGCGGCCGGCCGCGAGGTCGTCGGTGAGGCTCAATCCGGCGAGGCCGACGGCGATGTCGTTCGGGTTGTGCAGCTCGATCCAGTCCGGGTAGGTGCCGTCCGCCTCGACGAGGCCGTAGTTGTGGGCGAGCACCTCGTTGAGCACGACCGGCACGAGCGGACCGGGGCCGACGGAGTTCGTGACCGAGCGCGTGGCGTCGAGGGCCGCGCCGAAGACGATGTCGGAGCTGCTCGCGTTGATCTGGTGGACCTCGACGGCGAGCACGTTGTCGCCTTGCCGCAAGAGGTCGGCGGGCAGGTCGAACGGCCCTTCGTACGCGGCATCGCCCACGTTGCGGCTGGCGAAGGTCGAGAACGCGACGGTGCCCGCGGGCATGCCGGTGCGCGTCAGCTCCTGGCCGTTCAGCCAGAAGACCGCGCCGTCGTCGACGACCGGATGGAGCGAGAGGCGGACCCCCGCCGTGTTCGTGGCGAAGGCGAAATGCGTGCGGAAGTAGTAGGTCGTCCGGCCGAGCGGCAGCGCCGTCTTCTTCGCGGCGGGCAAGGCGGCGTCCTCGTGGTAGAGCAGCGCGCGTCCGGACGGCCAAGCGGCATCGTCGAACGCCGGCGCCCGCCACGCGGTGCCTTGGTCGCCGTTGGTCCAGAAGCGCCACATGTCGGTGATGCCCAGGAGCGGAAGCGTCACAGTGGTGACGTTGGTCCCGCCGCCGCCGCCGTTGCTGCCGGGGTTCCCGCCACCGGGCGTCGGCGCGGAGAAGGCGATGATCCGCGTGCCGCCGTCGGGCGAGCGGCCTTGCGAGATGTCGTTGGTCTGCGGGCCGTAGAGCACGGCGTCGATGAGCGTGAGGTCCGGTGCGGAGAGGAAGAGGCTGCCGGTCTCGGGGAAGAGCGTGAAGGCGACATGGTCCGGTTTCGTGGCGTCGCCGTCCGCCGTGAAGACCGCGAAGCCCGCGCCGGCGATGAAGCTGAGCGGCGCGATCGGGTTCTGCGCGGGATCGCCGGGGGCGTTCGACAGGAACAGGCCGCCGAGTTCGACCGGCCGGGCGTCCGCGTTGTGGAGCTCGATGAAATCGCCGCCGGGCCGCACGTCGCGGGCGGCCAGCCATTCGTTGATGCGGAGCGCGGAGGGATCGCCGGTGACCACCGTGCGGTTGGGCGCGCCGAAGGTGGGCTCGCCCAGCGCCCAGGCGCCGTCGCCGAGACGGCCGATGGAGAGGTCCGCCAACTGCGGCCCGAAGACGACCTGATCGAGCCGGTTGGTCCGCGTGTCGAAGAGCGAGAGCGAGCCGCCGTTGCCGTCCAGCTTGAACCCGAGGTGCAGGCCGGGCGATCCGTCGTCCTTGCCGCCGTAGAGCACGAGATAGCCGTCCGCCGCGATCGAGGTGCCGGTCGGGAACCGGAACTGGTAGGGCGAAGCGACGCCCGCAGCGAGGCCGAAGCCGGAGAGGTCGACCGCGCCCGGCCCTGCGTTGTGGAGCTCGATGAGGTCGGGATAGACGCCGACGCCGTGGGGCGATGAATCGTTGCGGGCGAGGACCTCGTTGATGCGGACGAAGGTCTCGGGAGCGGGCGGCACGTGCTTCGGGTCCACCGTCCAGACCTTCGAGGAGCTGACCGATGCCTCGTCCCCGAGCAACGGGTCGTCCTGGTAGGTGCCGGCGTCGTTCCGGCCGGCGACCTGGACCTGGTGCGGCCCGGCGGCGAGCCCGGTGAGCACGATCGGCGAGGCGACCGGGGTCTCGGCGCTCCAAGCGCCGCCATCGAGACGCCACTTGTAACGCGTGAAGCCCGAGCCTTCGGGGAAGCCCGCGACGGGGATGCCGTTGCCTTTGCGAGCCGCTTCCACGGTCAATGTCGCCGAGGTGGCCGAAGTCGTGCCGACGGGCTCGCCGGCGACCGAGGCCCCGCGAGGGATCACGCCGCCCATGTCGCGTCCGTCCGGGCCGGCGCCGCGCGCGGGCGAACCGGGCCGCAGCTTGAACCACTCGCGCAGGACCTGCGCTTCTTCCCAGGTCGTGAACTGCGTCTCGGCGACCGACGGGACGTGCGCCAGCTGCGGGTCGGCCACGATGTTCCCGGAGCCGGGACCGTTCCACGCGACGGGGAGGAGGTTGCCGCGCCACGTCACCGCGGTCTGCGCGGCGTCGTAGTTCCGCACGAGCTGCTCCGCGTCCGCGACGATGTTGCCCTCGAGATAGAAGCCGCGGCCGTAGGTCGTGGGCGGGCCGGGGTCGCGGTCCTGCGGGTTGACGACCGCCGACTCGGTGTCGAGGCCGCCTTTCTTGGTCGTTTGGACGATGGTGTTGTTGATCAGCGTGAAGAAATTGCCCTGCTTGGCCGTGGCCGCCTCGTCGCAGTCGAAGAAGAGGTTGCCGACCATCGTGATCTCCGACGTCTGCCCGCTGTCGTTGCCGCCGCTGACCGCGCTGGAGGAATCGGGCGCGCCGTTCTTGTGGAAGTGGAGGAAGATGTTGCCCTCGATCCAGGCATCGGTGCCGTCGAGGTCGAGGCCGTCGTCCGTGCCGCCGACGAGCACGTTGTCGTAGAACTGGATGACCGGCTGGCCCTTGTCCCGGTTGCCGCCGGTGAAATCCATGATGTCGTTGTAGCCCGTCGTGCTGCCGAAGAAGCACCCGCGCACGATGCCGTGGCCGCCGGCCTTCACGCCCTGCGTGCCATGCACCAGCTCGAAGCCGGCGGTGCTCGTCGGGAAGACGCACCGGTCGAGCACGAACGACGCTCCGTCGAGCGCGAGGTACTGGTGCGTGGTCGTGCCGAAGGTGAGGTGGTCGAAGGCGACCGTGCCGCCCGCGACCTCGATGCAGGTGGCGGCGTTGCCCTCGAAGTGCGCGTGGGCGATGCGCGTCTCGGGCGAGCCCACCGCGCCGTTGATGACCATCCCGCCCCACGAGGCCGTCGCGCCCGGTTGGCGCCCGAAGCGGACCGGCGCGTCGGCCGTGCCCTCCGCGAGCAAGCGTCCGCCGTTGGCGACGGTGAAGTTCACGCCGGAGCCGAGGTAGACCGTCGTGCCCGGCTCGATGGTCAGCGTCTCTCCGTTGCCGATCGTCAACGAACTGGCCACGAGATACGGGCCGCCGGCCGCGGACCACGTCGTGTTGCCGGCAATCGCGCCGCCGACGCTCTGGACGCTGCCGTCGTCGTGCCACACGTCGAGGGCGGTCTGCCCGACCTGGACGTCATGCGCGTCGAAGGCCTCGACGCGCACGCGGTTGAGCCCGGGGTGCAAGGTCACCGAGACGTTGGTCCAGCGGCCTTGCCACGCGGTGTACTCGGCCGTCGCGCCGGCGACGCGGACACGCGCGGTCTTGGTCGCGTCGGCATCGCCGCTGAGCACCACCTTCGCCGAAGTGCTGCGCGGATAACCGCTGCTGACCGGCAGCGCGCTCTCGACCGTGAGCGCGAGCGGCAGCTGCGAGCGGACCCAGGCCGTGCGCGCCACGCTGAAGCTCTTCATCGCGTCCGTCACTGCCGCCGGCACACCGTTGCCGGCGAAGACCTGGTCGATGAGGTCCGACATCGCGGCCGGGGCGAAGACCGTCTCGGCCATCGCCTTCAGGTGCCGGTAGTACGCCGGCGCGAACCCGGGGCTCTTCACCAGCCGGTCGATGGCCGGCAGGTAGTGCGACGTGCCGAGACCGGTCATGCGGAACAACCCTGCGTCGATGGCGGCAACGGTGTCGCCTTGGCCGAGCAGCGTGTCCATGTCGTACGGGAGGAGCTGGAAGCGTGTGTCCTTCAGCCCGCGGTAGATCCCGTAGTCGTCGCCGTAGCCGGTGCCGAGCGTGGTCTCCGCGTCGGCGAGCAGCGTGTGCGCGGCAAAGTAGCGCATCCATTGGTCGACATCGGCGCGGGCCGCGACATCGGCGGTGTACGAGGCGGCCGGGAACCCGTTGGTCGAGTTCAACGCGGCGATGAGCCCGATGAGGTCGCTCCAATCATTCGCGAGCAGGTTGTTCTGCTTGAAGTAGGTGTTGGTGTAGCCGCGCGGATCGGCGCCGTGCCAGACGAGGTTGGGCGTGATGCCCGTGTCGAAGCCGCGGATGCCCCGGTAGAGGTTGCCGCCGGTGTCCTGAGGCAGCTGGGTCCTCACCAGGTCGTTGTCGAAGCCCCAGTTCGCGGCGTAGGAACCGTGCTGGTTGTTGCCGGCCGGGTTGGCACCGTTGACGCGCACCTGGGCCAGCCGCGATTCCGGGATGACCAGGCCGAGCCGGCGCATGACCGCGCTACCGAGAGCCTGGTTGTAGGGATAGTAGCTGTTCAGGTTCAGGCTGGTCCGGCCCCCGAGCGGCCGGTCGGCGGGAAGCTTCACCTTGATGTTGTGGGGCGAGTGCGACCGGGTGCCGTGGCCGCGGTTGCGGAAGGTGGTCAGTTGCCGGCCTTCGGTCCCGGTGCCGTCCTGCGCGATGAAGGCGCCGCTGGACGCGGCGTCGCTCAGCGGTTGGGCGGCTTCCACGGCATCGAGCGCGGATTTCTCCGAGGCGGTCATCACCACGCGGTAGAGCGGCCGTCCGTCCGGTCGCGTGCTGTCGTCGACCTGGAAGAGGAGGTCGGCGCCGCGGCCCTCGGCGGGCTCGGTGCGCGGATAGGTCCGCGTGTTGCCCGCGGCATCGGCGGCGACGATGTGGAATTCGACGACCGTGCCCTTGGCGTGGGGCGGCACCATCGCCCCGAAGATGCCGTCGCCCGCCGTCCCGTCGCCGTGCGCGCCGTCGTCGCGCATCGGCATCCGCTGGAAGGCCCCCGCCGGCGTGGCGTCCACGCGCCAGAAGAGCGTCGCTGTCGCGGTCGCCGGTGCTTCGTCCAGCAGGCGCGCGGTGACCGACACAGGGTCGGCAGGTCCGGGGATGAGCGGGAAATGGGAGACTTCGAGGACCAGCGGCGCGTCGTCCGCCCGCGCGACGGAGTTCGGAGCGCCAGGTGTGCCCTCGGCGATGGAGCTCGCGTCCCAGTTCTGGCCGTGTTTGCGGGATTTCCGCGGGTCGATGAGCTCGAGCGAGCTGCCGCCGCCGTCGTGCGCCGTGATCCATTCCCAGCCGCGGAACCCGCGGTCCGGCGGTCCGAGCCGTCGTGCGGACCAATCGCCTTCCGTCTCGTAGCTCACCGAATCGACCGTGGCGCCGGCGGCGTCCTTGAGCCGCACCGTGTCGCCATTGCCGAGCGAGCCGGTCCAGTTTCCTGCGGCGAGAGCGACGCCCGGATGCTTGGTCTTGAACGCTGCCGTGTCCGCCGCGACGACCGCGAACCCGCCTGCCGGGAGGCTCCCGGCGGTGAAGGCGAGGTCGACCGCACCGCTGATCCGCCAGCCCGCGAGGTCCTGGGCCGCGGGTCCGGTGTTGAGCAGCTCGATGAACTGCTCGTTCGTCCGTCCCGAGGCCGGATGGTACATCAGCTCGTTGACGACCACGGCGCCGTGGGCGGACGAGGCGCACAGAGCCGAACCGATGGCGGCGGACAGC
>JBBRQL010000126.1:0-11636 GCA_038226425.1 Verrucomicrobiota bacterium
AAGGCCTTGCAGTAGATATCGAGGTTGAACTTCCGTGCCGCGCCCTCCTTGCCGCTCACGTTGTAGAAGGAGAACTGCTCGGCGAGGTCGCAGTGGGGCTCGGTGTTGTAGCGGTATCCCAACCAGTCCTTGCGCGTGATGGGCACGTTGAGCAAGGCCGAGCGCAGATAGAGGAAAGGCACGTCGAAACCGCGGCCGTTGAAGGTGACGATGCTGTCGTAGCGCTTGGCGACGTCCCAGAATGCGGTGAGGAGTTCGCTCTCGTCCGGCTGGGGCGCGAATTCCACCGGCGCGGCGGCGGCCTCATCAAGCTCCTCCTCGTCGAAGTCGTCCGATTGGAAGAGCACCTGGCCGCGGCCGGTGTCGGCGTTGACCATGGCGATGCAGACGACTTGTGCCGTGAGCGGCCACAGGCTGAACATCTGCGAGATCTCGGCACGGCGCTTGGCCCGTGCGTCGGGGTCGGGGAGCCGTTCCGCCTCGCGGAAAAGATACTCTTGCTGCGCCTCGTCGAAGTGCTCGAGCCCCAGTGCGGACGTCTCGATGTCGAAGACCAATCGGGCCATGCGAAGAGTCTAGACGGAGGCACGGCGCGGAGGGGAGCCAAGAAATCTCGCTTGCCGCGCGCCGGAGGGAAGGCTGGAAAAGCAGAGGCGGAAGCAGCGCACTTTTGGGTGTTCCGCTTCCGCCTCAGGGTTGGATCAGGCGAGGTTACTTCTTCGCCGCTTTCTTCTTAGCGGCGGGTTTTGCTGCCGCTTTCGCGGCGGGCTTAGCTACCGCTTTCGCGGCGGGCTTGGCCGGGGCTTTCGCCGGGGCTTTCTTTGCAGGTGCCTTTTTGGCTGCCATCGATCGTCACCTCCCTTCTAGGTTTGGAAATCGCTTCCATGTTGCTTCGCGTCAGCGAAGAGGGGGAAAATGTGGAATTCGTCTTGCGAGGTTGTAATGGCGACGGAACACGCGGGCCAGCGTTTTCGTTTCTATACCCGGATTATTTTGTGCCGGACGTCTCTCCGACTGCGCGCTTTGCGCGCGCGCGCCGCTCTTCTAGCCTCGCCGACACATGTCCAGCAGCGCACCGGAACCTCAGCTCACGCCCATGATGGCGCAGTACCGCCGCATCAAGGCGGAGCTGCCGAAGGACGCGCTGCTGCTCTTCCGGCTCGGCGACTTCTACGAGATGTTCTTCGAGGACGCCGTCGTCGCGTCGCAGCTGGTCAACCTCGCGCTCACCCAACGCAACGGAGTCCCGATGTGCGGGCTTCCGCACCATGCGGCGAACAACTACATCGGCCGCCTGCTCAAGCACGGCCGCAAGGTCGCCATCTGCGACCAGGCCGAGGAGGCGAGGCCCGGCAAGCTCGTGTCGCGCGCGGTCACGGCGATCCTCTCGCCGGGCACGCATTTCGACGAACGTCTGCTGCAGGCCGAGCGGAACAACTTCCTCGCCGCCGTCTTCGCGCACGGCAAGACCTTCGGCCTCGCCGTCGTCGACCTCACCACCGGCGACTTCCGCGTCACCGAGCTCGACGAGGCGAAGACGCTGCTCGCCGAGCTGGAGCGCCTGCGTCCCGCCGAGCTGGTCCTGCCCGCGGAAGCGCGCTCGCTCGCCGACATCGTCGGCCGTTCCGCCGCCTCCAACGACGCCGCGGGCATGCTGCCGGCACGGTCCGCTTCCGGAGCGCAGTTGAGCGGCTACGACGACTGGACGTTCCAGCCCGAGACCGCCGTCTTCACGCTGCGCGAACATCTCAAGGTCGCGTCGCTCGACGGCTTCGGCCTGCGGAACCGTCCCGCCGCCGTCGGCGCCGCGGGCGCGGTGCTCCATTACCTCGCACACCATCTCCGCCGCGACCTGGCGCACCTCACGCGGCTCGGCTTCTACCGGGTCGCGGACTATCTCGTGCTCGACGCGACGTCGCTGCGGAACCTCGAGGTGCTCGAGCCGCTCCACCGCGACGCGGTGCGGAACACCACGCTCTTCGCCGCGCTGAACCGCACCGCCACGCCGATGGGCGCCCGCCGCCTCCGCGACTGGCTCACCCAGCCGCTCGCCGCCGTCGCGCCGATCCGTCGCCGTCAGGACGCGGTCGCCGCGTGGGTCGCCGCCCCGACGGTGCTGGAGGCCTTCCGCGCGCGTCTCGCCGACGTGCGCGACCTCGAGCGCACGCTCGCCCGGCTCAGCCTCGGGTCCGGCAACGCCCGCGACCTCATCGCGCTGCGCCTCGCCCAGGAACAGGTCCCGTCGCTCCGCTCGCTGCTCGCCGGCATCCCTCCGGCGACCGGCCCCGGTGCCGCGACGTCGACCGCCGAGATGGCCTTGGGCGAAGAGCCCCTGCCCGAAGCCGCCGAGGTCCCACGCCCGTTGCTGGAGGAGCTGGCCGGACAGCTGGCCGAGCTGCCCGCGCTCGTCGAGCTGCTCGGCCGCGCCATCGCCGACGATCCGCCGCTCGCGGTGAAAGAGGGCGGGATCATCCGCGACGGCTTCAGCCCCGAGCTGGACGAGCTGCGGGCGGCGGCGCGCGGCGGCAAAGACTGGCTCGCCAAGCTCCAGCAGGACGAGGCCGCGCGCACCGGCATCGCGTCGCTGAAGGTCGGGTTCAACTCCGTCTTCGGCTACTACATCGAGGTGACCAAGGCCAACCTCGCGAAGGTCCCGGGCGACTACGTCCGCAAACAGACGGTCGCCAACGGGGAGCGTTTCATCACGCAAGAGCTGAAGGCGATGGAGTCGAAGATCCTCGGCTCCGAGGAGCGGGCGACGAAGCTGGAGCACGACCTCTTCCTGAAGGTGCGCGAGGAGGTCCTCGCCGAGCTGCGCCCCATCCAGCAGACCGCCGGCGCGCTGGCGCAGCTCGACGTGCTCGCGGCCTTCGCCGAGACGGCGCGGCTCCACGGATGGGTCCGTCCCGATGTGCGCGACGACGGCGTGCTGTCGGTCCGCGACGGACGGCATCCGGTGCTGGACCTGGCGGCCACCGAAGAGCGCTTCGTCCCCAACGACACGGCGCTCGACCTCGTGCAGGAGCAGATCGCGCTGATCACCGGGCCGAACATGGCGGGCAAGAGCACCTACATCCGGCAGGTCGCGCTGCTCGCGCTGTTGGCCCACACCGGGAGCAGCGTCCCCGCCGCCTCGGCGCGGATCGACCTGCTCGACCGCATCTTCACGCGCATCGGCGCGAGCGACGACCTCGCCCGCGGCCAGAGCACGTTCATGGTCGAGATGAGCGAGGCGGCGAACATCCTCAACAACGCCACGCGCCGGAGCCTCATCATCCTCGACGAGATCGGCCGCGGCACGAGCACGTTCGACGGCCTCAGCCTCGCGTGGAGCATCGTCGAGCATCTCCACCAACAGGTCGGCGCGAAGACGCTCTTCGCGACGCACTACCACGAGCTCACCGAACTCGGGACGAAGCCGGCGGCCCCGGCGCAGGACGAGGGCTCTCCTGCCACCGCCACGGTCCCGGGCGAGGAGGTCCCGACCGCACCGACACCCGGCCACCGCACGCCGGCGCTGGCGCGGATCCGCAACCACCACGTCGCCGTGCGGGAATGGAACGACCAGCTGATCTTCCTGCGCAAAGTGCTGCCCGGTCCGACCGACAAGAGCCACGGCATCCAGGTGGCGCGCCTCGCCGGCGTCCCGCGCCCGGTGATCGAGCGCGCCAAGGAGATCCTCCGCGTGCTCGAGGAGGCCGAGCTCAACGTGCGCGGATTGGCCGGCGGTGACGGCGATGCGGCGACGGAACCGCCCGCGAGGTCCCAAGGCCGACGGCACCGCGCCGAACGCGACAAGCTCAAGCAGCTCGCTCCGCCGCCGCAGCTGGACCTCTTCTCGTGACGCCCCACCAGGAGCCTTCCGGGGCTTCTGGGCCTGCTGCGTCTTGTCCGGTCGTCGCCGGACCGGTTCAGGGCGCGGGCCGGGAGGCGAGTTCGGCGAACAGCATCCCCACGGCCCGCGCCGAGGCGGGCGCGAGGTGCAAGCCGTCCGAATAGCCGATCGCCATCCCGCGCTTCGCCGCTTCGCGGTTCACATCGACCAGCCGGACACCAAGGTCACGGGCCAGACGGTCGGCTTCGCCGGGCGCCGCCGGATCGACGGGGTTCTCGCGGCCGACGGGAAGCCGGAGCAGGACCACTTCGCACCCGCGGCGGCGCAGTTCTCCGACCTGGCCGCGGAAGTGTTCCTCCCACCCTGGATCCGCAGCGGGGAACCTGGCCGGGGCCGGGGTCGCGCCGGTTGCCGGGGTCGCGCCCGCCGGCTCGCGCCGGCCCTTGAGCCACGCGTACAGAAGGGTGGTCGGACGCGTGTCCGCACGGAGCGCCGGGAGACGTCCGGCCAGCGCGAAACCGGTCTCGTGGACCACGCCGAGAAGGGCGGTGTCGTTGGTGTGCCAAGGTTTGCCGAGGCGATGCACCTCGACGAACACGCGCGGCGGCACCGTCCTCGCGCCCAGCAGCAGCCGGATCCCAAGCTCGGGCCCGGAGCCGTCGAGCGCCAGGTTGGCGAAGCTGTCCAGCGCCGTGCCTCGGAAGGTGCTCGGGAGCAACCGGCCCGCGATCGACGAACCGACGACGACGTTGGAGCGCGGGGGTTCCATCGACCAGGTCTGCAAGCGGATGAGGTTCGCCTGGAAATCCGACTCGGCGAGCTCGGCGCGCGGGAGCCACGGCCTCACGAACGCCCACGCGCCCATTCCGAGGAGCGCGGACACCACGATCACGAGTGCTTGGCGGTGACGGGCCATGGTCAGAACTGGAAGTAGATGAAATCCCCGGGCGAGCCGGCGTTGAGCACGGTCATCCACAGCATCAGGGCGTAGGTCGCGGTCTCCGCGCGTCCGGCCCAGGCCGGCGCCCGCCGCGCGAAACGGGGCGCGACGACGGACCAGAGGTGCCAGGCGACGACCGGCGCCGAGAACACGGCGATGACGAAGAGCGCCTGGACCCGCGGGCTGCCGGAGTTGACGGCGAGACAGCGCGCGTAGGCGATGGCATGGGAGAAATCCGGCAGCTTGAAGAGCAGCCACAGCGCGGACACCGCGTTGAACACGACGAAGGCGCGGACACCGCCGCCGAAAGTCCAGCCGACGGCTTCCTTGGCCCGGCCTCTTCCGGCGAAGAACCGTTCGCCCGCGAGCAGGAGGCCGTGGGCGGTGCCCCAGATCGCGTAGCTCCAGGCGGCGCCATGCCACAGACCGCCGAGGAACATCACGAGGAAGAGGTTCACGTAGGTCCGACCGGCGCCGCGACGGTTGCCGCCGAGCGGGAGATAGAGGTATTCGCGCAGCCACGAGCTGAGGCTGATGTGCCATCGGCGCCAGAACTCGGTGAGGCTGCGGCTGAGGTAGGGCATGTCGAAGTTCAGCGGCAGCTCGTAGCCGAAGAGCTTGGCCAAGCCTTGGGCGATGAGCGAGTAGCCGCCGAAATCGGCGAGGATCTGGAACGAGAACCCGTACAACAGCGCGAGCAGGTTGAGCCTCGGCAGGTCGGTGAACTCCGGGAAGCGGAGCGCGGCCGTCGCGTCCTTGAGGTTGTCGGCCACCACCATCTTGAGGAAGAAGCCGAGCACCAGCTTCTTCACCGCGCCGTCCCAATCCACGTCCGCCAGGCGTTTCGCACCGATCTGGTGGAGGAACTCGCCGGCCTTCACGATCGGACCGGCGACGAGCTGCGGGAAGAACGACTTGAAGAACCACACCTTGGCGTGGAACCAGCCGCGTCCGCCGGCCGCGGTCGGCGCCGCCAACCCGACGAGGCCCGCGGCACCGGCCCACCAGGCCTCCATCACGAGGCTGATGCCCTGGAACGTGTAGAACGAGATGCCGATGGGCAGCGGGATGTGGGATAGGCGGTCGCCCCAACGCGCCCAGAGCGCGGCCGGGAGCAGCAGCTTCCCGAGCAGCGCCGCGTACTTGAAGAACCCGAGCGCGCCGAGATTGAAGGCCAGCGCGAGCCCGAGGACGCCCCGGCGGCGGCGGTCGGAGCGACCGGCGGAAAGGAGCTCCTGCGCGGCGAAGCCGTTGACGAGGGTGGAGAGGACGAGGAGCGGGAGGAGCTTCCAGTGCGGGCTCCCGCCGGCATCGCTGCCCCAGCCGTAGAAGGCGAAGCTCGCGACCGTGAGCACCCCGACCTGCCAGCCCGCGCGCCGGCCGGCATGGTGCAGGGCGAACACCAGAGGCAGGAAGACGGCGAAGGACCAACTGTTGAACAGCATGGGAAGCCGCCGGGCGAGGCGGCGTTACCGGTTAGCTACCAGAGCGCCGCGGCCCGAACCAGCGGTTTCCCGCGGAGAACGGCGTTGCCGCACCGGTGGCCCGTCGGTAAGCTGTGCCGACCATGTCCGCGTTCGCCCGCCAACTGCAGTTCGAGAAGATCCTCTGGCTCGGAGGCACGATCGTGGCGTTCATCCTCTTCTCGGCGTTGCTGGTCGCGAGCAGCTACCTGGCTTTGTTCGCGTTCGGCGGGCTGCTCTGGTTGATCCTGCTCCCGTACCATTCGCAGATCGCGGTGCGGCTGGCGATCGCCACGTTCAGCTCGTCGCTGATCGTCCCGTTCTTGCCAGGCCGTCCTCCAGTCTACGAGGCCGCGGCGCTTCTCGGTTGGTCCGGGCTCGTGATCACGCTGTCGCTCCGCAAGTACAGCGTCGGGATGGGCGACGCCATCCGGCGCAATCGTTGGGTCTTCATCGGGCTCGCCGGCTACATGTTCGTGCTGCTGTTCTTGATGAGGCAGCGCGGCAGCGGGTTCATGATGTTCGGCAGCAGCCAGACCGGAGGCCGCCGCTACGTGCTGCAGTTCGTCTGCTCGATCCTTCCGGCGCTGTTCGCCGCGACCTTGCCGGACGACCGTTTGATCCGGCGCCTCTTTGTCATCCAGTGCCTCCTCTCCACCACCTTCGTGGCGGCGGAGTTCGCGCTCGACCACCTGAACAGCGCCGTCGCGACGGTGCTCTATTTCGTCGATCTCCCCTGGGACGGCGTGAACTTCCTCCAGCAACGGTGGGTCGGCGGCATCCGGCGCTACCAGTCCCTCAGCATCCTCTCGGTATCGATGCTATCGCTGGTGTTCACGTTCTTCTCGCTTCGCGACCTCGCCGGTCGCCGGGTCGTGTGGTTGGGACCCTTGGTGGTCGGATTGATGGGGCTGGGGCTTTTGAGCGGTCACCGGTCGTTCGTGTATCTGATCTTCTTCCTGTTGATGACGCTCGCCGTCACTGAGCGCTTCTTCCAACCGGCGCGCATCGTGATCACGACCGTGCTGGTCGGCCTCGCGCTCGGCCTCTCCTACACCTTCGCGGAATCGTTGCCCCAATCGGTCCAGCGCGCGCTGTACATCTTGCCGGGGTTCCCGGCGGAGGGGCAGGTCCGCATCGACGCCCAGAACACCATCTACGGCCGCCAGGCGGTCTTCGAGGCGAGCATGGAGATCATGCCGGAATACCTGCTCCTGGGACGCGGGTTCGGTTCGCTCGGTGGCGATGCGTCGGACGAATCGCTCAGCGTCGCCGACCAGCACGTCCGGGCCGGCATCTTCTACAACGGCCCGATCACCCTGCTGATCAACACCGGGATCCCGGGCACCGTGTGCCTCTTCGCCTACATGGGCGGAGGACTAGCCCTGACCCTCCGCATCATCCGGCGTCTCCGGATGCAGGGCATCCACGACACCTTCGACCGGGCCTGTGCCGTGTTGGCGTCGGTCTGGATGGCGAACCTGATCTTGTTCCTCGTCGTGGCGGGATCGCCTGAGGACGCCGTCCGGTCGTTCGGCCTGATGACCGGAATCCTGATGGCCTGCGAGCACAACCTCCTCCGGCGCGCCCGTGAACAGTCCGAGCTGCCCGCCGTCGCCTGACCACTCCGCGGGCACGCCGGCCATCCCGCGCGTCCTGCACCTCCTCGGCGCCACCGAGGACCACGGCGGGATCGTCTCCGTCCTCCGAGGGTTGCAGGTCGCCACCGAAGGCCGGCTCCAGAACGTCGCCTGGGTCAACGACAGCTTCCGTCTGGAGCGCTCCCCGGCCCTCGACCTCCGCCGCTCGCCGCATGCGCTCGATGAATCGGACAGCCATCTGCGTCTGCTGGTCCGCGCGCTGAAGGCGTGGCCCGGGCTCCGGCGGCTGCTCGCTGCGGAAGCCTTCGATGTCGTCCACGCCCACACGCGAGGATCGTTCCCGCTCGCCTGCGCCCTCGCAGCGCTCCGCCACGCGCCGCCGGTGGTCTTCACGAACCACGCCTACGCCCGGCGCACCGGACTCTATCGCCGAGCCGGCCGCTGGCCCCGTCTCACCACGACGCTCCTGACGCCGAACATGGCGCGCCACTACGGGCTCGAAGCGGGGCCGAACGTGCGGATCATCTCCGAGTGCGGGGCGGACGCGTTCTTCGCCCGGCCGCTTCCCATCGCCCCGCTAGCGCCGGGGCCGACCCGGTTCGTCGGCATCGGGCATCTAGTCCGATGGAAGCGATGGGACCTCGTGCTGCGCGCCCTCGCCGGACTCCCGTCGGGGACACGCGACGCGGTCCGTCTCGAGGTGTGGGGCCCCACTCCGGACGACGTCGACGCCAAGGCCTACGCCGGCGAGCTCTTGGCGCTCACCGGTTCGCTCGGCCTCGGGGACATCGTCCGCTTTCCCGGCCCGACACGCCAAGTCGCCGATGTCGTCGCGTCCGCCGATTGGTTCGTGCTGCCGTCCACCAACGAGCCGTGCTCGGTCGCGCTCATCGAGGCCCTGGCGCTCGGCATCCCGGTCGTGGCGTCCGCGAGCGGCGGCAACGTGGATATCGTGGCCGACGGCGTCACCGGCTGCTTGTTCCGGCCGGACGACGTCGAAGACCTGAGCGCCAAGCTCGGCGCCGTGGTCCGGGGAGAGATCCGGCCGGCCGCTCCGGAAGTATCGCGCGAAAGCGTCCGCAGACGTTCCGCCACGGCGGTCGCCGAGGAATACCTCGCGTTCTACCGCGAGCTGGTCGCCGCGCGCCGCCGGACCCGCTGATCAGGCGCGTTTGCGGATGACCGCGGCCACGGCTTCGCCGGATTTCCCGTCGCGCCGGCATTCGACCGTGGCGATCCCGGCCAGCTCGGCGCGGCACGACCGCGGCTGGCGGTCGCGCCCGGTGATCACCAGGTCGCCGCCTTCTTCGTCGAAGTTCCATTGGTGCATCCCGGCGAAGCCTTCGCGCACGGCCTCGTTCCGGTAGTGCCAGAGGAACACGACGCAGCCGGGCTTCACGACCTCCACCATCTCGAGCACGCACCGCATCGGGTCGCGGCTGTGGTCGATGGCGTTCGCGCTGGCCACGAAATCGAAGGAATCCTTCGCGAACGTCGCCGAGAGCTCCTCGCCGAACGCCTTCGTCGTCCGCACCGGCGGCACGATCCCCAGCTCGCCGAGCACCCGGTCGAAGCTCTCCGCCAAGCAATCCACCGCCACGATCTCCAGCGTCCGGCCCGGCCACTTCTTGCCGAGCGTCGTGAGCGGACCGGCGCCGACGTCGAGGACGCGGAGCGAGGTCCGGTCGGCCGCGGCGGAGGACCCGATGAAGTCGCGGTGCTGCTGATGGAACGCCGCTTCCGGATCGGTGCGGAACGCGAACGCGCCCTTGTCCCAACGTTTGCCCTGGTCGGCCAATGCCCGCCGCCAGAACCCGAGCTCGTGGTCCATGCCGTCCTCGTACGAGGCGGATCCGTGGCCGAGCACTCGGCTCTTCAGGCGGCGAAGGAGGGACAGCATGGCGGGCGCGGGATGGATGATGGAAGCGTGCGGACGACCGGATTCAGTCCGCGTCGACGACCGAGTGGAAGCCCTTTCTTCGCCGGCTCACCGCGCGGCGGCGTCCGGCCGGGACAGGGCGCGAAGTTTCTCCGCGTCCGGATGCGCCTTGTAGAACGGATCGAGCGGGAAGCATCCGCTCACCAGGCCGTTCCTTGGACCGGTCGTGCATTCGCTGAAGGTGCGGCAGATCTCGCGGCGCCGCAGCGGATGCCCCGCGATGACGTCTCGCGGCAGTTCCGCGTAGCTCAGCACGGTGCGGCCGAGACCGATGACGTCCACGTTGCCCGCCGCCAGCTGCGCCCCGGCGATCGCCGGCAACCATTCTTGCAGATAGCTGTACGCGGTGCCCACCAGCAGCAGGTCCGGGAATTCTTTCTTCACCCGCGCCACCGCGGCGATCTGGCGCGCGACGCCGACGAGCGGATCCTCCGGCGGCAGATAGCCGTCGCTCGGCGGGACCGCGGCAGGACGTTGCAGATGCGGGTTGTAGTACGGGCTCGCCGCCGTGAGGCAGACCATGCGGATCCCGAGCTCGCTCATCTGCCGCAACAGCGCGAACGGCTCGTCCCACGCGATCCGCGACGGGTCCGCCGGATCGCCGCCGAAGGCGTACGGATACGGCCCGCTCCACGGCACCGGCACACCGCGGCCGTCGGGGCCCTTCTGGTACGGCAGCTGGTCGAACACGCTCAAGCGGACGCCGACCTCCAGTCCGGGCGCGTCGCGGCGGATCCCCTCGCCGATCTCGCGGAGGAAGCGCGCGCGGTTCGGCAACGGCCCGCCGTACGGGCCCGGCCGGTCCACCGCGCTGAGGAACTCGTGCCCGAGATAACCGTGGCAATGCTTCACATCCACGAAGTCGAAGCCCGCCTTCTGCGCCCGCACCGCCGCGGCGACGAAATCGCCGACCAGGCCGCCGATCTCGCCGTCGGTCAGCACCTGATGGTCCGACACGACGCCCACCCGCGCGTCGAGCAGCGGATGCCGGTAGGCGACGCGCGGGGCCGGGCGCTTCGGATCGTCGGGACGCGCCCAACGGCCCGAATGCGTGAGCTGGAGACCGATCCGCAGGTCGTCGGTCGGGCCGGTTTTCGCATGTTCAGCGACGAGCAGCTCGCGCAGTTCTGCGATGCCGGCCGCGTTCGCCTCGGTGACCACGAGCTGACGCGGGTTCGCGCGCCCGTCGTGCCGGACCGCCACCGCTTCACCGCCCCAGATGAGTTTGGCGCCGCTCTGGCCGAACCGTTGCCAACGCCGGCGGACGAGGTCCGTGGGCCGTCCGTCCGCCGTCGCGTCCCAGCCTTCCATCGGCAGGATGGCGAACCGGTTCCCGATCGGCCGCGGCGAAGCGGTCGCGGTGCGGCAAGGTCCGGCGAAGACCTCCGGGCACACCGGATCGGCCACCGGCAGGTCGAGCCCGAGCTCGGCGATGCGGTGGACGAGATCCTGAGGCGTCTTGAAAGAGGCCATCTTCGGGAAGTTCATCGCGTGCGAGTGAATCGGAGCCGCGGGCGAAAGCGAAGCCCAAGCTCGGCGGGGTGCGACGATCCGTCTTGATGCTGCGACCTGGTCGCGGAACGGCGTGTCCGCGCAGGACGGTCCGAGCTCTTGCTTTTTCTTCGCGCCCGCTCCGACGCGAGTGGTTTGGTTTTCAGCGTTCAGCGTTCAGCGTTCAGCGTTCAGCGTTCAGCGTTCGACGTTCGACGTTCGACGTTCCCGGTTCCATGCTCCGCTCGTGACCAGAACGCCCGTCCTTCTCGGCATCGAATGCGGCGGCACGCGCACCGTCGCCATCGCGGCCGACGACGCTCTGCGGCCCGTGGCGCGGGCCGAGGCCGGGCCGGCCAACCTCCGT
>JBBRQL010000127.1:0-11588 GCA_038226425.1 Verrucomicrobiota bacterium
CGCCTTGCTCCCCAACTTGGCCGCGATGAAATCCAGCACGCGCATCTGCCAACTCCGCGCCGTCGCGCGGCTCGCGGCAGGCGACTCCGCGGGGGCTGCGGCTGACACGATGCTGGCGTTCAGTCTCGGGTAAGCAATGGCCGAAGAGCCGCTGCTGATCTCCCAGTTGGTGCGCTTCGCCTGCGATAGCATCGCCATGCGGGCGCTCTGGCACGGCTTGGCCGACCACCGCTGGGACGATGCCCAGCTCGCGAAGTTCCAGGACTTGCTCGACCGTCGCGATTACGCTGGCGGCATGCTCCGAGCTTTGGAAGGCGAGCGGGCCTTAGGGAACGAGGCCGCGGAATATCTCTTGCGCCGGCGTGGACGCGGCTTGGCCGAACTCGACAAGATGGGAAGCGGGAACCCCAGCGACAATTCGGCCCTATCACCTTTGATCTGGCTTGTCAATATCGTCCCTTCCGGTTGGTACCGTCAGAACCAGATCGGCTTTTTGACCGGCTGGCAGGAGATCCTTGAGCACAGCCGCATCGCGATGAACCGGACCAACCGGGCCGTCACGTTGCTCAGGGACAGCCATATCGACAGGGTCACCGACGACATCGTGATGCGGGTCAAGGCGAACCCGTCGCCGTTCAAGATCCTCGTCGGGATGCTTCTACCGGGAATCTCCAAGGCCACGGGCAAGGCCGACCGCGCCCAAGCCACCGCCGGCATGGCCGTCGTCGCCTGCGCCTTGGAACGCCATCGGCTCGCCCACGGATCCTTCCCGGCTTCGCTCGCGGAACTGGTCCCGGCCTACCTCCCGGCCGTCCCCGCCGATTGGATGGGCGGCCAACCCCTGCACTACCAGCGCACGGACGACGGATGGTTCCGCCTCTGGAGCATCGGACCGAACGGCAAGGACGACGGCGGCGTGTTCCGCGCGATCCGCGACGACGGCCGCGGAGTGGGCGACGACCTCGACTGGGTCTGGCCGTTGCCGTTGCCGACCCGCGAACCGCGGCTCTTCTGATCCGGGCCACGGGTCCTGGGAGCGCGGACTTTCCAGTCCGCCGCTTCTCATCACACCTTGGCCAGCGTGCTGCCAGCATCTTGCTGGCAGGGGCTCGCCGAAGCCGGGGCCTGGAGATCCCCCGCGCCTCTCCATCTTCAGCGTCTTCCGGCGGGACGCACGGCAGCACCTTGGCGGCATCCGCCACCGCGCTGTACACATGCGAACGGATGCGCCCGCCCCGGATGGGTACATTGGACGTGGCGTTCGGTTGTAGCGCAGAGTTATACTCTGCTGTTCCACCGAGTTGCACTCGGCTGGGCGTGCGGCAAGGCCGGCGCGCTTGGACAAGAGGCGGCGTCTGCGGATTGCAAATCCGCGATACAGCAGAGTGCAACTCTGCGCTACGTCGGCAGCCGTGTCCGCCACGTCAAATCACCCGCCTGGATCTGGAGACTTGGACAACCGCCGGCCGTGTGGTGGACTCAGCGGATGCCGGACGACCGTCCGCCGTCCCAGGCCGCGCGCCCCGTGGCGCGCTTCGCCGTCCTCGATTCCGGGATCCACGGCCGCGGGGCCTTCGCGATGCAGGTGATCGGCAGCGGCGAGACCCTCGTCGAGTACACCGGCGAGCTCATCACGAAGGTTGAATCCGCCCAACGCTGCGCGGCCGGCAACCCCTTCATCTTCGCCATCGACGACGAATGGGACCTCGATGGAGACCATCCCGACAACCCGGCCCGCTTCCTCAACCACAGCTGTGATCCGAACTGCGAGGCCGTGCTCCGCGGCGGGCACGTCTGGATCCTCGCCATGCGCGACCTGCGCCCGGGCGAGGAGCTGACCTTCGACTACGGCTACGACATCGATGACTACCGGGACCATCCCTGCTGCTGCGGCGCGAAGGGATGCTGCGGCTACGTCGTCGCCGAGACGTTGCGCGACCAGGTCCGCACGCTGGAGGCCGGGTCCAAGCGCCGGAAGTGACCGCCGTCCGGTTTCACTTGCCGTCGCGGACGCGCTGCTTCTTGGCCTCGAGGTCCTCTTCCAGCCGCTGTTTCTCCGCCGCGAACTCCGCGCGCAAGGTGTCGGCCTTCTCCGGATGTCCGGCCGCCCGGGCCGCGGCCAACTCCTCGGCAAGGGCGATCTCGCGCTGCGCGACCTTCGAGCGGTGCAGCGATTCCAGGTCCGCGATGCGGGCCTTCTGGTCGGCGGAGAGCTTCTTGGCGGGAGCGCTCTTGCTCAAACGTTCCATCGCGAGTTCGTAGGCGGACTTCATGGCGCGCCGAGACAACCACACATGGACGCGGAAGGACATCGCGGTGTCGCGGACGGATGCGATCAGATGAGGCGGCGGCTGATGGTCGCAGACCCGCGACAGGGCAGAGCGCCATCTGCTCTTTGGAAAAAATAAATCTGGAAAACAGGAAAACAGGAACGGAGCCAGCACAAAACCGGTTTTCCTGCTTTCCAGATTCTCTCCCCGGCCGGTGTCTTCTCAAGACCAAGCGCGACTCTGCGCCGGCTGCCGTGTCCGCAACTTACCGATCGCACCCATCGTGGACGCGACCCGACGGCGCCCGGCTCAGGCCCGCTTCAGGACCGCCCGGGCTTCGGCGATACCGGGAGCCGGACGGCCGGACTCGCTCGCCGTCACGCGAGCCAAGGCCACCAGATGCCGCCAGCGGAACGGCGCCCGCGTCGCCGCGAACTCCTCCGTCGCCGTCCGATAGAACTTCTCCGCGTGCAGCGAACCGTCCTCGCTCACCGCGTAGCGCAGCATCAGGTCGCACATCGGGCGCGGTGCGTGCCCGAGCACGCCGTAGCGATGGACCAGCGCGCTGGCGCGGACCTGCAGGTTGCCGCGGATCGCCTCGTCGGTCTCGCGCAAGATCGTGCCGGCATCGGCGGCCAGCTTCTCGACCTGGTCGGACTGCCAACCGTACGGCAGCGGTTGCCAGTTGAGGAAATCGCCGCCGCGCGCGGTGCGGTCGAGCGCCACCTGATAGGCGCCGAGGATCAGGCTCGCGCAGCAGTTCCGGTCGTTGCCGGCCCGCGCCATGTTGCGCCATGCGTTCGCGGAATCGCAGGCGTGGACCCCGATGGAATCGCCATGGACGCTCCCGAGCGGTTTGCCCGGAACCTCGTCGCGCGGCGTGCGGCCCATGTCGCGGAGGATGAGCTGGTTCGCCGCCAACGTGACCGCCTCGCCGATGGCCGCGGGCGCCATGCCCTCCGCCAACGCCGCCGCGACCGCACCGGCCGCCTGCGCGGGCGTGGACTTGAAGATCGTCTGGCTGAGCTGGTCGACCCAGCCGTCCTCCGGGGTCCGCCCGCCCAGCGCACGGCCGAGCAGCTTGTGCTCGTCGAGCAGCTTCGGCAGCAGCACGCGCGGCTCGTCCACCTTCACCGAGGCGGGCCACGATTCGGCCTTTACGCAGTAGCGCACCGATTGCCGGAGCAACGTGTGCGCCTGCTCCTTGCCGATGATACCGAGCAGGTCCCACGCGCGGTACGGCATCACGACGCGATGCACCTCGGTGTTGTCCTGCACGGCGAGGAGCAGGTGGTTGAAGGCGTCCTCCGCCGAGCCGCTCGCGAGCGCCGCGAAGGTCGTCTCCGCGGCATCGACGTCCTTGCGCCGGACGGCGTCGCGCAACTGCTCCCCGCCCGGACGTCCCGCCGCCAGCGGACCCGGCGCGACCGCGTGGAGGACCTCTCCGGTCCGTCCGCCGTGCTCCTGGATCCGGTTGGTGTTCCGATAAAGCACCTTGAAGACCGGCAACGGCTGTTGCTCCGCCGGCAGCTCCTGCGACATGTGGAACGCGGGCGCGAGCGCCATCACCGTGTGGAAGCCGACGTAATCCTCGCCGCCGAACGTGCGCGCGTTGGCGAGCGCCGCCGCGGCCACCAGCCGCCGCAGATCGGTGCCGGTGCGCAGTTGTTCCGCGAGCACGAGCATGAGCCGGCCGGCGGGCGTCTCCTGCATGATCCGCACGAGCGGCTCCAGCGGGCCGAACGACAGCGTGTCGGCCGCCTCGTCCGCGAGAGCCGTCGAGAGGCCGAGCCCGGTGGCGACCTCGAGTCCGACCGTGGTGACCAACATGCCTCGGCCGACATCGGCCAAGAACCCCCGACGGCTCAGTGGTGCGTTCATGGATGGTGCGTACGGAACATTCTTTCTGGGACGGTACACGCATACGCCGATGGCCGGGGCGGTCAACGGGTTTGACCGGGAATGTCGTGAGGATCTCGTAGTAGATCGGCCTGCCTCGGCGCGCTGGAGGTCGACTTCATGCAGGTGACGAGCAAGGTCGGGTTGGCGATGCCAAAGTGACCGGCGGGCCAGAGGGGCCCGCGGTACGTCCGGACGTCCATCCGATACTGCGTCCGCCTTTTCCCAGGTAAGGACCGAGGGTGGCTGTTTCTATGGCTGAGGTGTCGATGGACCCGCATCCGAGGTGCCGTCCATCTACGCCAAGACACCGCGCACCACTTCACCGCTGACATCGGTGAGTCGGAAGTCGCGGCCGGCGTAGCGGTAGGTGAGCTTCTCGTGGTCGAAGCCCATCAGGTGCAGCATCGTCGCGTGCAGGTCGTGGACGTGGACCGGTTGGTCCACCGCGCGGAACCCGAACTCGTCGGTCGCGCCGTGGACGTGGCCGCCCTTCACACCACCGCCCGCGAGCCAGACGGTGAAACCGTGGTGGTTGTGGTCGCGCCCCTTGCCGTTGCCGGGCGTCCCGGGTGCGGGCACCTCGACGGCCGGCGTCCGTCCGAACTCGCCGCCGCAGATCACCAAGGTGTCCTCGAAGAGCCCGCGCTGCTTCAGGTCCGTGAGCAGCGCGTCGATCCCTTGGTCGACCTGGCCCGCGAGATCGCGGTGGGCGTCGGCGATCATGTCATGGCTGTCCCACGGCTGCACGTCGCCGTGGTAGCATTGGACGACCCGGACGCCCCGTTCGACGAGCCGGCGGGCGATGAGCAGCTGCCGCGATTGCGCGGTGTCGCCGTACATCGCGCGGACATGGGCCGGTTCTTTCGAGACATCGAAGGCGTCGGTCGCCGCGAGCTGCATGCGGTAGGCGAGCTCGAAGGACTGGATGCGCGCCTCCAGCTGCGGGTCGTCGCCGCGGGCGCGCTGGTGTTCGGCGTTGATCTCGGCGAGCAGGTCGAGCTGGCGCCGCTGGGCGCCCATCGGGAGCCGCGCGTTGGTGATGTTCTCGATCAGGTCCTCGGGCCGGGTCTTCCGCGTGTCGATGTGCGTGCCCTGGTAGATGCCGGGCAGGAACGCGGACCGCCAGTTCGACACGTCGGACACGGGCAAGCCCGGGCACATGGCGATGTAGCCGGGCAGGTTCTCGTTCTCCGTGCCCATCCCGTAGGTGATCCACGCGCCGTAGCTCGGCCGGGAGAGACGTTCGTCGCCGCAGTTCATCAACCGCATCGACTGCTCGTGGTTCGGCGTGTCCGCGTGCATCGAACGGATGAAGCACATGTCGTCCACGTGCCGCGCGGTCCGCGAGAAGATCTCGCTCACCTCGATGCCGCTCTGTCCATGGGGCCGGAACGCGAACGGTGACGGCAATGCCGCCCCGAGCGGTCGTTCCGTGGTGAGGTTGCCCGACGGCAGCAATTTGCCCGCGTACTTCGCGAGCGCGGGCTTCGGGTCGAAGGTGTCGACCTGCGACGGGCCGCCGTTGAGATAGATGTGGATGATGCGCTTCGCCCGGCCGCGGAACCGGGGTGGGCGTGGGGAGAGGGGAGTTCCGAGTTTCGAGTTCTGAGTTCCGAGTCGGGAGTCGGAGAGCAACCGCGCGTCGCCCAGCACGCCGGCCAGCCCGAGCAGTCCCAAGCCCGTGCCCATCTTCCGCAACATCTGGCGGCGGGTGAGGAAGCGCGGCGGAAGATGTTCGAAGGGATCCATGCGCGGGGAGTATGCCGAAACGAGAGTGGGCGAAGTCCCGGGTCCGGGAAAGTGTTGAAAGCACCGGAGGTCCACGCCAGGAGCGACGGGACACGGGCCGGCGTCATAGGGCGCATCCGGACACTGCCCCGGGAGCGCCGGTTTCCAACCGGCTGGTCGCAGCCTGGCCCGCCACCAGCCGCTCAAAAAGCAGTGCTCCGAACGCCACCTGCTTCGTCGCGGGGGCAGTGCCAGGATGCGCCCGGCGTCATACCTTCTCGATCCGATCCCCGACCCGCACCGCTCCGGCCTGCACGACGCTGGCGTTCACACCGCGGAGACGTGCTTTCCGGCCTTGGGGCGAGTTGACGAACTTCAGCGCGTCGGACCGAAGCGCGTGGAGAACTGAATGCGGCCGGCCGCTGCGGGATGCATCCAAAGATGCTTCATGGTCTGATGCCGAAGCCGGTCCGGACTTCCCGGCGGATGGCCCGGCACAGCCGGAGCGCCTGCCGCGCATCCGCCCGCGTGGCAGTCGCACCGGGGTAACGGAAATGTACGGCGAAATAAGTCAGCGCTCCGAGGGAGTCGTGCCATGTCGCCCACAGCGGTTCGTGCGGCAGCAGCAGTTTGAGCAGATCCTGCAGGTCGTGCGTCCGGGGTGGCGTGAGGCCGGCTTCGACCATCCGTGCCTTCAGCAGCTTTTCCACGCACTGCTGGGAGTGGAAACAGACGCCATCGGGCACGTGCCGGCTGCGGCTCTTCAAGGCCGCGGCGGCGTGGAAGAAATCGCCCTCCGCCTTGTCGAGCCATTCAAGCGTCAGCGGCTTCATACATCACGCGACCGCGGCTCAGGACCTCTTGGGTGAAGTGGCAGCCCAACGCCAGCCGACGGCGGATCTCCAAGGGCGATCTCACCAACAAATCCATCGGGAACGGGGGGCGGATGCGCGAACGCATCTTCACGACCTGGTCCACCGGTCGCCCCCGGTAGGGCAGGATGACCAACAGGTCCACGTCGGACCCGGGATCGGGCTCGCCATAGGCATGGGAACCGAACAGGACGATCTTCCGCGGACGAAATTCGCGGGCCAATTCCTCGCAGTAGGCGTCGATGGCGGCCGGACGAACCTTGTCCCTCCGTTCCGTCAACAGTTGACGTTCGTTGCTCATGTGCGTTCCACAGAGTTCATCTCAACGTTCGGAAGTTCAATGGATGAACCCAGTTCATATCTTCTCGATGCGATCGCCGACCCGCACCGCTCCGGCCTGGACGACGCTCGCGTTCACTCCGCGGAGGCGTGCTTTCCGGCCCTCGGGCGAGTTGACGAACTTCAGCGCGTCCGGACCGAAGCGCTTGGCGAACTTCGAGCAGCCGGTGTGCGGCTCGAGCGAGATCTCCAGGACCGCGCCGCCGATCCTCAGCCGTTGCCCGGTCGGAAGGTTCTCGATGCCCAGATCGAGATCGACGACCAGGTTGTCGCCGGCGAGCGGCCAACGGTCCCGGGGTCCCGCGACCAGCTCGGCGGCGCGGACGTTCATCAAGGTGAGCTGCGTGTCCGGGTTGAGCCGTCCATCCTCGAGCTTGCGCGTGCAGTGCCGCGACCATCGGTCGCCGACCAGCCCTTCGGCCGGCGTGAGCTCGGCGGACACGGACAGGTGCCGTTGTTCGCGCTCGGGACGCACCACGATCATCTCAAGAGTGCCGCCATCCGCTGGCGAACGCAGGATGGCAGCGAGACCCGCGGCGAGTTCCGTTTCCGATCGATGAGGCTCGTCTGTCATGCGCGCATCAGGCCACTGCTAGTCGAGGAAGACCAGTTCGTTGCTGGCGAGGAGCACCTGCGCGAACTGTTCCCAAGGCGGCTGCCGCGCGGTCGGATCGGCGGCGGCCTCGGAGATGAAGCGCAGCGCCTGTCCCGTCTCGCGCGGCGTTGCGGAGCGGCCGAACACGCGGCGGGACAGCGCGTCGACCCGGCGGACCGGGTCGGCGCCGGCCTCGGTTCCAGAAAGCTCGACCAAGGCCCGCGCCTGCTCCATGACGAACGGCGAGTTCATCGCGAACAGCGCCTGCTGCGCCACGGTCGTCCGCGACCGGCGCTCGACGCATTGGTCGGGGATCGCGAAATCGAACGCGCGGAACAACGCCGGGAGGTTCTGCCGGTCGACCAGCCCGTACACCGTCCGGCGGCGGTCGGCGGGATCGCTCGCGGCGTCCACCGGCCTGCCGCCCAGCGTCCGGTCCAATCGTCCGGAGACGAAGAGCAGCGTGTCGCGCATCGCCTCGAGGTCGAGACGGCGGCGCGGATAGTGCCAGAGAAGCTTGTTCTCGGGATCGATCTCCCGGGCCGCGTGATCCGACGCGAGGCGACCTTGCTCGTTTCCATCCGCATGAGAGCGGGGGCGAGAGAGGGCAGGGCCGGTCGGCCGGTCGGAGGATTCCCCAGTTCCCTTCCCGCCTTTCTCCCCTGCCCCGGCAATCGCGTCCGTGCTCATGCCGGCTTCGACCGACGATTGCTGGAAGGCCTCGCTCGTGAGCATAAGGCGATGGAGATGCTTCACGCTCCAGCCGGACCGGATGAACTCGCTCGCCAGCCAGTCGAGCAGCTCCGGGTGCGAGGGCGGGGGGCTGCGCGCGCCGAAATCGGACGGCGACGCGACGAGCGGTTCGCCGAAGTGCTCCATCCAGACGCGGTTCACGAAGACGCGCGCGGTGAGCGGATTGGTCGGCGATGCGATGGCGCGGGCGAGATCAAGGCGACCGCTGCCGGCGCCGAACGGCTGTTCTTGGCCGCCGTTCAGGACGCGCAGGAAACCGCGCGGCACCCGTTCGCCGGGACGCGCCGGGCTCCCGCGGACGAAGATCCTGGGATCATGCGGCTCAGGCAGATCGGACACGACCATCGCTCGCGCCGGCGGGACGTTCGTGGAGTGCGCGGCGATCTTGTCCAAGGCCAGCGCGAGAGTGCCGTAACGGTCCTTTTCTGGACGCGACATGTGGTCCGGCGTGTCGCGCCGCGCAAACCAGACCGGCCCGTGCTTGCCGGTCACGATCTCGAGCAGTTCGCGCTGATCCGCGTCCAGCGCGGCGGTGCCGTCCTTCGTCAGTTTCGATCGCTCGTACACGCGGAGGAGCAGTCCGCCATAAGCCCGGGCGACCGCGGCTTTGTCCGCTATCGTCGCCCGCGTGAGCGCCTCCACGACGAGCGGATCGCATGCCTGCCCGATGGTCTTCTCGCCAGTCCGCCCGCTTGTCCGTTCCAAGACGGCCTTCACCGCTCCCGGGCTCGCGAGCTCGGCATCCGGCAGGGCCATCAGCACCGCCCACGGGCCGAAGACGCGATCGTCGGGCTTGGCGCGCTGCACGATGAAACGGCGGGTGCGTTGGACCAGCGTCGGACGGAAATCATCCGGCGTGAGCGAGAGCCCGAACTGCGCCGTCTCGGTGAGGTCCGGCGCGGTCGTCGCCGCACGGACCAGATAATCACCGATCCGCCCTCGGAGGACCTCGGTGAGCCTGGCGAACTCGGCGTCGATATGGCCCTCAAGCTCGCCGCGGGCCTTCGCGAGCTGCGCCTCGGACTCCAAGCCGCCGGGCACGCCGGCGGGATCCTCGATCAGCGGCAGCGCATACGGCCGCTCCGTCGAGGCGAAGACGCCGTAGAGCCCGTAGTAATCGGCGGCCTTGATGGCGTCGTATTTGTGGTCGTGACAGCGGGCGCACGCCACCGTGAGGCCGAGCAGCCCCCGCGTGACGGTGTCGATCTGGTCGTCGATCTGGTCGTGGGGATTGTTGTCGAAGAGCCGGCCGAGCGTGAGGAATCCCAGCGCGCCGAGCCGCCAGCGCGGCAGGTCCGGTCCGGCGAGATCCGCGGCGAGCTGGTCGCGGATGAACTCGTCGTAAGGCATGTCGTCGTTGAGCGCGCGGACGACGTAGTCGCGATAGGTGTAGGCGTAGGGCCGGATGGCATCCCGGCCATAGAGCAGCACGAGGTCCTTGGTGTCGGCGTAGCGCGCGACATCGAGCCAATGGCGTCCCCAGCGCTCGCCATAGCGAGGGTCGGCGAGCAACCGGTCCACCACCGACTCGATCGCGGAACGGGGAGCGCGGAGCGCGGAACGGGAAAATGCCTCGACCTCGTCCGCTGTGGGCGGAAGGCCGATCAGGTCGTAGTAGAGGCGGCGGAGCAACGTCCGCGTGTCCGCGGGCGGCGCGAAGCCGAGCCCTTTCGCTTCCAGCCGCGCGAGCAGGAAGGCGTCGATCGGCGAACGGACACGGTCGGCGGCCTTCACCGCCGGCGACACGGGACGCCGGACCGGCTGGTAAGCCCAATGCCGTCGGGCCTCCTCGAACGATTGGCCGGTGAGCCCCGCGGCGAGGACGACACCCATGCCCCACGCCAGCAGGATGCCGATGAGCACGGACGTGCGGCGGGACGAAAGATTCCTCATGAGTTCGCGAGGTTTGTTCGCAGGACAGGGTGCAAGGGTCGACACGAAGTTCAGTCTGAAGATTGTCGGCGACAGATCCGTCTGGCACCGTCGTTCCGATGAAACCACTCCCGATCCTCTTCAGCCTCGTCGCGTCGTCGCTGCTGGCGCAAGCCCAGCAGTGGGTCACCTACAATCCGCCGGCCGACAAGGCGAACGGCAAATCCATCGTCATGCTCAGCGGCGACGAAGAATACCGCTCCGAGGAGAGCCTGCCGCAGATGGGGAAGCTGCTGAGCCAGCGCCATGGTTTCAAGTGCACCGTCCTCTTCAGCCAGGACGCGGACGGGAGCATCAACCCGAACAACCAGACCAACGTCCCGGGCATGCACCTGCTCGGTTCGGCCGACCTCGTCGTCAACCAGTTCCGCTTCCGCGAGCTGCCCGACGCCGACATGAAGCACTTCGTCGACTACATGGATTCGGGCAAGCCGATGATGGTCCTCCGCACCGCCACGCACTCCTTCAACTACGAGCGGAACAAACAGAGCCCCTACGCGAAGTATTCTTGGACCGCCAAGGGCGGTGGCTTCGGCGGCATGACCGTCGGCGAGAGCTGGACCTATCATCACGGCAACCACGGCGGCGAGGCCACCCGGGGCATCATCGATGGCAAGAACCAGAAGAACCCGATGCTCAACGGCGTCCATGACGTCTTCGGTCTCTCCGACGTCTACGGCGTGAACCCGGATTTTCCGGCCGACGCAACGGTCCTGCTCCACGGTCAGGTGCTCAAAGGCATGAAACCCGACGACGGTCCGACGCTCACCAAGGCCACCATGCCGCTCGTGTGGTTGCGCGACGTGAAGACGCCGTCCGGCAAGACCGCCCGCTACTTCTGCTCCACGATCGGTGCCGCGACCGACCTCCAGAGCGAGGACCTGCGCCGCCTCTTCGTGAACGCCTGCCACGACCTCACGGGACAGAAGGTCCCGGCCATGGCCGACGTCACCCCGGTCGGCGAGTTCAAGCCGCAGATGTTCGGTTTCAACAAGTTCACCAAGGGCGTGAAGGTCTCCTCCCACGAGTTGAAGTGACCTGGCATCGAGGACGAAGCATGGCCGGCAGGATGCGATTGGATCCGGCGCGGACGGGGCATGGACGACGTGGAGCCGTCGTCCTGAGGTAAGGCTGGAACGACCGGCGGATGACGTTCACCTCGTATCGGATCGGCCACGCTTAGGCGTCCCCGGTCCG
>JBBRQL010000128.1:0-11488 GCA_038226425.1 Verrucomicrobiota bacterium
ACGGTCGAGGTGGTCGAGGCGGGCTGGATGCCCGAGAAGGGCACCCCCGTGGCGGCGAACACGTTGGGCGAGCTGTTCCTGCCTTTGACCGGTCTCGTGGACTACGTCGCCGAGCGCGAGCGCTTGGGCAAGGACCTGGAGAAAATCCGCTCCGAGATCGACAAGGTGCAGGTGAAGCTCGCGAACCCGGCTTTCGCCGAGAAGGTCCCGGCGAAGGTGCTCGAAGAGCATCGGCAGCGACTGCTCGATTGGCAGGGCAAGGAGAAACAGGCGCAAGCCGCCCTGGACAACCTGCCTGCCTAAGATCGCGGCCCGCGGTCCTCGGCGTTGGTCTCGATTGGCGGAATTCCTCAGCGCGCGAGGAGGAGTTTCGCGATTTCCACCGCGTCGAGTTGCCCGTCGCCGTCGAGGTCGAACGGTTTGAGGTCCGCTTGCGGCCCTCGCCAGAGCCTGAGCTCGACGAGGTTGAGCTTGCCGTTGCCGTCCAGGTCGCGACGCCCGAGCACATCGGCCACCGTCTCATCGGCGGCTTCCTTGGGCGGAGCCGGCTCGGGGCCGGGCTTCGTGGCAGGCCTCACCGAGTTGATGATCTCCGTGAAGAGGCTCTGCGGGAAACGGGCACGAAGCTGGGAAGCGAAAGCTTCCAGTTTTGCGGGTTCGTCGAGACCCACCGGGTCGTGGGCGAAGGCCAGGAGGAACAACGATTCGGCGTCGGCGTCGGTCCGGGGTTGTCCGTCGGGCGCGAGCATCTCGGCGACCTTGGTCGGGTCGCCGCTGAAGAAGGCGTGGACGGCGCGTTCTTTCACGGGAAGGGCGGCGAGCCTCGACCCGATCTCGGCGGACCGGAAAGCATCGGGCGTCCAGCGCCCGGGCGGCACGGCGAGCAAGGGAGCCTTGTCGATCGCCACGAGAGGGATGGCCATCGGGGCGTGGCTGACGTCGAGTCCGAGCCAGAGGTGTCGTGCATCCGCCGCAAGGGTCCGCACCGGAGAGCCGACCGGGAACCAACCGATCCACTTCTTGGTCGGCACGTGGAAGAGCAGCACGCGGGCGCGGTCCGTGTTCGCGCCGTCGGTCGTGGCGATCCACAAGAACGACGTGTCCATGAGCAGCGCGGTCACGCCGCCGGGGATCCGGCTCGTGGGCAGCACCGGGCTGACCGTGAGCCGCGCATCGGCGCTGGCGCGCGCGAACCGGGCGCGCTGCCGCATGCGGTCGCGGACCCCGGCCATCACCCGGGCACGGGCCTGGACGTAGGCGGCGGGCGAGGCCTGGTAGCCGGGCCCGATGGTGATGCCGAGCCCGCCGGGCACGGTGACCTCGAGCGCTGCGAAGCGGTCCTCGACCGCGCCGGTGTCGGGATCGATCCAGTGCAGTCCGGCATCGCTGCCGAGCCAGAAGCCGCCTCCGCCATCGCCAGCGGCGCAGAAGAGGTCCGGTTTTTCCAGGCGGGGTGATCCGCGGCCGAGCACGTCGCCGAACGGCACCCACTGCGAACCGCGCACATGGCGGTTGACCACCCGGGTGCCGGTCGCCGCGAGCATCCAATCGCGCGAACCGGCGAAGAGCCGCCAGGCAGGCGGGACCCGAGGGTCGAGATTCGGCGCGGGGACGCTGGCACGCGTGAAATCGTTCGCGTTCGGTGCCAATCCGAACAATCCCCCGGAACGCGCCATCGCCACGACGCTGCTGTCGACGTCCGTGAACCCGACCAGATCGGCGGCGGTCACGCCGCGCGAGGGGCCGAAGGCGTCGAACGCCAAGGTCTGCGTGTCGAGCGAGGCGATCCCGCCGTCGAGCGCGAGCCACAGCCGTCGATGGCCGGAGTGGAGGGCGTTCACCGCGTGTTTCTGCAACGCGCCGCGGACCGGCTCGAGGGTGTTCGCGACCGGGTCGGACACCCAGATCCTCCCCGAGCCCGGCGGGAGGTTCGTCTCGCCTCGCGGACGGACGGTGAGCCAGAGCTTGCCGTCGCAGAAGGCCATCGCATCGACCGCGGTCACCGGCAGTTCGCGAGGGAATCGCGCGGCCAAGAAACGCGGCGGGACGAAAGGCGGGACCATCTCCAACCGGCGCAGCACGAACGCCGACGCGGGGGCGACGTTGGTGGACTTCTGCGGAGCAGCCGACGTCTTGACGGGAGGGAGGTTCGTCGGCGCGGCCGGATCCGCGGCCTTGGCGACAAGGAAGGCGACGGCCGGGGCCAGCGCGATGGATAAGAAGCGGAGCAAGGAGAGGAAAGTGGCGACGAGGATCGCGCGGGTCAACGGGGCGTGCCCGCGATCAGCTTTCGAGCGCCCGGGGCGGTCCGAGGAGGATCGATGCCATCACGGCTTGCCGGGCCGTGGTCGGTTGGCGCAGCAGGGCGAGCACCTGCTCGATCTCGGCCGAGCGTCCGCCAGACCGTTCGCGGACATGGTCGGGCGAGGCGTTGGCGATGCCTTCGTCGACTTCGCGCAGATGCGCGGCCACGCGCGTCTCGAGGCCGGCGGCCATCGCATAGGCATCGTCGGCAGGCGCCAACGTGGCGAGCTCTTGGCTCGGGGCGGGCGCCGATTCGATGTCGGCGGATTCGTTGATCGCCGGGTCGGCATAGATCGGCGTGCGGATCGGACGTCGAGAGAGCCGCGGAAGCGGCGGTGGAATGATCTCGGAACGAGGCTCGACGGGCATGTCGCTCGCATCCCTCATCGAGTCCCAGCGGGGCTGCACGGGCGGCAGCGGGGGCAACCACGGCGGCTGACGTTGTTCGGCGTGCGGCATCCGGCCGAGCACTTTGTGGCCCTCGGAACGTTCCGGGGCGGTCTCGCTCTCCCACGGCCGGTCGAAGGGATGCTTCGGTTTGCCGAACGCCTTCACCAGCGCGGCGATGACCACGATGCCGACGATGAGGAACGGCTTGAGCGACCCGAGATCGAGTTCGGCGATCATCGCAACGAGGGAGAAAAAGACGGTTCAGGCTTTGTTGCCGGCGATGCTGTCCCTCATGCCGGTGTCGGCCTGGAGGTTCTTCATCTTGTAGTAGTCCATGATGCCGAGGTTGCCGTTGCGGAAGGCCTCGGCCATGGCCAGCGGGATCTGCGCCTCGGCCTCGACCACGCGGGCGCGCATCTCGGCGACGCGCGCGACCATCTCCTGCTCGGTCGCCACCGCGGCGGCGCGGCGGACCTCGGCCTGCGCCTGGGCGATGAGCTTGTTCGCCTCGGCCTGCTCGGCCTGGAGCTTGGCGCCGACGTTCTCGCCGACATCCACGTCCGCGATGTCGATGGAGAGGATCTCGAAGGCGGTGTTCGCATCGAGCGCCTTCTCGAGCACGTTCTTGGAGATGCGGTCCGGGTTCTCGAGCACGACCTTGTAGCTGTCGGAGGAGCCGATGGTGGTGACGATGCCCTCGCCGACGCGGGCGATGATGGTCTCCTCGGTCGCGCCGCCGACGAAGCGGTCGAGGTTCGTGCGGACCGTGACGCGGGCCTTCGCCTTCACGACGATGCCGTCCTTGGCGACGCCGTCGATCGTCGTGCGGCCGGAGGCGGGGTTGGGGCAGTCGATGACCTTGGGGTTGACCGAGGTCTTCACGGCCTCGAGCACGGTCTTGCCGGTGCCCTTGGTCGCGAGATCGATGGCGCAGGCTCGGTCGAATTCCAGATGGATGCCCGCCTTGCGCGCGGCGATGAGCGCCTGCACGACCATGTCGATGTTGCCGCCCGCCAGATAATGAGTGGACAGGTCGTCGATGGTGAGCGGGATGCCCGATTTCACGGCGGTGATGCGGTTGTCCACGACCAGGCCGACGGGGAGGTTGCGCAGCCAGAGCGCGACAAGCTCGACCAGCCCGACGCTGGCGCCGGAGGCGATCGCGCGGAGCCAGATCGAGCCGAAGTTCAGGAAGACGGTGAGCAGCGCGAGCGCGACGACGCCGAGCACCGCGATGAGGACGAGGGAACCGATCTGGATATCTGCGATCATGGGAAAGTGGTTTGGGTGTTCTGGGAAAGATCAGGCCGAGCGGACGACCACGCGGGCGCCCTCGACGGCGATGACCCGGACGGTCCGGCCGCGGTCGATCGCGCCGCCTTCGGAGACGACGTCGATGCGTCGGCCGCCGATCTCAGCGATGCCGCCGGGCAACAACGGCGAGAGCGCGATGCCGGTCTGGTGGAGCAGGTGGGAGCTGGCGGTGTCCGCCGGCGGATGGGTCTTGGGCGAACTGAAAGGCCGCGCGAACCGGCTCTTCGGCAGCTGCCGCACGTAGAACACCGCGCCGCCGACGCCGCCCGCCAAGACACCGAGCAGGGTGAAGTTGCCGGTGTTCGCCCCGTAGCGCGTGTAGGTGAGCAGCACGGCGGCGGCCCACGCGGCCAATCCGACCGGACCGGCGACGAAGTGGGGGAAGAAAGGCTCGAGGACGAGCAGCGCCGCCCCGGCGACCAGCAGGACCACGATGATTTCCATGACGCGCACTCTATGGCCCGCTCTTGCGCCACCAAGTGGAATCTCGGGCAGCAGATCCGGTTTTTGACCGGTGCGATCGCGCTTTCATCGCTCGACACCTCCGGCGGTCGCCGGTATCAGGGGGTCGTACCCCGTCCTGAATCTTGCCATGAACCGTCGTGCCTTTCTCCGTTCCACCGCCGCGGCCGCGACCGCAGCGACCGCCGCTTTCCCGTCCATCGTCCGCGCCGCCGACAAGGCCGGCACCAAGAACGCCGTCGTCGGCTCCGGCGAGCACACCTACGAGTGCTTGCACGGCTGGGGCGAGCTCCCGTCGCACCTGAAGTGGGGCGAGACCCACGGCGTCGCGGTGGATTCGCAGGGCTTCATCTACATCAAGAACAACACCGGATCGTCGGGCCTTCGCCACCAGGATTGCATCGTGGTCTTCGATCCGGACGGGAAGTTCGTGCGGAGCTTCGGCAACGAGTACAGCGCGTTCAACATCCACACCGTCGGCCACGGCATCGACATCCGGAAGGAAGGCGGCACCGAGTATCTGTACCTCTGCCACACGTGGGCGAACCTCGTGACCAAGACGACGCTCAAGGGCGAGATCGTCTGGGCGCAGAGCACGCCGTGGGAATCCAGGGTCTACACCGACCCGAAGCAGTTCATCCCGACCAACATCGCGTTCCATCCGACCGACGGCGGTTTCTACGTCGCGGACGGCTACGGCGCCGGGTACATCCACCGCTACGACACGGTGGGCCGCTACCTGGCCACGTTCGGCGGCAAAGGCGGACGCGAGCAGCACGGCAAGTTCTCCACGCCGCACGGCATCTGGCTCGA
This sequence comes from Verrucomicrobiota bacterium, assembly GCA_038226425.1. GTDB lineage: Bacteria > Verrucomicrobiota > Verrucomicrobiia > Limisphaerales > UBA9464 > CAIVQB01. Next base: position 5,284 of record JBBRQL010000128.1, read on the forward strand.
CGACCGTCCCGGCCGCGACCCGCAGCTCTGCATCTGCGACCGGGCCAACGCCCGTCTCGAGTACTTCACCCTCGAAGGCAGCTACGTCGGCACCGTCGAAGGCGTGAGCTATCCCGCGCATCTCGACCTCCGCGGCGACGTGATGATGTGCGCCGACCTGCACGCGCGGGTCTCGCTCTTCGGCAAGGACAACAAGCTGATCACCCACCTCGGCTTCGACCAGGCGTGGACCGACAAGGTGCTGAACAAAGGCGGCCAGGGCGGATTCGTCATGCGGACCAAGCCCGAGACCTGGGAGAACGGCCGGTTCATCCATCCGCACGACGCCTGCTTCGACAAGGACGGCAACATCTTCGTCGTGGAATGGGTCTCGGTCGGCCGCGTGACTAAGCTGCGCAAGGTCGGCTGAAGCGGCCTCGCCTCGTGCTCCGTTTCGTCCTCCACACGCCGGTCCCCGTTGCATAAGCTCGGCCGATGGAAGTTCCCGGCAGCTCGAACACGACCGTCTCCTCCGGATTGCGGTCGTTCATCTACCTGACCGCCGCGGTCAACGGCGCGGCGATCATGGTCGTGGAGATCCTCGGCGCGAAGCTGCTCGCGCCGTTCTTGGGCACATCCCACTTCGTCTGGACCGCGCAGATCGGCGTGGCGATGGCCTCGTTGGCGGTCGGCTACTACATCGGCGGCCGCTGGGCCGATTCCGCCGCGCGCCTAGGGCGGCTCTACACCTCGATGCTCGCGGCCTCGGCGTACCTCTGCCTCGTGCTCTTCGGCGTGCGGCCGGTGGCCGAGCGGTGCGTCGACCTGCCGTTGGCGCTCGGCGCGCTGTTGGCATCGCTGTTCCTTTTCTTCATCCCGCTGGCGTTGCTCGCGATGACCACGCCGTTCTTGGTGCGCTTCATCACGGGTCGTCTGGACGGCCTCGCCGGCAATGTCGGCCGGTTGTCCGCCGTCAGCACCGTGGGCAGCCTCGGGGGCACTGCGTTGATCGGCTACGTGCTGCTGCCGTTGGCGCCGAACTCGGTGACCTTGGCCGTCACCGCGGCGGTGGTCGCGCTGCTGGCGCTGGTGTATCTTGCGGTCTGGGGAGGACGCGGCAAAGGCGCGGCGGTCGCGACGGCGGCCGTCTTGGCGCTCGGGGCCGGTGCGGTGCGGTCGGACATGAGGCCGCCGTTCGCGCAGCTCAAGCAGGTCCACCGTTCCAACTCCGATTTCGGGCAGCTGCAGGTGTGCGACACGCCGAACGGCCTGATCCGTTTCTTCCTCAACGATTACCTCATCCAGAACACCTACGACACGACCACCAAGCAGAGCGTCTCGGTCTTCACCTACGCGCTGCACGACCTTGCGGTGGCCTACGGCGGACCGCCCCGCTCCGTGCTCTGCATCGGGCTCGGCGTCGGCATCGTGCCCGGAGGTTTCGCGGCGGACGGCGCGAAGGTGGACGTCGTGGAGATCAATCCCGCCGTGCCGCCGCTCGCGGAGAAGTTCTTCGGCTTCGACCGCGCGCGCTGCCACGTGACCATCGCCGACGGGCGCCAGTTCCTGAACCGCCGTCCCGGTCGCTACGATGCCGTCGTGCTCGACGCCTTTCTCGGCGATTCGTCGCCGTCGCACCTGATGACCGCCGAGGCCTTCACGGCGATGCGCGAGGTGATGGGCCCGGAAGGCGTGCTGGTGATCAACAGCTTCGGCCATCTCCAGCGCGGCAAAGATTTCCTGGTCGCCTCGCTGCAGAAGACGCTGCGCTCCGTCTTCACCGAGGTGCGGTTGCACGACGTGGGCAACGGCAACATGTTCTTCGTGGCGTCCCGCGCGCCGCTCCGCATCCGCGCGACGCCGACCGATGCGCACGTGCATCCGGGCGTGAAGTCCGATTGGCACGGGCTCTTCAGCGGTGTGGCCGAGGCGGACACGGCGAGCGGACGCGTGCTGACCGACGATTTCAACCCGGTCGATTTCTTCGATGCCGCCAACCGCGAGCACGGACGCCGCGAGATCACCCGCGGCATGCGCGAGCTCTGATCCGCCCGATCCCCGGCCTCCGCCGCCGGAGGCCACGTCCCGCATCCCGATATCTTCCTGTGTCCACTCCTTCTTCTTTCTGCCCGGAGCTCGTCGGTTGCCTTTCGCAGGGCGCCGCGGGCAATCCCACCGTCGCCATGGTCGAGGCCGCGTTCCGGCACCACGGCATCGCCGCGCGATACGTGAACATGGAGGTGCCGCCCGAGCGTTTGGCGGACGCCGTCCGCGGCCTGCGCGCGGTCGGGTTCCGCGGGTTCAACCTCAGCATGCCGCACAAGGTCGCGATCATCCCGCATCTCGACGGGCTCGGCGTGTCGGCGTCGATCATCGGCGCGGTCAACTGCGTGGTGCGGCGCGGCGACCAGCTCATCGGCGAGAACACCGACGGCAAAGGCTTCCTGCGTTCGATCACGGAGCTCGTCGATCCGCGGGGAAAGACCGTGCTGCTCTTCGGCGCCGGCGGCGCGGCCCGGGCGGTGGCCGTGGAACTCGCGTTGGCCGGCGTGGCGCGCTTCATCCTGGTCAACCGCACGCCGGAGCGCGGACATCAGTTGCGCGGGACCGTGGTCGCGGCGTCGGGATGCGAAGCGGTGGCGCACCGATGGGACCGCGATTTCCGGGTACCGGCGGAGGTGGACATCGTGATTAACGGCACGTCGGTCGGACTTTATGACGGCGAGGCGAGGTTGGCGTTGGACACGTCCACCTTGCGCCCGGCCCAGATCGTCGCCGACGTGGTGTTCAGCCCGCCGCGGACGCGTCTGCTCCGCGATGCGGCCGAACGCGGCTGCCGGACGTTGGACGGCCTCTCGATGCTCGTGGACCAGGGCGTGCTCGGCGTCCATTTCTGGACCGGTGTGATGCCCGACGCCGCGGTGATGAGGCAGGCGCTCGCGGCGGCGATGGGCGTCTGAGCACCGATGAGCTTGAGCGGACTGGAAAGTCCGCTCTCATGGCTGGCGAGCCGGTTCCTGCCCGCTCACCTGCTTTGGTGGACGAACGACCTGGGAACGGAAAACGCCGCGCCAAGGACGCGGCGTCTTGTCGCCTCCAAATCCGGTCTGAGGACCGGCCGGAAGGGCATCCGCCCTCCGGATCACTTGGTGTTCTTGGAACGGTAGCGTCGCAAGAGCGCGCACGCGCCGACCAGGCCGGAGGTGAGGGCAGCGGTCTCGGCCGGTTCGGGCACCGCGGTCAAGAACCCATGGATCCCGCTGGCCCCGAAGACGCTTCTAATCACGAGTCCGGCCGCCTGCGGCGGTCCGTGTGATCTTCACTTCCGGGCGGTAGACGATACGGACCCAGAGGTCGCCGCGACCGCCGTGCGGACGCGGGAGGCCTTCGCCTTCCACGCGTATCTCCTCGCCGCGCCCGATCCCGCGCGGGACCTGCACGCGGAGCGTCGTGCCCGTGGCGCCGGCGACCGGTTCCGGGCCGCCTAGGGCCGCCCGCTGCGCGGAGATCCTCAAGTCGCAGCGAAGATCGGCACCGCGGACCTTGAACCGCGGATCCGGCAGCGCCCGGACCCGGACCACCACCGTTCCGCCGCCCGCCGCCTCCGAGCGCGCGATCCGGAAGCGCGCTCCGACCGCGGTGCCCGGCGGGATCTCCAGCGGATAGGTCTCCGGGCCGGTGACGGTCGCGGGATCGACGACCCGGACCTGGAGCGAGGCGCCGCGCAGGAACTCCTGGATGCGCAGGTGGACGTCTTGCGCGATGTCGCGGCGCGCCTTGCCGCGACGTTGGACCGATGCGGCCTTGGTCCGGGCGTCGTGCGCGCGGTCGTGGGCCTCGCGGCGGTCGGGATCACCGAGCGTCTCGTAGGCGGCGTTGAGCTGTCGGGTCTTCTCCGCGGCATCGATCGAGCCGGGGTTCAGATCGGGATGATGCTGCCGCGCGAGGATCCGGTACGCGGTGCGGATCTGGTCGGCGGTACAATCGCGTTCGAGGCCGAGCACGGCATAGGGGTCCGGCGCCGTCGCCCGCTCCTGAGATGCTGCTCCCATCGGTCGATCGATCCGCTACTTCCAGTTCAGGTTCAGGTACCCGATGAACATCTCGTTGTCGGTCTGTTCGCCGAAGGAGACGGTCTGGGTCGGGTCCGGGTTCCACGGGTTCTGGGGTGAGTTGTCGAAAGCGCCGGTGACCCGGATGCGGGTGCCCGCGGTCAACGTCTTCGGCTCCGCGAGGCGGTAGAGCGATTGCCACGCGAACTGGTAGGCGGGGACGTTCAACAGCGTCTCGGTGCTGCCGTCGGGGTTGACCACCTCGAAGCGCATCCGTCGGCCGCGGAGATGCATGTGCGGGCTCATCTCGTGCAGCACGGCGTCGCGCGACAGCGTGGTCTCGGCGACGACCTCGTGGTCCTTGGCGCCGGGCGCGATCTGGAAGCCGATGTCGTAGGCGGAGACCGTCAGGAGCTCGGAGGCCGGCCGCGTCTTGGCGAAATAGAGCCCGATCTCGGTGCGGTCCGTCGCGGCTTTCCCGATGGTCGTGTAGTGCATCTGGAAGACCAGGAAGCTGCCCTTCTTCAGCAGCTTGCCGGTGCCGGCGGGAAATTCGACGGGATCCATGCCCGGCACGTAGCCGGCGAAGTAGCCTCCTAGGCCGCCTTTCGCCTGGAGCGCGGCCTCGAGCAGGTTCGCGCCGGAGAAGACGAGCGCGTGGTGGACGACTTGGCGGTTCCCCGGTCGGACCGTCGCGGCGCGCAGCCACTGGTCGGAGGTCTTCGGGTTGGGGATGATGAGATAGCGGTAATCGACATCGCCGGTGGCGGGGATCGATTGCGTCGGGATGGAAAGCACGAGGTCGGGCTGGCCGAGCGGCCAGGCGGCCGGCGGCGCGGGCGGATGCGTGGCGAGGACGTCTTCCTCGGTCCCGAGCGGCGTGCCGCGGTCGATCCAGGCGACGAGCCGTGATGCCTCGGCCGGTGTGAGCGAGGAATCGTTGGCGAACTTGCCCGCGGCCGGGTCCGCGTGCCACGGCGGCATGATGCCGGTGAGGATGTCGCGCCGCATGCTGGCGGAATGCTCGGAGAGGACGGCGTGGTTCGTCATCGACCACGACCCGATGTCGCCCGGGCGGTGGCAGGTCACGCACTTCGCCTGGAGCAACGGCGCGATGTCGCGGGCGTACGAGACCGCGGGGACCGTCTCGATGCCGAGCGGCTTGCCGTGGGTCTTCACCGTCTGGACCACGACCGTCTTCTGCGCGGTGAACTGCTCCAGGGCCTGGGCGAGGTACGGTTGCTCGACCACACCAGCGGGCGTCTCGCAGCGGTCGGTCACCGGCCCCTTGTAGAAGACCTCGAGCGATTGGTTGTCGACGGCGACCGTCTCCAACGCGATGCCGGCCTCGTAGGTGCGCGCGACCAGTTGGGCGACGTCGTGCAGGACCGGGATGCTGACGCCGGCGGCGGCGGCGGCGGCGAGCGAGGCGCGCGGATCTTTCGGGTTGATGAGCCAGAACAGCACGTCCTGCGGACCGAACTTCTCCTTCAGCGGCTTCAGCGCCGACCACGCGTCGGCGAGATGCTCGTTGTCGGTGAAGACGAGCACGACCGCCTTCGCGTCGTTCTCGCGGAAGAGCTGGTGCTGCACGCCGCGGTGGTCGTTCAACGCGAAGTCGTCGAGCGGCAGCAGCGGCGGCTCGGTCACGCGCTCGATGCGGTAGAAGCGGCGTCCTTGGGGCAGCGTCGCGGTCTCGAACCACTGGTGCCCGGCCGCGCCCGGCGCCAGCTGCATCAGGTTCTCCCACGCGCCCGGGGCGTTCAGGTCGTCGGTGCCCAGCACCTGGTAGGTCTCGCCGGCGACGGTGCCGCGCAAGGTGAGCCTGGGCAGCCCGCAGACGGGGTCGATCGCGGGCGAGAGCGATTGAGCGAACAGGACGCCGGCCGCCGCTGCCGCGCCGAGGAACGATGTGGCGGCCCGCACGGCGCGGGACGGACGGACATGGGAAGGGACGGAGTTCATTTGAGGATCGGCAGTACGGACCAACGGCTGGCCTAGGCTTCCCAGATCCGACGCCGTGTCAAACACCGCGTGCCGTCGCCGCTGTCCTGCCTTGGATCTGGAAAGCAGGAAAACAGGAAGGGCCGATGTTCCGTTTCTCCAAACATGGACACGAAAAGGGGGTGGAAATCGAGCGAAGCTGGACGCCTTGGTCGTTGTCGTCATCCGCG
>JBBRQL010000129.1:0-11439 GCA_038226425.1 Verrucomicrobiota bacterium
CGCCGGAACGACAGGCCAAGTTCTGCTTCATGTTTCCTTCTGAGGCGGGCGAAAGCGGCAGCTCCGCTCCGCTCCGCCGCCGCAGTCCAAGACGCTGGCGCGCCTTTCCACGGACCTTCCCCATCCGTTGAGCCATGTACTTCCTCAGGCGCATCCTCTTCTTCGTGCCGCTGCTGCTGGTCATCAGCATGCTGTCGTTCGGGCTGCTGCGCCTCGCGCCCGGCGGACCGTTCGACCGCGAACGCGCACCGGCCTCCGCCGAGATCGAGCGGCAGTTGCGCGCGCGCTACCACTTGGACGAACCGATCCCCGTCCAATACGTGCGCTGGCTGGGCGACGCGCTGCGCGGCGATCTCGGGCTCTCGTTGAAGTACCGCAACCACAGCGTCGCCGACATCATCCTCCAAGGGCTGCCGGTGTCGCTGACGCTCGGCCTGCTCGGGTTCGGCTTCGCCATCGGTGTCGGCGTGCCGGTCGGTTTCTTCACGGCGATGCGGCGCGGCGGCTGGGCGGACTGGGGCGGGAGCTTCCTCGTGCTCGTCGGTATCTGCGTGCCCGGGTTCGTGGTCGGACCGCTGCTGGTGATGGTCTTCGCGCTGGAGCTGCGCTGGTTCCCGGCGGCGCTCTGGGGTTCGCCGATGCAGGCGGTGCTGCCGATGATCGCCCTCGGGCTCTACTTCGCCGGACGCGTCGCGCGGCTGATGCGCGAGGGGATGGCGCAGACGTTGCGGAGCGAGTTCATCCGCACCGCGCGGGCGAAGGGGCTCAGCGAGCCGGCGATCCTGATGCGCCACGCGTTCCGGCTGGCGGTGATGCCCGTGGTCTCGTACAGCGGACCGATGCTGGCGGACCTGCTGACGGGGTCGTTCGTGGTCGAGAGCATCTTCCAGATCCCGGGCATCGGCGTGTTCATCGTGGATTCGTCGCGCAGCCGTGACTACCCTCTGGTCATCGGCCTGGTGCTGCTCTACGCGGTGCTGTTGCTCGTCCTCAACCTCGCCGTGGACCTCGCCTACGGCCTGCTCGACCCGAGGGTGGAACATGTCTGAACCGGCACCAGCCCTCACGCCCGACCAGCGCTCGTGGCTCCGTTTCCGCCGAAACACGCCTGCCGTCGTCTCTGCGGTGTTCTTGCTGCTGATGATCGGGTTGGCGCTGCTGGTGCCGGCGGTCAGCCCGCACACGGCGGACCACGGATCGGACGCGCAGTTCGCAGCGCCCGGCGTCTCGCATTGGTTCGGCACGGACGTCCACGGGCGCGACCTGTTCACGCGTGTCTTCGCCGGGGCGCGGATCTCGCTGCTGGTCGGCGCGGTCGGCGCCGGCGTGAGCCTCGCCATCGGCGTGGCGTGGGGCATGGTCGCGGGATATGTCGGTGGCCGCACCGATGGCGCGATGATGCGCGCGGTGGACGTGCTCTACTCGCTGCCGAGCATCATCTTCGTGATCGTGCTCATCACCACGCTCGAAGGTCCGGTGCGGCGGGCCGTGACCGCGATATCGCCGGCGCTGGAGCCGTCCGCGCGGATGTTGCTGCTCTTCGCGGGTCTCGGCGCGGTGTCATGGCTCACGATGGCGCGGATCGTCCGCGGTCAGGTGTTGTCGCTGCGCACGCGGCCGTTCGTGCTCGCGAGCCAGGCGCTCGGTGCGAGCCACGCGCGGATCCTGGTCCGTCACATCTTCCCCAACGTGTTGGGCATCGTGATCGTGTACCTCACGCTCACGGTCCCGGGCGTGGTGCTGTACGAGAGCTTCCTGAGCTATCTCGGGCTGGGGATCCAGCCGCCGCAGGCGAGCCTCGGCACGCTCATCGCGGAAGGCGCGGCGCAGATCAACCCCATCCGCGTGTACTGGTGGCTGGTGGCGTGCCCGGGGACGTTGCTCGCGCTCATGCTGCTGGCCTTGAACCTCGTCGGCGACGGCCTCCGCGAGGCGCTCGATCCGCGGGGCGACGCGTAGCGCCCGGCTTGCCTTCGGCGCGGTCCACGGCTTTGCTCCGGGACGGTTGCACGCGTGGCGAAATGGCAGACGCGCCAGACTTAGGATCTGGTTCCGCAAGGAGTGGAGGTTCAAGTCCTCTCGCGTGCACCATGTTTTCGGGTAGTCCAGAAGAAGCAGATTGAAATCGATCGGACCGGATGTGGACCTGACCGGCTCGCGCGTAGGCGAGAAGTTCTGTGGAATTCGGTGCGGGTGGGACGGATTCCGCATCCGGCCGTCGCGCCTCGTCCAAGTCGTCCGGCCCGTCGTCTGCAGCTGCGTGGGGCACCTGCGCGAGATGCTGGCCGGCATCTTGGTCGTAGGCGGCGAGGGGCTGATAATCTGCCACCCGTCGGCCCTGGGCTACGTGGCGGGCCGTTCCTGTGATGCCCTGCGCGTGACGCCGCTCACGTTGAACATCCTCTGAACTTCCCGGCTGACTAGCACCCCGAAGCCGGCACACCGAACCCCGTGGAACCCAGCCACGGGGTTTTTCGTGTCACGAGCCAGCCTGCGTTTTGCGTTTTGCAGTAGGCGCAACTTTCGGTTCAACCGGAGGATTCTCAACCGGCTCCTTCGCCTTCTTTCGGTCGTAGAAGAACGCCGCAACAAGCGATCCTGCCCCGGAAAAAAAGAAAGCAAACCCAGAGATCGGCTTGTCACTGTGGACTAGCCATAGTCCCCCGACTGTGGCCGTCATCCCCAAGACGAATGCGAAGATGGTGCCGGAGCCGGAGAACAAGACTATGCGGCTCTCTTGTGTGTGCCGGTGTGCCTGTTCGCGTTCAGCCATCTCGAATATGCGCTCCGCCCCGTTCTCGAACGCCTCGCTGTAGCGCTTTAGAACCTCGGGCGAAGGAAGAGGTCCGGAGAATTCCTCGTGCTGGACTTGGACCTCGGTGCGGCGGGAGGAAGGTGCAGATGGGTTCGTCGGGTCCACAGGTCCATCCGAGACTGTGGCCATGACGGCTTGGCGAATCCCCTTGTTGTCCACGTTAGCCACGTTTCCAGTTCACTACCGGCGGAAGCAACGAACAAAGTCCAAATTGCCCAAGTCACCAATCTTAACTTCGATGGTTTGTCCCTACAGGACGTCATCCATCCGCACGGGGCGTACCGAATTGGAGAGCGAGACGCCGACGAGCTTGAAGTCACTACCGATAGCTATCCAGTCGCCAGACTCTTTGTAGATTTGGAAGTTATGCGCCTTGGGACGTACCGGAGAAAGCCTTAGGGTCCGACGCATGCCATCAATGAAGGCATTACGGAATTGAACCCGTGTTGCGGTGTTGCCCTGTGTTTCCATAGCTGTGTGGAATAAGCGTGAGGCTGAGCGGACCGTCAAGGAAACCAAGTGTCACCTAGAGCCAGTAAAATGTTGACAGGCCAAAATCCCCGAGGTCGCAACCCTCGTTTCCCGGCCACAGGAACCCCGTAAGAAGGTGCAAATTGAGAGGATGGGCGAGAATCCAGCCCGGAAAGTTTCCCACGATTTCCCACACTGAAGACCGTATCGGGTTTCATCAGTCTTCACCCTGATTTCAAGAAACCACAAGAAACACCGACTTCCCTCAGGATTCGAGACACCCAGGACGGGTCCAAGTCCTCTCGCGTGCACCAACGTCCGGGCCTCCGGGTCCTCGGACGGAACGCCGTCCCCTTCCACCTACTGAGTCCGCGCCTCGGCGGCCGGGCGTTCTTCGCCGTGATTTCGGGATTCCCCACGGGCCGCGGCTCGGCAAAACTCCGCGCCGTGAAGCCTTCCCGTGTCTATCTCGCGTCCATCTCGTTGGCCGCGTCGTTCGCCGTCCGCGCCGCCGAGACGAGCGTGCCCATCACGATGCTCTCGACCGGCGACCCCGCGCTCGAGGTCACCGTCTGGGCCTCGTCGCCGATGCTCAAGAACCCGACCAACATGGACGTCGACAAGGACGGCCGGATCTGGGTCGCGGAAGGCGTCGACTACCGCGGCCACTACGACCGCCAGCCCGCGGGCGACCGCATCGTCATCCTCGAGGACACCGACGGCGACGGGAAGGCCGACAAGCAGCGCGTGTTCGTCCAGGACCCGGACCTGCGCGCGCCGATGGGCATCGCTGTGATCGACAACAAGATCGTCGTCTCGATGGCGCCGAACCTCATCGTCTACACGGATGTGGACCGCGACGGGAAGTTCGACCCGGCCATCGACAAGCGCGAGGCGCTGCTGACCGGCTTCAACGGCCGCAAGCACGACCACACCATCCACAGCGTCACCGTCGGGCCGGACGGCCAGTGGTATTGGAACTCGGGCAACACCGGAGCGATGTTCACCGACAAGTCGGGCAAGACCTTCCGCATCGGTAGCGCCTACGAACCGACCTACGGCGGCGGCAAGGCCGACCTCGGCTGGGAACCCACCAAGATCGCCGGCCAGAGATCGGACGACGGACACGTCTGGATCGGCGGCTTCACCGCGCGGATGAACCCCGACGGCACGGGCGTGAACATCATCGGCCACAACTACCGCAACAGCTACGAGCAGACGCTCTCGGCCTTCGGCGATGTCTTCCAGAACGACAACGACGATCCTCCCGCGTGCCGCACCACGTTCCTGCTCGAGTACGGCAACGCCGGCTTCTGCTCCTTCGACGGCCAGCGCTCTTGGGGCGCCGACCGGCGTCCGGGCCAGAGCGTGCCGACCGCGGAATGGCGCCAGGAAGATCCCGGCACCATGCCCTCGGGCGACGTGTACGGTGGTGGATCCCCGACCGGCATCGCGTACTACGAGGACGGCGCGCTCGGAGCGAAGTACCGCGGCCTGCTGCTCAGCTGCGAACCGGGCCGCAACGTCGTGTTCGGCTACTTCCCCCGCCCGGACGGCGCGGGCTTCAAGCTCGAGCGCTTCGACTTCGTCACCAGCAACCGCGAGGGCGAGTTCGCCGGAACCGATTTCAAGGGCGGCCGCAACGAGACCCGCGACCTCAAGACGATGTTCCGCCCCAGCGACGTCACCGTCGGCGTGGACGGCGCCATCTACGTCGCCGATTGGTTCGACGCGCGCGTCGGCGGCCACGCGGATTGGGACGAGACCACCTCCGGCACCATCTATCGCATCGCGCCGAAAGGATTCCGGCCGAAGGTGCCCAAGGTCGACTACACGACGCTCGACGGCGCGCTGGCCGGATTGAAGAGCCCCGCCGTCAACGTGCGCGGCGCGGCCCATCAGGCCCTCGCCGCCATGGGACCGAAGGCGCTCAAGCCGGTCGCCAAGCTCCTGAAGGACGAGAACCCCGCCGTGCGCGCCCGCGCCGTGTGGCTGCTCTCGCGGCTCGGACCGGACGGCTTGAAACAGGTCGAGCAACTGCTGTCCCGCGAATCGCTAAAAGTGGAGAGCCTTGGCCCGAAGCCCGCCGCCGCCGCGAGCGGCATGTCGCCCATCGTCAGCCCGGTCGGCGACAAACCCTCGGCCGGCGCGATGGCCGCCGCGCCTCTTTCCGGTGCAACCCTCGACGCGCAGACCCGCGTGGTCGCGTTCCGCGCGTTGCGCCGCCAAGGCCATGACCTGCTCGGCAACGCCAAGCGGCTGGCGGACGACCCTTCACCCGCCGTCCGACGCGAGGTCGCGCTCGCGATGCGCGACATCCCGGCCGGACAGTCCAAGGACATCCTGGTCGCGCTCGCCAAGCATTTCGACGGCGCGGACCGCACCTATCTCGAAGCATGGGGAACCGGCGCCAGCGGCAAGGAATCGATCGTCTACGATGCGGTGAAAGCCTCGCTCGTCCGACCCGGGACCGGGCCGCTGGAATGGTCGTCGCAGTTTGCCTGGCTCGCTTGGCGCCTGCATCCGGAGCAGAGCATCGCGGACTTCCGGGCCCGCGCGTTGTCGCCGGCCTTGCCGGACGCGGATCGCAAACGGGCGTTGACCGTCATCGGCTACAACCCCGCCCAAGCGGCTGCCGACGCGATGCTCGAGGTCGCCGCCAAGACGGACAAGAGCATCAAGGCCGAGGCGCTCTGGTGGCTGCTGAACCGGAAAGATTCCTCCTGGAAAGAAGCGGGTGTGAACGCGGCGCTCAAGGCACGCGGCATCTATGATCCCGACAACGTCGAGCTCACCGAGGCCGTCATCCCGCCGGCCGAGGCGCCGAAGTTCACCGTGGCCGACGTGTTGAAGCTCAACGGCGACGCGAAGCGCGGTGGCGAGAAGTTCAACGCGATCTGCACGAGCTGCCACCGCGTCGGGGATGTCGGCACCGAGTTCGCGCCGAACCTGACCGGCTGGGCCAAGCGCCAGACCACCGAGGTGCTGCTCAACTCGGTCATCAACCCCAGCGCCGACATCGCCAGCGGGTTCAACGGCACCGAGATCAAGACCAAGGACGGCATCACGCTCCACGGCATCGTGCAGTCGGAAGGCGACCCGCTGATCGTCCAATCGGCGGCCGGGCTCACCCAGACCGTGCCGAAGAACCGCATCGCGTCCCGCAAGGGCCTCGGCCGTTCCCTGATGATGAGCGCCGACCAGCTCGGTCTCTCGCCGCAGGACCTCGCCGACGTCGCGGCCTGGCTGAGGACCAAGTGATTCACGGCGGCGGGCGGACCATCTCCGCACGCCGCCGCCCTTCTCCGCGCCATGCCCGCGCCACCCCCCGTGCTCGTGGCCCGCAACGCCATGGCGACGCGCTTCGAGTTCGCGCTCCATGGCGATGAACCGGTCCGCCTCCGCGCCGCCGCCGAAGAAGCGCTCGACGAGGTGGAGCGTTGGGAAGACCTGCTGAGCCTCTATCGGCCGCACACGGACATCGCGCGCGTCAACGCCGGCGCGGCCACCGGACCGGTCCGTGTCGCGCCGGAGGTGATGGACCTGCTGCGCCGGGCCTTTGCGCTGACCGCTGCGACCGGCGGTGCCTTCGACATCACAGCGGCGCCGCTGGTGCGGGCCTGGGGATTCGTGGGCGGCACGGGCTCGCGACCCGCGCCTCCGGTGCTCGCCGAAGCGCTCGCTTGCGTCGGCCCGCGCCACGTCGAGTTGGACGCCGTCGCCGGCACCGTGCGCTTCACCCGGCCGGGAGTGATGTTGGACCTGGGTAGCTTGGGAAAAGGCTGGGCCCTCGGGTGCGCCGGTGAGCTGCTGCGGGAAGCCGGCATCACCAGCGCGTTACTCCACGGCGGCACCAGCACGGTGGTCTCCATCGGTACGCCGCCGGAAGCGGAAGCTTGGAAGGTCGCCTTACCGGACGGTCGCCAAGTGGAGCTTCGCGACGAAGCGCTGTCGGTCTCCGCGACCTGGGGGAAATCGTTCAGCGACGGCGGCCAGATCTACGGCCACGTGCTTGACCCGCGATGCGGCATCCCTGTGACCGGCGGACGCATGACCGCGGTGGCACTGCCGTCGGCCGCGGATTCCGACGCGCTCTCGACCGCGCTGTTGGTCCGTGGCGAGGAAGGCTTGGCGGATCTCGGCGCGGCGTTCCCGGGCGTCAGGATGTGGCTCGCGGACCGGGCGTGAAGGGGGCCGCACCACGGCGCGGAGACCCGAAGGAACCCGCCCGACAAGAACCGGCGCCATTCCAGCGCGGCACTGTCTCGCGCCGCGGGATGGCCCTTGCGGTCAGGCGACGACGACCGGGCAGGCGGGCAAGCGGAAGGGCGCGCAGGGGATCATGTCCTGCCGGCGCCCGCCCGCTTTCCCGCCCGCCCGGCGAAGGGTGATGGTGGCGTGGGTGTTCATGCGGCTACCGCCATCAGTTCGGTGCTGCGTGCGCGGATCAGCTCCTGCCGGAGCGACCGCCGCCGGGTGGCGAGCGCCTTCTCCTCGAACAACGTCGGGAAGACCAGCAACGGGTGCGGCTCCAGCCATGCCAAGGCCGCCGCCTCGTTCGCCGCGCGCCGCAACGGCGCGAGCAGCGCGGGACTGGTCACGGCCTCGAGGGCCAGGCGCAGCAGGCGGTTCTTCAGCCGTTCGAGCTCGGTCTCGGCCGTCCGCGTGAACGGCGCAGCGGGCTCGGGCACCAGCGCGAAGCGGGGATCGAGCCCCGGCCTCGCGGGTGTCGTGTTCAGTTCTGTCCTCATGTGTGTTTCTTTCTCTGTCGCTGTCCGCCGTTGGTCCGGCTTGGTTTTCTACGTCCGTCTTCGCCATCTCTTTCCCGCATCCGCCGACTCCGGGTCCGCGGCAACAAAAAACCCACGATCGCCGGGCGATCGTGGGTTTTCGGAAAAACTTGGTCTTGGCTTCTTGCTCTAGAAGAGGACCTCCACGTCGACCCATGCCTTGGCGGTATGCCAAGAGCAGCCGGCTTTCCCGCCTTGTTGGCGGAGCTGGCTGGCTACGATGGCCATGGTGTTCTGCGCGAAGTTCATCTTTAGCGGGCGGGAAACTGCCCGACATTGTGCTCGGATGTCAATGTCCGCATCGGCATGGTCCGGAAGCCTCTACGGCATCCATGGCCAAGACCCCTTCCCATACGTCGCCCCGCGGGCGGACCGGGTTCACCTTGATCGAGCTGTTGGTCGTCATCGCGATCATCGCCGTGCTCGCCGGCATGTTGTTGCCCGCGCTGGGCCGGGCACGCGACAAGGGCCGCACGGCCAAGTGCCAGAGCAACCTCCGCCAGCTGATGCTCGCGGCGAGCATGTACGACGACGATTTCCGGGTTTATCCGATCGGCTGGCCGAGCGGCAGCGCGGTCGGTCCCGATGGCCTGCCGCCGATCTGGTACCGCCAGCTGCAGCCCTATCTCGGACGGAAGTCCAACGTCTCCGGCAAAGGCGTCTTCATCTGCCCGTCCAGCGTCCAGAAGGCGCAGGCGGACGAGAAGCTCGGCGGCGCGCTGCGCGAGGGCGGTTTCTGGGGATTCCTCTCGTACGCGCAGAACACGTACGTGAACAACGGCGTCACCACCGTCGGGTCCAAGAGCATGCTCGACCCGGTGAACACGCTGATGTTTGCCGACACCGACGGATGGGACGCCTGCCTGTATCCCGACAAGGACGGCACCGCCAACGTCTGCTACCGGCACAGCGGCGGCAACGAGCGCAGCACCGACACGCAACGCGTGGCCACGGGACCGAAGAAGACCAAGTCCCGCGCCGACGCGGTGTTCGTGGACGGCCACGTCGAGCTGCGCCGCGACGCGCCGAAACGGATCTTCACCCTCGAGGTCGACTGAGCCGGACGCGGGACGAGGACATCCGGCGTCCGCGGCCCGCCCGGCGAACATGCGGCGACCACCTTGCGTTTTCCCGGAGAAACCTGATTCCCTCACGGTCCGTCCGAGAGCGATCCCCATGAGCGACAAGCCCGACCACAAGAACACGCTGAACCTGCCGCGCACCGAGTTCCCCATGCAGGCGAACCTGGTGCAGCGCGAACCGCAACGTCTCGCCCAGTGGGAGGCCGACGGCATCTACGCGCGGATCCGCGAAGCGCGCGCTGGCAGGGAGAAGTTCGTGCTCCACGACGGCCCGCCTTTCGCGAACGGCGACGTCCACGTCGGCACCGCGCTCAACAAGGTGCTCAAGGACATCATCGTCAAATACCAGACCCTCCGCGGGAAGGACGCGCCCTACGTGCCCGGCTGGGACTGCCACGGCCTGCCCATCGAGTCCCACGTCACCAAGGAGCTGCGCGCCGCCGGCAAGACCGACGCCGACGCCGCGACCATCCGCACCGCCTGCGACGCCTACGCCCGGAAGTACATCGACCTCCAGCGCGGCCAGTTCAAACGCCTCGGCGTCTTCGGCGATTGGGAGAACCCCTATCTCACGCTCGACCGCCGCTACGAGGCCGACGAGCTCCGCATGTTCGCCGACATCGTGGAGAAGGGCTTCGTCTACCGCGGCAAGAAGCCCGTGTACTGGAGCATCCCCTTCAAGACCGCGCTCGCCGAGGCCGAGGTCGAGTACGCGGACCACGTGAGTCAGAGCGTCTACGTGCGCTTCCGCCTCAAGGACGAGCCGAACACCTTCGTGCTCATCTGGACGACCACGCCGTGGACCCTCCCGGCCAACCTCGCGGTCGCCTTCAACCCCGGCTACCACTACTCGCTCGTGATGGTCGAGGGCGGCGCCTACATCGTCGCCAACGCGCTGCTCTCCACCGTTTCCGAGAAGCTCGGCTGGGGTAGCTACCAGATCGTGCGCACGCTCCACGCCGACGAGCTGGCCACCGTCGAGTACGAGCATCCGTTCTGCGCCCGCACCGGGCGCCTCTTCCCCGCCGAGTTCGTCACCAGCGACACCGGCACCGGGTTCGTCCATATCGCGCCCGGCCACGGCGCGGACGACTACCAGCTCGGCCTGCGCGAGAAGCTGGCGATCTACTGTCCGGTGGACGACGAGGGCCGCCTCGCGCCGACCCACGACATGCCGCGCGAGCAGCAGCTGCCCGAATCGCTGGTCGGCAAGTCCACGCTCTCCAAGAACCACCGTTCCGAGGCCAACGACGCCGTGCTGGCGTTGCTCACCGAGAAGCAGGCGCTCGTCCTCCGCGAGGATTTCTCCCACAGCTATCCGCACTGCTGGCGCTCCAAGACGCCGATCATCTTCCGAGCGGTGGACCAGTGGTTCATCCGGATCGACCACGAGAGGGACGGCAGCACTTTCCGCAAGGACGCCCTCGCCGCTGTCGGAACGGTGGATTGGATCCCCGATTGGGGCCGGAACCGCATCGAAGGCGCGGTGAAGACGCGTCCCGACTGGTGCATCTCGCGCCAGCGTTCGTGGGGCGTGCCCATCCCGGCGTTCTACGATGCCGCAGGCGAACCGATCCTCAACGCAGCCATCGTCCGCAACGCCGCCGCGCTCATCGAGGAGCAGGGCAGCAACGTCTGGTTCGCCACGCCGGTGGCCGAGCTGTGGGCGAAGTGCCGTCCCGCCGATTGGACCGGCACCGAAGCCGCGCGCAAGGGCACCGACACGCTCGACGTGTGGATCGATTCCGGCAGTTCCAGCCGCGCCGTGCTGATGCAGCGCGCGGAGCTGAGCCACACGACTCCCGGGCAAGTAGGAGGGCAGGCTTCCAGCCTGCCAGTCTCCGCAGGTTTCCATCCTGCGCCCCCCGCCGTTCCGACAGGCTGGAAGCCCGTCGGCCAAGGCAGGCTGGAAGCCTGCCCTCCTTGGGTCGCGGATGTTTATCTCGAAGGCTCCGACCAGCATCGCGGCTGGTTCCAGTCCTCGCTGCTGCTCTCGCTCGCGGGCAACGGCGTGCCGCCGTTCAAGACCGTGCTCACCCACGGCTTCATGGTGGACGAGGACCGCGAAAAGATCTCCAAGTCCAAGCAGGGCGCGGGCGGCTACCAGAAGCCGCAGACCGCGGACCGCTTCGTGAACGAATACGGCGCGGACGTCCTGCGCCTGTGGGTCGCGTCGCAGGATTACCGCAGCGACATCGTCGTCAGCGAGGAGCGCCTGAAGAAGGTCGGCGAGACCTACCGGCTCATCCGCAACACGCTGCGCTACCAGCTCAGCAACCTC
>JBBRQL010000130.1:0-11369 GCA_038226425.1 Verrucomicrobiota bacterium
AGCACTGAAGACTTCGACGCGGTTGAGTTGATGTTCTTCGTCATTTCACCTGTCGTGTGACAGGAGCCGAGGCGTCAGCTCAACCGTTTTCGTCAAATTCTGTGGGATGCCAGTGAAAATTTATTCACCCCCACCACGCGGTGACTATGCGCTGAACACCTCATCCCGCACCAAATGCAGCCTGATTTTTGACGGCTTTGTTTGGTCAAAAAAGTAGCCTGCCGTGGCTTCGCGAACGTTCGCGGTCAGTTCCACCCATGAGTCCCCTTCCGTGATGATGTCGTGCGAGAGGCATTCTGCGACGTAGCCGCCGTCCTCTTCCTGCGTGACGCTGAACACGATTTCCACGACGTAAGCTTTCTACTTTGCGACCGCGGCTGGCAAGGCGGCTTTCCGCAGCACCGGCTCCAGCACGACCCAGACGTTGCTGGCGACCAGCTCGTGGCCGCGCGGTGTCGGATGGATCTGGTCGGCCTGGTTGAGCTCCGCGATGCCGCCGACCCCTTCGAGCAGGAACGGGACGAGCACGGCATCGTGCGCCTTGGCGACCTCGGGGAACACGGCCCGGAACTCCTTGGAGTAGTCCGGCCCCATGTTCGTGGGCACCTGCATGCCGGCGACGACCACGACGGCCGCGGGGTTCTTCGCGCGGACCTTGCCGATGATCCCGACAAGATTGGACCGCGTCTGCGGCACCGAGAGACCGCGCAATCCGTCGTTGCCGCCGAGCTCGAGCACCAGCACGTCGGCCGGACCCTTGAGCAGCCAATCGATCCGCCGCAGCCCGCCCGCGGTCGTGTCGCCGCTCACGCCGGCGTTGACGATTGTGAATGCAAGTCCGGCCGCGTCGGCCTGCTTCTGGAGCAGCGCGGGGAATGCTTGGTCCGGATCGACGCCGTAGCCGGCCGCCAAGCTGTCGCCGAGGACGAGCACGGTCTTCTTCACCGACGTTTCGCCAGCGAGAACTCCCGCTGTGAGCGAGGAAACGAGCGCCCAGCGGGGCAGGGAAGCGGAGAACGAACGGAACATCATCGGGTCGCAACCAAGGGGGTGCGGACTGAACTGTCAATGGCTTGCCCGCCATCCCGAGGCCGGGTGTGTCTCACCGCTTCACAGCCCGAGGTGCGCCCACAGGTCCGCCGGTTGCAGCCGGAGGTTGATGTAGAACGGGCCGAACTCGCCGAAACGGGCCGTCACCTCGTCGAAGCGCATCTCGTGCACGATCTCCTTCACGGCATCGAGGTTGTGCGCCATCAACGTCACGCCCCATTCGTGGGTGTCGAGGCCGGTCGATCCGGTGATGAGCTGCGAGATGCGTCCGGCGTATTTGCGGCCGGTCTTCGCGTGGCTGCCCATGAGCTTCTTCCGCGTGTCGAGGTCGAGGGAGTACCAGTTGTCGCCGCCGTCCCGTTTCTTGCTCATCGGGTAGAAGGCCATGATCTCCCAGTCGCCCATCTCCGGATGCAGCCGGTAGTGCAGGTACTCGTCGTTGCGCTTCTTGGCGGCGGCGAAGGCCTCGTCGAATTCCGGCGTGCCGGGCGCGAGCTTCTTCTCGCCGTGCTCGAGCATGCGGCGCAGGTCGTCGTCGGTGGTCACGTATTCCGGCAGCTCGGTGATGCTCAGGTAGCTGTACACCGGGACGAGCGTGCCGGCGGGGAACGCGAGCTCGACCGAGCGCTGCTGCGCGCTGAGCTGCTGCAGCTCGGCGGCGAAGAGGATCACGGCGACGTCGGCCTTGCCGCCGACGTTGGCGAAGGTCATCACGCGCGGCGCGGCGGGACCGGGGTTCGCGGCACAGATGGCGGCGAGCCGGGACATGGCCGCGGCGGAGGCTCCGGGAGGCAAGGCGTCCCACCGCGCGCGGTCGACGCGATAGAACAGGTGGCAGACATGGATGCCTTTGCCGAGGGGGACGGAGGGGATGGACATATCAACGAGAAGGTTCTGCTCAGAAAAAAACTAAAGCAACCAGCGGAAGGCCGACCGATATGGTGAGGATGCCAATCACGACGCAGATCAACTAAACGAAGACCACTGGGTCTTTGGCCTAAACCATAGTCCGAGAAAGAACATGACCTTGCCCCACAGCGGTAAAGTCATTGCAGGAAACAGCCACCAAGGAATCTGACCATGAGCGAACATGGCTTCACTCCACCGCCAGCGCGTGCTCCAGCAGGTGCGGGAGCTGGTCGAGGATGGCGGAATCGACGGCGACGAGCTTCGCACCGGCTTTCACCGCGGCATCCTGGAGCTTCTTGTCCTTCGCCGACGTGTAGCCGATGACCGGCACGTGCGCGACGGCCGGGTCCTGCTTCAGCTCGGTGATCACACCGCAGAAATCGCCGTGCCGCAGACCCAGCTGCGCGATCAGCACCATCGGACGCTCCTTGCGCACCAGATCGGCCACACCGGCGGCGACCGTCGCCGTCTGCACGCGGTAGCCGAGGTCGGTCAGCTTGTTGGCGAGCTGGCGTCCGGGTAGGAGCGATTCGTAGAAGACGATGGCGAGCGGTTGCGTCACGGCGCGGGAGGTTGCGAAGACGGGGGCGGCAACGCAAAAGACTTTTGTCGGATCGGCGAACGTCCGGCGCGGTCGCCTCGCCGCGGCGCTCGTCCAATGGACGTCTCCCGGTAACCTTTCGAGGATCCCGGCATAGCAGACGGTGATCGACCCTATTCTCGTCAGCGCACGGTCTCGCTCCGGCCCGTTCCGTCCCCGCGACGCGGCGCGGAAGATTCCCCGTAATCTTGGCCGTCCTTTCCGGCAATCCATGCATGTGCCCCGTCGTGGACGATGGTCGGAGGTTCGGATGCTGTGGATCGATCACAGTGTCGCCGCCGACCGTTTGTCCGCCATCGATTGATCGACCGACCAACTCCTTTCCCATGCTACGCAACCGTCTCCTCCAGATCTTGCTGGCCGCCCTCGCGGCGGCCTCGTCCGCCTTCACCGTCCGAGCGAACACGCTCCCTGTCGCCACGCCGCGGAGCGTCGCCGTCACCGTCAACACGCCTCGGACGATCACGCTCGCCGGCACCGATGCCGATGGCGACGCGCTCACCTACGGCATCGTGTCGCCGCCCTTCCGGGGCGTTCTCAGCGGCACGCCACCGGATCTCACCTACACTCCGAACGCCAACTTTGCCGGGAACGACAACTTCTGGTTCGTCGCGAAGGACGCCTCGGGCACCTCGGTCCCGGCCTTGGTGGCGATCAGCCTGAACCCCGCCGGCAACTCGCCCGCCGTGGTCTCGCTCACGGGCCCGGCGAACGGCGCCTCCTTCGGCGCTCCGGCGAACATCCAGTTGCAGGCCACGGCCAGCGATAGCGACGGGTCGGTGACGAAGGTGGAATTCTTGCTCGGGTTCACGTCGTTGGGCGCGGTCTCGGCGCCGCCGTACTCGTTCAACTGGACCGGCGTGCCGGCGGGCACCTACTCGCTCACCGCGAAGGCGTTCGACAACACCGGTGCGCGCACGTTCTCGGCCCCGGTGACCGTCACCGTGACCGGGGCCGCTCCGAGCTACTCGCTCGCCGTGGTCGGCGGCACCGGCGGCGGCACGTATCCGATGGGCACGGTCGTCCCGGTCGTCGCGCCGCTGGCCGCGGGCAAGGTGTTCAACGTGTGGAGCGGTCCGGGCGTGGCCAATGCCAGCTCGGCGAACACGGTCGTGCAGATCGGAACCTCGAACATGACGATCACGGCGGTCTACACGACGACCGCCACGCCGCCGGCCAACACCTATCCGTTGGCCGTCACCGGCGGCACCGGCAGCGGCTCCTACGCAGCGGGGACGGTGGTGAACCTATCAGCAAACCCCGCGCCAGCCGGGCAGATCTTCCAGCAATGGACCGGCGCCGTGGTCGGCAACGCCTCCGCCACCGCGACGACACTCGTGATGCCGGCGGCGCCGACGAGCGTCTCGGCGCTGTTCGTCCCGCTGACGCCGGTCGCGTTGACCGTCAACGGCGGTTCCGGCAGCGGCTTCTATTTGCCCGGGACGACCGTGGCCATCGCCGCGGCGCCGCCGGCGGCCGGCGTCAGCTTCGGCAACTGGACCGGCGCGAACGTGTCCGGCCCGGCCTCACCCAGCACGACGCTGGTGATGCCCTTCACGGCGACGACCGTGACCGCCAACTACGTGAACCTTCCTCCGCCGGTGCCGGTGGCGGGCATCACGAACGCCGTCCTCTTCGTCACGCAGGTGCCGATCGGGAACGATTTCACGACCATCGGATCGGTGTTCGGCAACCACAAGCCGGGCCCCGACCAAGCGGGCCGCGGCGGCGACCTTTACATCCGTTATCCGGACGGCTCGCTGAAGAACTTGACCGCGGCGGCCGGCTTCGGCACGGCGTCGGGGTTCCAGGGCAACGGCTCGATCGCGGTGCGCGACCCGTCGGTCCACTGGAGCGGCACCAAGGCGGTGTTCAGCATGGTCGTCGGCGTGGCCAACAACGCTTCGCCGGCGGGCACGTCGGTCTGGCAACTGTACGAGGTCTCCGGCTTCGGCACCGGCGAGACCACTGCCATCGCCAAGGTCCCGAACCAGCCTGCCGCCTACAACAACATCAGCCCCTGCTACGGCACCGACGGGCGGATCCTCTTCACCACCGACCGGCCGCGCGGCGGACAACCCCATCTCTATCCGCAGCTCGACGAGTACGAGCTCGCGCCGACGGTGAGCGGGCTCTGGAGCCTCGATCCGGTCAGCGGCGATTTGTTCCAGCTCGACCACGCGCCGTCGGGCGCCTTCACGCCCACGGTGGACAGCTTCGGACGGGTGATCTTCACCCGCTGGGACCATCTCCAGCGCGACCAAGAGGCCGACGCCGACACTGCCGCGATCGCCGCCGGGACCTCGCAGCCGTTCGGCACTTTCAACTACACCGATGAGACCACCAACTCGGTCGTCTTGGCTGGCGATCGCACCGAGGTGTTCCCGGAGCCGCGCTTCACCGTGGGTACGACCAACAAGCACTCATTCAACTTCTTCTTCCCGTGGATGATCAACGAGGACGGCACCGAGGCGGAGACCTTGAACCACGCCGGCCGGCATGAGCTGGCGCGCTACCTTGAGCCGAGCTTCCTCAACGACTCGAACCTAGGATACTTCTACAACGTCGCGTCGCGCTTCAACACCAACAGCGCCGACAACCTGCTCCACCTGAAAGAAGACCCGCGGCGTCCGGGGATCTACTTCGCCACCGACGCACCGGAGTTCTTCACCCACGCTTCCGGCCAGGTCCTGACCCTGACCGGGGCGCCCGGTCTCGATGCGGACCACATGAAGATCGACTACTACACGCATCCGGAGACGAAGAGCTTCTCGAGCACCGCCACGACCAACCACTCGGGCCACTACCGCGAGCCGCTGCCCATGAGCGACGGCACGCTCATCGCCGTCCATGCGACGAACACCGACTACGAGCATCTCCGCGGCGTCGGATCCGAATACGACTTCCGGCTCAAGACGCTGAAGAAGGCCGGGACCTATTGGGTCGCCGACAAGCCGTTGACCGCGGGCATCAACAAGACGGTGACCTTCGGCGCGTACGGCAGCGTGGTCACCTACTCGGGACCGCTCTGGGAGCTCAATCCGGTGGAGGTCCGGGCGCGTCCGTTGCCGGTCGCCAGCCATCCGCCGATGCCGGCGCCGGAGCAACAGGTCATCGACGAGGAAGGTGTCGACCTCGCCGCGCTCAAGTCCTACCTGCAGGCCAACGACCTCGCGCTCGTCGTGAGCCGCGACGTCACCACGCGCGACCACGCCGACCGGCAGCAGCCGTTCAACCTCCGCGTCGCGGGCACCGCGAAGAAGACGCTCGGCGCCGGCGGGAAGGTCTATGACATCGGGTTCATGCAGTTCTTCCAGGGCGACCAGTTGCGGGGATTCGGGCTCTACAGTTCCAACGCGGTGCCGCGCGCCGGCCGCCGTGTGCTGGCCGAGCCGTTGCACGAGCCGGCCGCGTTGGCGGGCAACGTCCCGGCGCCGTCCGCTCCCGTCGGGAGTGTGAAGTTGGGCGACGACGGATCGATGGCCGCGTTCGTGCCGGCGCGCCGCGCGCTCACCTGGCAGCTCACGGACACCAACGGCATGCCGGTGGTCCGCGAGCGCTTCTGGCTCACCTTCCAGCCGGGCGAGATCCGCACCTGCACCTCGTGCCACGGCGTCAACACCCGCGACCAGGCGAACCATCCGGCACCGACCAACAAGCCCGAGGCCTTGCGCGCACTGCTCCAGGGCTGGAAGGCGGCCAACTCGCTCAGCACCTCGGGAGCCGCCGGCGCCGGCATCGCCGAGAACGCCCGGGTCACCCTGCGCCTGCACGGCGAGGCCGGCGTCCGCTACCGCCTCCAGTCGTCGCCCGACCTGGTGAACTGGAGCACCGTCCGCTCGGATGTCACCGACGCGGCCGGGATGTTCGAGTTCCATCTGACCCAGGCCCAGGGTTCGGACCGACGCTACTATCGCCTGGCCCCGTGAACCGGGCCGCAATCGATCGGCAACAAAGGACATCATTCAACATCATCAAAACCATGAGACATCTTCCAACCATCCACCTCCTCGCCTTGGTCGCCGCCGCTGTGGCCGTGCCGCAGGTCCGCGCAGCGATTTTCGTCAGCAATCTCTCCCAGACCGCCCATCTGGATGCGACAATCGACAACAACTTCTCGGTCGCCCAGTCCTTCGTGGCGGGTTCCGCCGCGACGTTGGACGCCGTGAACTTGGCGTTGGACCTGAACCCGCCATCGGCGGGGTTGTCGGTGATGATCTACGGGGACAGCAGCGGCGTCCCCGGAGCGTCGGCATTGACCGGGACATCGGTCCCCGGCGGGCCGTCACGGTTCGTTCCGACCACGCCGCTGACGCTCTCGGCGGGTTTGACCTATTGGATCGTCGCGTCGGCCACGGCGCCGTTGGTGCAGTGGAGCTCAACATCGAGCCCGAACCAGACCGGTATCTCCGGATGGACCATCGGTGACGACCATCGCGAGCGCGCGTTCGGCCCCATCTGGTCGCTGACGTCGGACTCGCTCCGGATATCGGTCGAGGCGACCGCCGTGCCGGAGCCTCGCTCAGTCGCCCTGTGGACCGGCGCGGGATTGCTGGGCCTAGCCGGATGGCGCCGTTCCCGCGCTCGCCGGATGAACCGCGGCTGAGGCCGTTTGACCCGCGAGCGTCGGCGCGGTGCGCGGGGGTCAAGGTGCCGCCGGGACGGCCGAGAGCCGCACCAACGCGGCGTCGCGGTTGTCGGACCAGTTGCTGCCCCACTCGATCAGGTACAGCGCGCCGTCCGGACCGAGCTTCAGGCAGATGGGGCGCTTGAACTTCACATCGGCCATGAAGGGTTTCAGAGCGCGGAGCTCGCCGGTCTCGCCCAGCCACGCTGCCTTGATCCAGCCGCGTTCCCACTCGAACAGGAAGACCGCGCCGTCGAGCTCCGCGGGAAGCTTGCGCTCCGACGTCAGCGCCGGATCGAAGTGGTAGACCGGTCCCGCCATCGCCGAACGCGCGCCGGATCCGACCTCGGGCCAGCGCGACGACGGCCCCGGCGGATACCAGAGGAACGCGGGTTTCGCCGGCGGCAGATCGCGCAGACCGGTGTTGTTGGGCGAATCGTTGACCGGATGCGCCGGATCCGCCGCAGGACCGCTTTCTCTCGTCCCAAAATCGAAGGCGTGATAGGGCCGGTTGTCCGCGCTGAAATAGGGCCATCCGAAATTGCCCGCCGCTTTGGCCACGTTGAACTCGTCGAAGCCTGCCGGCCCGCGCGCCGGGTCCGGTCCGGTGGCATCGGGTCCCACGTCGCCCCAATATAGCCAGCCCGTCCGCGGATCCACCGTGAAGCGGAACGGGTTCCGGCATCCCATCACGTAGATCTCCGGGCAGGTCTTCGCTGTGCCCGGCGGGAAGAGGTTGCCGGTCGGGATTGTCGCGGTGCCGCCGGGTTCCGGATGGATGCGCAGGATCTTCCCGCGGAGGTCGGCGGTGTTCGCGGCGGTGCGCTCGGAATCGTTCAGCTCGTGGCCCGGGCGGCGGTCGAGCGGAGCGAAGCCCTCGGACTTGTCGGCGTAGGTGTAGTCGCCCGTCGAGGCGTAGAGGTTGCCCGCGGCGTCGAAGCCGAGCCCGCCGCCGGAGTGGTTCGGCTTGGGGATCCGGGTGGGGATCCGCAGCAGCACTTTCTGCGACGTCAGGTCGAGCGTTCCGTCGGCGACGGTGAAGCGCGACACGCGGTTCTCGGGCACGCCCGGCGTCGAGTGGAAGAGGAACAGCCAATGGTTCGTGGCGAACCCCGGATGCAGCGCGAGCCCCAGCAGGCCGTCCTCCGGACCGCTGAAGACGTCGAGGTTGCCCACGACCGTGGTCGTGCCCGGGCCCGGATGCCATGCTTTGACCGCTCCACGGCGTTCCGCGAAGAAGACTTGGCCGTCCACCGCGACATCCAGCGCGATGGGCTCATGGAGGTCCGTAGCGAGCACGGTGCGCTCGAGCCCGGCCGCGGCGCGGACGCCGGCGAGATCGGCGCAGAGGCAGAGCAAGATGGCCGGGACGATGCGGGGAAGACGGCTCACGTGTGGCGGCACGATGCGTGAGCCGGAAGTACGGGCTCAAGCCCAAGGATGGCCTCCCGTTGCGGGACGCCGTGGGCGTTGATAGTTTGCATCCATGCTCCGCTCAATCTGCTGGTGGTCCACTTTGGTCGCCGTGTTGGTCCACGGGTCGGCCCAGACGTCGTTGCTCACGTCCAGCGGCCTTCTCGGCGCCGCCTTGCAGGCACCGGATGCCACCTACGCCGCCCGCTCGGTCGTGCCGGTGGCCGGCCAGCCGTTCTCCCAGGCCGTGCGCGTGGCGACGAAGAAGACGTCGTCGAACAACTACGACATCCAGCTCAACCTCAAGACCGCCGCGCCGGTCGCCAAGGACGACGTGCTGCACGCGGTCTTCTGGCTGCGTCGCGTCGCGCCGGCGGACAGCGACGGCCTGACGGAGTTCGTCTTCGAGCAGGCGAGCACCCCGTACACGCAGTCGGTCGTGAGGACGCAGATCGAGGCCGACGGGCAGTGGACCCAGTTCAACGTGGCGTTCAAGGCGATCGCCGCCTACGCGGCCGGCGCCGCCCAAGTGAACTTCCGGCTCGGCTACGCGCCGCAGACGATCGAGCTGGGCGGCTTGACGCTCACGAACTACGCGAAGACCCGGGCGCTCACGTCCTTGCCGGACGGCATCACGTACCCGGGCCGTTCGGCCGATGCGCCGTGGCGCGCGGCGGCGGCGGAACGGATCCGTAACTCGCGCATGGCGGACCTCGTGGTGCAGGTCCGGGACGCGGAGGGCTTCCCGGTGCCCGGTGCGTCCGTCGCGGTGCGGATGCGCCGGCACGCGTTCGGCTTCGGTTCAGCGATCGACGGCGGGCGCTTGCTCGGCAAGCAGGGCAGCACCGCGGACCGGCAGAAATACCAGGGCGTCGTCACGAACTGGTTCAACAAGGCGGTGCTCGAGAACGACCTCAAGTGGCCGAGCTGGGAATCGGCCGCGCCGAACGGACCGGGGACGGCGACGAACGCGCTGCGCTGGCTGGCCGACCGCGGCATCCCGGTGCGCGGCCACAACCTCATCTGGCCTGGGACGAACGCGAGCTATCTGATGCCGGCCGATGTCCCCAAGCTCCTCCGCGACCCAGCGGCGTTGAGAGCCCGTATCGACCGCCATTTCGACGACATCCTCACCGCGACCCGCGGTCTGTGCACCGAGTGGGACGTGGTCAACGAACCGTACGTGAACCACAACGTGATGGACGTGCTCGGGCAGGGCGAGATGACGCGATGGTTCCAGAGGGCGCATGCCCTCGACCCAGCGGCCGCGCTCTACCTCAACGAATACGGGAACCTCGAGCTCGCAGGTCTCGGCTCGGCGCAGACGGAAGATTTCTTCTCCAAGCTCCGGTATCTCCAGACCAACGGTGCGCCCATCGCCGGCGCGGGTTTCCAGAGCCATTTCCAGGGCTTCTTGCCTTCCCCGGTGAAGATCATCGAGCAGCTCGACCGCTTCGGGGCCTTGGGTCTCGCGCTGCAGGCGACCGAGTTCGACATCGACGTGACGGACGAGGCGACGCAGGCGGATTATCTGCGCGATCTCATGACGGCGCTCTTCAGCCAACCGCAGGTCGACGGGATCGTCATGTGGGGCTTCTGGGCCGGCCAACATTGGCGCCCGAACGCGGCGTTGTTCCGACAGGACTGGTCGCTGAAGCCGAGCGCCGTCGCGTGGAGCAACCTGGTCTTCAAGGAATGGTGGACCTCCGCCGACGCGGTCGCGGACGCGGATGGCGTGGTCCGCATCCGGGCGTTCAAAGGCGACCACGATGTCACCGTCGCGCTGCCGGGCGGGAGCTATCGGTCCACGGCCAACCTCGTCGCGGACAAGACCGTGGTCGCTTCCGTGCCGGTCCAACCGGTCGCGGCATCGGTCGCGGCGGCTCCGGGAGGCGGGATCCAGATCCGATGGAACATGCTCGCCTCGGGCTATCGTGTCGAGACCACCGCATCTTTGGTGGCACCGGTCGTTTGGTCGGCAGCACCGGACAAGCCTGTGCAGACCAACGACGGATGGCAGACCACGCTCGATGCCTCGGCCGGCGGACGTTTCTTCCGTCTGGTCCGGCCGACGAACTGAGACTGCTCCGCTGCTTTCTCGATGCGGACCGTCCTGATCAGGCCGCGACCAAGGAGCGATCGGCTTGGACCCCGGCCAAGCGCTGGTGCAGCTCCGGACTCCAATCCTCCGTGAGGTAGCGGAAGACCCAGTTGTTGCCCTTGCGCATCCGTTGGTACGCGTGCGCCAGGTCGAGGACCATCGTCACGCGGCGGTTGGGGCAGTTCAGCTCGCCGATATCGTGGGTGGCGACCTCCTGGAAGCCCATCACGCGGGTGTGGAAGCCGTGCGGGCTGTGCTGTTCGCCCTCGAAGATGTCGGTGATGTAGTGGGTCCAGCCGCGCTCGACCGTGTCGGCCACCGCGGCCCGCATGAGGCCGACGACGACGAGCAGGTTGCGGCGGTGTTCAGGGAGCACGGCGAACCGTCCGATCTCGGCGATGCGGTTCTCGCGGAGGAACCGTTCGAGGTCGATGCCCTTGGCGAGCAGTTTGAAGCCGTAGGTCTTGTAAAGATCGAGCGGCACCTCGTAGAGCACGCGGAGCACGCCCACGGGCTGGCTATCGAGGCAGACGACGAACCACGACGCGCGGTCGTCGGCGACCGCTCCGGTGGGACGGCGGCGGAACGCTCGCTGCGTTCATCGCGAGCGCGAGCGACATCGACGATCTCGTACCGATCGTCACCGCATATCAAATCGAGTGGAACAA
>JBBRQL010000131.1:0-11283 GCA_038226425.1 Verrucomicrobiota bacterium
CGAAAGCGGTGGCAAGCCACGCGCAGTCCAAGACGCTTCCGCGCGGAAGGCGCATCGTTGGTTGTCCCCGCGGATCTCATCGCTTTGTCGGTGCGGCGGTCCGGCGCATCGCGTTGAACGGATGGAGGTCGAGCACGTTGCCGTGGACGCCCTCGACCCGGGCCGGGTCGTGCAGGGTGAACCCGGCCTCGAACCAGAGCGGGATCACCGGAACGGCGTCGCGCACCAGCATCGTCTCGGCGTCGCGGAGCAGCACGGCGCGCCGGGCCATGTCGGGCTCGCGGCCCGCGGCCTCCAACAGCGCGTCGTAGCGAGGATCCTTCCAGCCGGTGCGGTTGTTGCCGTTCACGGATGTGAACAGATTGAGGAAGGTATCGGGGTCGTTGTAGTCGCCGATCCAGCTGCTGCGGCTGAGGTCGTAGTCGAGCTTCCGTTGCGCGGCGAGGTACACCTGCTTCTCGACCTGCCGGATCTCGACCTCGATGCCGAGCTCCTGCCGCCATGCCGCCTGGAGCTCGACGGCGACGCGTTCGTGCAGCCGCGCGCCGCCGCCGCCGGAGCTGTCGCAGAGGTAGACCAGTTTCGGGAACCCTTTGCCCCCGGGGAAGCCGGCCTCGGCCATCAGCCGCCGCGCCTGCTCCGGGTCGAGCGTCTGGCCGGGGCCGCGGAGGTAGTTCGTGGTCGCTGTGGGGACGATGTGGTCGGCCGGTTCGCAGGCCGAGGCGAGGCGTTGCACGAGGCGTCGCTTGTCCACGGTGAGCGCGAGGGCTCGCCGGACGCGCGAATCGGCCAGCGCGGGCCGGGTGACGTTGAGCCGCACGAAGTAGCTCCCGAGCATCGGGAACGTGTGGTAGTCGGGGCGCTTGGCCATCTCGGGCAGCAGCTCGGCAGGGATCAACGGCTTGTCGAGGACCACGTCGATCCGGTGGTCGAGATACAGGTTCAGCGCGGTGGCGGGCGAAGAGACGGCGAGCAGGTCCACGATGCGGCTGGGCGTGTTCGCGGCATCCCAATGGCGCTCGTTCCGCCGGAGACGGATGCGGTCGTTCAAACGCCACGACTCCAGCTCGTACGGACCGCTGAAGGGCGGATGCATCATCACCCATCGGTCGCCGTGCCGTTCGATGGCCGCTCGCGGGACGACGGCGAGCGTCTGGAACGCGCAGAGGTCGAGGAACCACGCGCACGGATGCTCCAGCTCGACCTCGAACGTGGCCGCGTCGGGCGCGCGGATGGCGACCGATGCGAAGTCCTTCGTCTTGCCGGTCAGGAATTCCGTCGCGCCGCGGACCGGATCGAGCAGGGTGGCGTATTGGCAGGCATTGGTCGGTTCCAGCACGCGGCGCCACGAGTAGAGGACATCGGCCGAGGTGATGGGTCCGCCGGTGGACCAGACGGCATTGGTGCGGAGATGGAACGTGTAGCGGCGCCGGTCGGTCGAGACATCCCAGCGGGTCGCGAGGGCGGGGATCGCTTGGCTGGTGACGGGATCCGGACGCGCCAAGCCCTCGAACAAGGGCAGGACGGCCCGGAGCTCCTCGATACCGCTGACGAGCAAAGGGTCCAGCGAACCGGGATCCGGGCCGTTGAGGACCGTGAGGTCCGCCGCCGGTTCGCGGGAACAGCCGGCGGCCGATAGCAGGACCAAGGCGACGAGGAAGGCGAGCAGGGGAGCAGGGGAGCAGGGGAGAAAGGGAGAAGCGGAGGGGCTCTTTTCTCCCCTGCTCTCCTGCTCCCCTGCCGCGGCCTCGCGCCCTGCGGTCGCCTCCCCAAATAAAGACGCCCCCGGAGGATTTCCGAGGGCGTTCGTCGGCACCGGCATGGCCGGGAGCTTGGGCGGTTATTTCGCGGGCGCAACGGCGTTGGTCGCCGTCTTGACCGCGTTGGTGACGGCGGTGCCGAGCGCGTTCGCGGCCGGGGCCGAGGCGGTCGCCTTGCCGAGTTCTTCGCGGACCTTGCTCGTCTTGCTCTTGCCGGCCTGTGAGCCGAGCACGGAGACCGTGAGCGAGAGCACCAAGAAGGCGCCGGCGGCGTACTTGGTCAGATTGGTGAGGGCATTGCCCGCGCCGGCGCCGAAGAGGGCGTCGGTGGTGCCGCCGCCGAAGGCTTGGCCCATGCCCGCCTCTTTCTTGGGTAGCTGGACGAGGACGAGCAGGCAGAGGAACAGGCAGACGAGGAAGAGCGCGAAGCTCAGGAGACCGATCAGGAGGCTCATAGGATAAAGGGGGGTCAGATGGAGTTCTTGATGATGTCCGCGAAGCTGCGGACCTCGAGGCTGGCGCCGCCGACCAGCGCGCCGTCGATGTCGGGCTGGCCGAGCAGCTCGCGGGCGTTGTTCGCCTTGACGCTGCCGCCGTACTGGATGCGCACGCGCTTGGCGACGACCTCGCCGTGAAGCGCGGTCAGGACCTTGCGGATGAAAGCGTGGACCTCCTGCGCCTGGGCGCTGGTCGCGGTCTTGCCGGTGCCGATGGCCCAGACCGGCTCGTAGGCGAGCACGGTGCGTTCGACCTGCTCGGGGGAGAGGCCGGCGAGGGAGCCGCCGAGCTGGCCTTCGACGATCTTCTCGGTGATGCCGGCCTCGCGCTCGGCGAGGGTCTCGCCGACGCAGACGATGGGGACGAGGTTGGCGGCGTGGGCGGCTGCGGCCTTCCTGGCGACGAGGGCGTCGGATTCCTTCTGGAACTGCCGGCGCTCACTATGGCCGAGGATGACGTAGCCGACGGAGAACTCCTTGAGCATGCCGGCGGGGATCTCGCCGGTGAAGGCGCCGTAGCCGTCCGCGCTGAGGTTCTGCGCGCCGAGACGGATGTTCGAATCGATGATCGCCTTGGAGACGCTCTCGAGCGCGGTGAAAGGCGGGGCGACCACGATGTCGACCTCCTTGACCGCGGCGAGCTCGCGTTTGAGGTCGTCCACGAGGGACAGGCCCTCGGCGACCGTCTTGTTGCTCTTCCAGTTACCTGCGATGATGAGTTTTCGCTCTTTGTCCATGATGGGGAGGATCGGTTGGCGCGGGCCGGCGGTTCACTTGTCGTCCAGCGCGAGCACGCCCGGCAAAGGGATGCCCTCGAGGAACTCGAGGCTGGCGCCGCCGCCGGTGCTGGCGAAGGTGACCTTGTCGCCGAGACCGGCCTTGTTGACGGCCTTGACGCTGTCGCCGCCGCCGATGATCGATTTCGCGCCGCTGGTCTGCGTCGCGGCCACCACCGCTTGGGCGACCGCGTTGGTGCCGGTGGCGAACCGCGGGTCCTCGAACATGCCCATCGGGCCGTTCCACAGGATCGTGCCGGCGCCGGCGATGACGGCGGCGTAGGTCTTGGCCGTCTCAGGTCCGATGTCGAAGCCTTCGCAATCGTCCGGGATGTCGCCGACGTTGACGCGCGGGTTGACGAACTCGAAGACCGGGCGGCCTTTCTTGTTCAGCTTGCCGGTGTCCTTGAGGTCCGCGATCACGGTGTCGGTCGGCAGCAGGAACTTCACGCCCTTCTTGGCGGCCTTGGCCTCGGCGGCCAGCGCGGTGCCGGTGTGGTCCTTCTCGACCAGGCTTTTCCCGGTCTTGCCGCCGTGGGCCAGCTTGAAGGTGTAGGCCATCGCGCCGCCGATGAGCACGGTGTCGGCCTTGTCGAGCAGGCGGTCGATGACCTTGATCTTGTCGGAGACCTTGGCGCCGCCGAGGATGACGACGAACGGGCGGGCGGGGTTGTCGAGCTCGTCGCCGAGGAACTTGAGCTCGCGCTCCATCAAGAGGCCGGCGGCACAGGGGCCGCCCTTGGCGCGGATGGCCTGGGCAGCGCCGCTGGTCGAGGCGTGGGCGCGATGCGCGGCCCCGAAGGCGTCGTTGGCGTACACGTCGGCGAGGCGGGCGAGACGGGCGGCGAACGCGGGGTCGTTGGCCTCTTCCTCGGCGTGGAAACGGACGTTCTCGAGCAGCAGGATCTCGCCGTCCTTGAGGGCGGCGACGGCGGCCTCGGCCTTGTCGCCGACGGTCTCGTCGACGAACGCGACCGGGCGGCCGAGCATCTCGCCTAGCTTGGCGGCGACGGGGGCGAGGCTCATCGAAGGCTCGCGCTTGCCGTCCGGCCGGCCGAGGTGGGCGGCGAGGACGACGCGGGCGCCCTTGGTGCGGAGCAGTTCGAGCGTCGGGAGCGTCTCCTTGATCCGGGTCGTGTCGTTGATGACCATCGCCCCGTCCTTCTCCTCCATGGGGACGTTGTAATCCACGCGGAGGAGCACGCGTTTGCCGGTCAGTTCGAGGTCGCGGACGGAAAGCTTGGCCATAGTTGGATACCGTATCCCAAAGGCGGGCGAGGCTAGCGGCCTGCTAGGTCGAGTCAAAGGGCATTTTCCGGCCAGAAGCGGTGCTCCGGGGCCACTGGACAGGCCCGGACAAAAAGAAAAGCGGGCATCTTGCGATGCCCGCCTAACCCAAACAACCAAACTAAACCCCCTTTGCCGATCCGTCACCGGACCGACGGAGACCGGTCTTCCGAACGTTGCGATCGGGGTGTCCGTTCTCAGGAACCAACGACGCGATTGACGCTAATGTTGCACGAACGTTCAAATGATTTCTTTAATGCTGGCCGAGAATCCCGCGATGTCCCGCCGGTGTCGCCGGATGGCCGCCGGAGGTAGGTCTGGTCCAACCCTTTTCAGCGGAAGAAGATGAGCCAGATGATGCCCAGCATGGGCAGCATGAACGGCACGGTGAACTTTCCGATGTACCCGAGGAAACTGGGCGTCTTGGCGCCTTGCTGGTCCGCGATGGCCTTGACCATGAAGTTCGGCCCGTTGCCGATGTAGGTGTTGGCGCCGAAGAAGACCGCGCCGACGGAGATGGCGAGGATGAACTTGTTGTAGGCGACGTTCCCGAGCAGGAACGCCACCTCGATGTCCTCGACGCCCGCGGTCTTCGCCGCGAGGCGGTCCGGATGGTAGCGCTGGAGGGCGGCGAAGGTGTTGCGCACCTCTTCCGCGTGGTCGCCGTGCACGAAGGTCGCGAGGTCCGAGCCGCCGGTCTGCACCAGATGCTGCACCTGCTGCACGACGTCGGGGTCCACGAACGCGCCGAAGATGGCGCTGAGGAAGCTCAGATACGTCGGCGCGTTGTCGAGCGCGCTGCTGAGGATGCCGCTGCCCCAGTAGAAGAACGCCGGCGTCGGGCTGCCGAGCTCCTTGGCGTTCGCCGCCAACCAGTCGAGCGCCGGCATCATCGTGGCGAAGATGCCGATGAACAGGACCGCGACCTCCTGTATCGGGTGGAAGTTGAAGTGGTTCTCCGCATGCACGTGCTTCTTGGTCGTGAAGTACGAACCGGCGGCGGCCCCGAGCATCAGCGCCTCCCGGAGGAACGGCGGATCGTTCGCGAACAGCACGGCACCGAGGATCACCGCCAGGAAGAGGACGTTCGAGAGCCCGTCGAAGGCGAACCAGTCCTCCGCAGCGACGTGCGCCGCGCGGACGGGTTTCGGCGCCTTGCGGAAGTTCAGGAAGTCGACCACCAGGAACATCACGAGCAGCACGCCCAGCCCGACCGCCCACATCGGCCAGCAGTGCTCCGCGACCCACCAGAACGGGATGCCCTTGAGGTAACCGAGGAAGAGCGGCGGATCGCCGATCGGCGTGAGGCAGCCGCCGACGTTCGACACGATGAAGATGAAGAAGACCACGTGGTGCGTGGTGAGCCGGTACTTGTTCATCCGGAGCCAAGGCCGGATGAGCAGCATCGACGCGCCGGTCGTGCCCAGCACGTTGGCGAGGAGCGCACCGACGAGGAGGAACCCGGTGTTGAACCACGGCGTCGTCTCGCCCCGCACCTTGATGTGGATGCCCCCGCTCACGATGTAGAGCGATCCGATGAGCGCGATGAAGCTGACGTACTCGTGCGCCGTGTGCAGGACCGGCGTCACCGCCCCGAGCACGAAGAGGTAGTACGCGAGGGTGACCGCCCCGAGGCCGATGGCGACCTTGGGATAGTGCCGGGTCCACCAGTCCGCGAAGAACAGCGGAGCCAAGGCGATGGCGAGCAGCAGCACCACGAACGGGGCGATCATCCCGGGGTGCGGAGCTTGGGCGGCTGCGGCTAGGAGCATGACGTGCGAGACCGTGCCGACCACGACCCTCCGGCGGCAAGACGCGAGTGCGGCGTTCAGGGCCGCGGCGTGCGGAAGTACTTCTCCACGATCCAGGCGGGCTGCCATGAGTCCGGCGAGCGCGCCAGACCGGTCAGGTCGCGGCGGAGCGGCTTCGGATAATCGGCAGCAAGCGGCTGCGTGTCGCCGACACGAGCCTGCCAACTCTTCATCACTTCGAGCAGATGCGCGACCCGCGAGGTGTTCGCGGCATCGCCGGAGACGTCGACCAGCTCGTCCGGATCGTCCAGCAGGTCGAACAACTGCCGATGGGCGACCTCCGGATAGCAGATGAGCTTCCAGCGGCCTTCGCGCACGGACCGCATGAGACCGAGGTACGGCAGGAAGACGGAATCACGGACCCGCTCCTTCTCGCCGGTCCAGATCGGCCGCAGGTCGGAGCCTTCCAACCCTGCCGGTTGCGACACCCCGGCCAGCCCGCAGATCGTCGGGAACAGGTCGAAAAGATAGGTGAACGCCTCGGTCGATCTCCCGGCGGGGATCCCGGGGCCGGCGATGACCAGCGGACAGCGCATGCTGTGCTCGTAGACGTTCTGTTTGCCGAGCAGGCCGTGGCTGCCCAGCGCGAGACCGTGGTCGGCGGCATAGATGACGATCGTGTTCGTGCCGCGCGGGGAAGCCTTCAGCACGGCGAGGATGCGTCCGATCTGCGCGTCGAGGTGGCTGACCAGGCCGTAATACTCGGCAAGCTGCTCGCGGACCAGCTCCGGAGGTCGCGGCCACGGCAGCAATCCCTCGTCGCGGATGACGAGCTGCCCGTTGTCGAAGGGATGTTGCGGCAGGTAGTTCTTGGGCAGCGGCGGCAGGTCGGCGTGGTAGCGGGCACGCCAGTCCTCGGGTGGATCCCGCGGGTCGTGCGGCGCGGTGAAGGCGATGTAGGCCAACGACGGTTTGCCGTCCGGCGGACGCTGGAGGAACGCGATCGCCGCGTCGGCGAACTCCTCGCTCGAGAACCGCGCCG
Organism: Verrucomicrobiota bacterium; assembly: GCA_038226425.1. Taxonomy (GTDB): domain Bacteria; phylum Verrucomicrobiota; class Verrucomicrobiia; order Limisphaerales; family UBA9464; genus CAIVQB01. The sequence continues at coordinate 7,114 of JBBRQL010000131.1, forward strand.
CCGGCCGCGCCGGTGTGAAGGTGCCGTCCGGCCGCATGTCCTGCACCGGGACCTTCGTGTGGTCGGCCATGCCGCCGAGATGGACGGACCGTCCTTCGCTGAAACTCCGGACGAAGGACTTCTGCCCGTTGTGCCATTTGCCCGCGCCGAACGTCGTGTAGCCTCGGGACCGGAGGACCTCCGGGAAAGTCGGCGCGTCGGAGATGGCGGGGTCGACGTGGAACCATGTGCGCCCGCTCATCAGCATCGCGCGGCTCGGGATGCACACCGCGCCGTTGTCGCCGCCGAAGCAGTAGTTGCCGCGGAAGCTGAAGCCCTCGGCGACCAACCGGTCGAGGTTCGGCGTACGGATGTGGGGATTGCCCCACGCGCCGATCGTGTCGGCGCGCTGGTCGTCGGCGAAGAGGAACAGGATGTCCGGCGGTGTCGCGGCCCGGGCGCACAGGCCGGCGACACCGAACAGCAGGACGAAGACGAAACGGACAAAGCAGCGCAGCATGTCCCGGGTGCGCCGAGTGGCTGCGTCCGAGGGAACGGCGGACCAAGACAAATTGCCGCCCGGCCTTCGCATTGCTCCCGGTTCTTGTCCCTTCGATGAGCTGGTCGGGCCTTGTGACGTCTTCATGAGGTTGCTTGCAGAAGGGCCGGTTCAGCGGGGCGGCTTCACGCAGCGGAAACCGAGATGGTTGCTTCCGGTCGATACCTCGCCGCGGCCGCGGGTCCCGACCATGTAGCGCGTGCAGTACTCGTCGGTGCAGAGGAACGAGCCGCCGCGGTGGACGCGCTTCAGCTCTGAGGGCTCGGCCGGATCCAGCGACGAATCCGGTCCCTGCGGGTTGCGGACCACGCCGCCTGCCGCGGCGCGTTCCGCGTAGTGGTCGGCGCGGTACCAGTCGCTCACCCATTCCCAGACGTTGCCCGCCATGTCGTGCAGGCCGTAGCCGTTGGCCGGGTACTGCGCGACCGGCGCGATGCCGGCGAAACCGTCCTCCGCCGTGTCCTGCACCGGGAACCTTCCTTGGAACGTGTTGGCCATCGCTCGGCCAGCGGGCCGCAGCGAGTCGCCCCAGGCGTAGAGCTTGCCGGAGAGCCCGCCCCGCGCCGCGAACTCGAACTCGGCCTCGGTCGGCAGGCGTTTCCCCGCCCACTTCGCGTAGGCCACGGCATCCGCGTAGGCCACGTGGACCACCGGGTGGCGCTCGCGGCCCTTGAGGTCGCTCGCGGGGCCGTCGGGATGGCGCCAATCCGCGCCCGCCTGGTACCGCCACCAGCGCAAGTGATCATCGAGCGGCACGCGCTCGGTCGTCGGCGTGAACACCACCGAGCCCGCGACGAGGCTCTCGGGAGACGCGGTCGGGATCTCCGCCTGCGTCGGCACATGCTCCGCGACCGTGACGTGGCCGGTGGCGCGGACGAACTGCTCGAACTGCTCGTTCGTGACCTCGGTCACGTCCATCCAGAAGCCGTCCACGCGGACGCGATGGACCGGCAGCGCGTCCTTGGTGACGCCGGGCAGCCCGCAGATCGCCTCGGACGAGGCCTCGCTGCCCATCGAGAACTCGCCTCCCGGGATCCAGGCCATCCCGTCCGGCGGCGGCGAAGGCGGCGGCGTCTTGTCCTCGATCGTCGGGAGGAATGCGGATCCGGCAGCCGCAGCCGCGGCTTGGCCGGATGTCTTCGACGTCGCCGCCCCGTGCCGGGAACCCCAGGCCCAGAGCAGTCCGGCGACGACGGCCGCCACGGCGACGATCCCACCGCAGCGGATCATGCCGCGATTCGGTGCAGCGGTCGGACGCGGAACGGCAGGGGCGGCCTTGTCTCTCATCGGAGCGTGAGGTCCGCCGCGCTCCTCGCCGTGGCGACAGGACGCGCCGAGCCGAGCCGCATGTCTTCGAGGCCGGTGGTCATGGGGTCATGCGAGCAGAAGAGCACCGGGGCGGACGAGCGCAAAACGCGCCTTCCGTCTCACTCCCACCGCGGCTCCTTGCCGAGCAGGTGCCGCACGAAGAAATCCATCCGTCGGCGGATGCCGTAGGGGCTCTCGGCGGCGCCGTGCTCCGCGCCGGTCATCACGAGCAGCTCGAAATCCTTGTCCGCCTTCTCCAGCGCGTCGACGACCTGCATCGTGCTCGCCGGGTCGACGTTGGTGTCCAGTTCGCCGACGATGAGCAGGAGCTTGCCGGTGAGCTTGTGGGCATCCTCGACGTTCGAGCTGCGCTTGTAGGCGTCGCCGACCGGCCAGCCGAGCCACTGCTCGTTCCACCAGATCTTGTCCATGCGGTTGTCGTGGCAACCGCAGTCGCTCACCGCGACCTTGTAGAAGTCGCCGTGGTCCAGCAGCGCCCGCGTGGAGTTCTGCCCGCCGGCGCTGCCGCCGTAGATGCCGACGCGGGCGAGGTCCATCCACGGGCGGGTCGCGGCCGCGGCGCGGATCCACCGCTTGCGGTCGGGGAAGCCGGCATCGGCGAGGTCCTTCCAGCACACGTCGTGGAAGGCCTTGGACCGTTGGCTGGTGCCCATGCCGTCCATCTGCACGACCACGAACCCGAGCTCGGCCATCGCGTGGTGACGGTTGAGCCGGCTGAACTCCTTCGGCACGAACGCGCCTTGCGGGCCCGCGTAGATCTCCTCGATCACCGGGTACCGCTTCGCCGGATCGAAGTCCGACGGCTTCACGATGATGCCGTGGATGTCGGTCGTGCCGTCGCGGCCCTTGGCGACGAACCGCTCCGGCACGGTCCAGCCCGCGGCGAGCAAGGCGCTGGCGTCGCCGCGCTCGAGCCCGACGACGAGGCGTCCGTCGTCCGCGCGGCGAAGCTCGGTGACCGGCGCGAGGTCGACGCGCGACCAGGTGTCGATGAACCATCGCCGGTCGGGCGAGAACTCGACCTTGTGCGTTCCATCGCCTTCGGTGAGCACGGTGAAGTTGTTGCCGTCGAAGTCCACCCGACAGAGGTGCAGATAGTACGGGTCTTGTCCCGGCCGCACGCCGCCGGCCATGAACCAGACCTGGCGCTTCGCCTCGTCGACGTGCTCGACGCGGCGTACGACCCAGTCGCCGCGCGTGACCTGGCCCTTCACCGCGCCGGTCTTCACGTCGTAGAGCCAGAGATGGCACCAGCCGTCGCGCTCCGACATCCAGAGCAGCTCACCGGTCGCGTCGAGCCAATGCCGCCAAGTCTTGCCCGTCCAATCGACGAACGTCTTGGCGACGTCCTCCGCCACCGGCCGCGCGACACCGGTGCGCGGATCGACGCCGACGAGCCGATAGATCTGGTGACCGCGCTGGTTGTAGGTGAAGTAGAGCTCATGGCCGTCCGGCGCCCAGCGCAGGTCCAGGTCGCCCGATTCGGTGAACGGCTCCGGATACAGCGTGTCGTCGACATCGACCTGCTTGCGGGTGGCGACATCGAAGATGCGGAGGCGCGGCTTGGGCAGCGTGTCGCCGGGCTTGAGGTACGAGGCAGAGAGAAGCTTCGGCTGGAGCTGGTCCTTGGGTGACGACTCGATGCGGTACACCGTGCGGGTGCCGCCCTTCCGGACACGCACCGCCGCGACGCGCGAAGAATCCGGCGCCCAGCTCACGTCGGCATCGTAGGCGTCGCCTTCCGTGCCGTCCTTGCTGAGCGCCTGCTCGCGGCCGGTCGCGACCTCGCGCAGGTGGAGGTCGTGGTCCTTGACGAAGGCGACCCACTTCTTGTCGGGAGACGCGCCTTGCACGGGTTTCTCGGCCGTCGGCCCGACCAGTTTCGGCGCCGGCACGGATCCATCGATGACCGCGCGGTCCGGTGCCGCCGTGGCCTCGTAGACGCCCAACCCGGTGCCGATCCGGTCGGTCACCAGCCAGGCGTGCCCGGCGAAGGTGTGCTGGGCGCGCTCTTGGCCGGGCCGGATGCGCCCGTAGCTCTGGCGTCCGCCGCGCTCGTCGATCCAGAAGAGCTCCACGTCGTCCTTCGATTGGTTCACAAACGTGAGCGTCGTGTCGTCGCCGGTGCGGCGGGAACGGTCCGGGGCATCGCCGACCGGACGCGGCGCCAACGGCGCGACGGCCACGGGCGGGGCGTCGATGACGGTGCGCGTGCCGGCGACGCAATCCACGAGCACGAACCCGTCGACGCCCGGGTCGGTCCGCACGCGGTACCAGAAGGTCGTGCCGCCCGGCATCCACGC
>JBBRQL010000132.1:0-11211 GCA_038226425.1 Verrucomicrobiota bacterium
CCAGGAGGGCCACCCAGCGCTCCGTCAAATTCCTCCGCTGGCTACGCCTCGCCCTCAGAGAACAACTCGCGGAAACCATCGCCCTGCCTCGCCTCGCCCAGCTCTATGCCTCCCTTTAGTTCCCTTGGATGGACACCCATGTGTTTATTCGTGAGCTTGTTTCCGGCTCATGATCTTGACGCGGTGAAGAACAGATCCTTACCTCTTCACCGCAAGATTGTTTGTCGGGCGGGCTCGTCGGTCGGCGCGTTCAACAGGAAGGTCACCGTGATGACGGCGGCGGCATTCGCCCAATAATAGATGGCGTCGATGCCCGTGAAGCCCAACGCAAAGGGCACGGCCGCGAAGGTGAGACCGACAAGACGGTCCACGAGCACGTGGAACGAGTAGGGCAGCACCTTGATGAGGCCGGTCTCGTGGTTGGTCAGCACGGTCAGCACGAGGGCCGCGACGCCGGTGACGACCGACACCCACAGCGCTGCCGGGTTCGCCTTGCCCAATCCGAGCACAAGCGGCATGCCGATGAGGCTGATGGCAACAGGGTAATCTATCAGCGAGTGAATTTTTTGGGTGATGAAGCGCATGGTCTTGATGGTTGTCTGGTTGGAAAGTCTTCGTTGAGGCCGACGAACCCGATGTGTCGTCCGTCTCGGAATATGATCAGTCAGCGCAGCCGCAACCGGTGGCGCACTTCTCGACCTCGGCGGATTTCACCTCGGGAAAATCCACGACGGTCCGGGCGACGTGGTTGAAATAGTTCGTGAAGGTGTTCAGACCGACATGGGCGATGGTCTCGACGATCTCGGCCTCGTCCACGCCGCTGGAGCGGGCGTTCTTCAACGCGTCGTCGCTGATCTGGCCGTGCTGGGCGACGATGCACAAGGCGAGCTTCAGGATGGCGTCGTCCTTGCCCGTCATGCCGACCGCCTGGCGCGCGTCGGCGACCTCTTTTTCCGAAAGGCCGGCCTTGCCCCCAAGGAAGGCGTGCGCGCTCAGGCAGTAGTCGCACGAGTTGCTCTGCGCCACCGCCACGGCGATCTGCTCGCGGATCTTCGGGCTCAGCACACCGCCGGCGAGGGCGCCGGAGAAGTTGAGGTAGCCCTCGAGCGCGGCGGGCGCGTTGGCCAGCGCGCGCATGAGGTTGGGGACGATGCCGAGCTTGGACTGGACGGCGTCGAGCAGCTGCTTGGACTTGCCCGTCGCGTTCGCTGGATCGATCTGTTGGATGCGGCTCATGTTGTCGTGTTCCGGTGTCGTTGTTTTCGTTGTGTCCCGGCCTGGTCGGCCGGCTCGTCATGTAGATGCGGTGGACGACGGATCTCTTACCTGGATATCGCGAGATGGTTCCCTGACCGGTCGACGGGGAGTTGTGCGGACCTCGTCGAGGACCCCGTAGCGTCATCGGGATGCACCGCTGACAGCCGGAACGATGCAGTTGGAACAGAAGCCAACGAAGGGAACAGAGAGCGGGGAGCCGGGGAATTGAACTGCGGGTCAAAAAGGAAAGGACCACCAAAGTCTGGCGGCTGTGCGCGTCCGCAAAGGCTTGGGTCGCTTCTTCTGATTGCTTCGTTTCCTTCGTTCCCTTCTGTCCAAAAGAATGGTCCCGGCTCACGGCGGCATGGAAGGCCGCGCCACGGCCGGGCTTGGCGTTCCGCGGCGGACGGATACCGTCCGGCCGTGGCCCGTCCCCGTTCCTGGAAGACCGATCCGCCGCCGATGCCTGGCGAACTTGTCCCGCTGTTGCTGGACTGGTTCGCCGCGAACGCCCGCGACCTGCCGTGGCGCCGCACGCTCGATCCGTACGCGGTCTGGATCTCGGAGGTCATGCTCCAGCAGACGCAGGTGAAGACGGTGGTCCCCTACTGGGAACGCTGGCTCGGCGAGTTCCCGGACATCCGTTCCCTCGCGGATGCGCCCGAGGAACGCGTGCTCAAGCTCTGGGAAGGCCTCGGATATTATTCACGGGCCCGCAACCTCCAGAAGGCCGCGAAGATCCTGGCGGGCTCCCATGGCGGGCGCTTTCCCGACACCGTCGAGGCGATGATGGAACTGCCCGGGATCGGGCGCTACACGGCCGGGGCCATCGCGAGCATCGCGTTCGACCGGCCGTCGCCCATCCTCGACGGCAACGTGGTCCGCGTGCTCACGCGGATCTTCGCGCTGCCGGGCGATCCGAAAGGCAAGGAGCTCAACGGCCGGCTATGGCAGCTCGCGGAGGCGCTGGTGGTCGAGGCGTCAGGCTTCCCCCGACGACGTCCCGGGGCGGTCCGCTCGGCAGGTCCTTGCTCGGTGTTGAACCAGTCGTTGATGGAGCTCGGCGCCACCGTCTGCGCGCCGCGGACGCCGCGCTGCGCCGTGTGCCCGGTCGCAGGCCGCTGCGTCGCCGGCAAGTCGGGGCGGGCGGAGGAGTTCCCGCAGGCGAAGGCAAGGGTGGCGGCCACGGAGCGGCGGTTCGTCGCCGTGGTCCTTGCCCGCGGCGACAAGGTCCTCGTCCGCCGACGTCCGGCGGACGGCGTGAACGGCGGTCTCTGGGAGTTCCCCAACGAGGAGCTGACCGACCTGAGCGCGGATGCGCGGTCGGCGGCGGCGGCCTGGCTCGGTCTCCCGCCGGATGCGTTCATCGCGCTCAAGCCCGTGAAGCACACGATCACGCGCTACCGCATCACCGTCGACGTCTTCCGCGTCGAAGTCGGCGCGAAGAAGCTCCCGACCGGCATCGGGACGACCTGGGCCGGCCCGGAAGAGCTGGAGCGGCTGGCGTTCACGAGCGCGCATCGTCGCATCGTGCGGCAACTGGCATGACGCCGCGGCGCGCGCGGGCTTCTTTTCCGCGGGCCCGTGCCCCAGGGTCCGCACGTGAAGCGAATCCAGCCTTGGTTCCCCACCTTCATCTATAGCGACCGCCTGCTCCGCGCGGGCGGCGCGGCCTTCAACCGCGAGCTGCTCAAGGAGTGCCACCAGCTCCGCGATTTCGACGACGAAGGCAGGCGCTGGTCCAAAGCGAGCTATCCCGGCGGCTACACGAGCTACGGGTCGATGGACAAGCTCCACGAGTTCTCGTCCACGTTCATGGACCTCGCGAAGCACATCGACCGCCACGTCCGGGCCTACGCCCGCGGGCTGGAGTGGGACTTCGGCGGACGCCGCCTCGCGATGACCGACTGCTGGGTGAACATCATGCCGCACCGCACGGCGCACAGCTTGCACCTGCATCCGAACTCGGTGGTGAGCGGCACCTACTACGTGGCGACGCCGGAGGGATGCGCCGGGCTGAAGTTCGAGGACCCGCGCATGAGCAAGTTCATGGCGGCGCCGCCGCGCCTGCCGAAGACGAGCGACGCCAACCGGCTCTACGTCACCTATCCCGCCGAAGCCGGGAAACTGCTGCTGTTCGAGAGCTGGCTGAGGCACGAGGTCGTCGCCAACCCGGTGAAGTCGGAGCGCCTCAGCATCAGCTTCAACTACGATTGGGCCTGAGCCTCCGGCGATGACACCCGACTATTGCCCGAACTGCGGCGCGGCCGTCCCGGAACGCGCGCGGGCTTGTCCTTCGTGCGGCGCGGACGAGACCACCGGCTGGTCCGACGAAGCCCACGCCGACCGCCTCGGGATCCCGTCCGACGACTTCGACGCGGATGCCTTCGCGGAGGAGGAGTTCGGCGAGCCGTCGCGCCGGAAACGTCCGAACCAGCGGGTCTGGTGGATCACCGCCTTCGTGCTGCTGGCGCTGGTGCTGTTCGCGTGGTTCCGGTGAGCGGCGCTTCCTCGGCCTTGTCGCGTCCCGGGCGGAAGCCTCAGGGCGCAGGCGTCCGCGAACTTCGATCTTCCTCGGAACGATGCCGGCTTGCACCCACGGCGGCGGGGTGCGATCAGAAGTAGCGGTGAGGGAGGAGCGAAGGAGAGGCATGGCTGTGGAGCCTGGAACCGAGGAAGAACGAAACCGCGGGTAGGGCGAGGCTCCCGCCGAGCCGCTGAGCAAAGGGCGGCCCGTGAACTCGCAGGGGCTCAGCAGGAGCTTCGCCCTACCACGCGACAGGAAGAAGGTCCGCGACTGGCTTCACCGCTGCATCCCCCGGTTCCCGCACGCGCTTTCTCGCCTCTACCGACCGCCACTTCCAATCGCAGCCCCGGCGGCGAAGCCGGTTGCCCGCCGGCCGGGTTTCCCCGCACAGTCCGCGCCTCGAAACCATGAAGAACGTCGTCCTGCTCGGCAGCACCGGCTCCATCGGCACCAGCACGCTCCAGGTCGTGGAAGACTTGCCCGGGCGCCTGCGCCTGGTCGGCCTCGCCGCGGGCGGGAATGCCGACCTGCTCGTCGAGCAGGCCGCGCGGCATCGTCCGGCCGTCGTCTCGATCAACGACCCGGCGAAGGCGGCGGACGTCCAGGTCCGTGTCGGCGCCGGCACCCGGGTGCTCTGCGGCACCGAAGGGCTCCTGGAACTGGCCACGCTCCCCGAGGCCGATGTCGTGCTCATCGCCATCGTCGGCACGGCGGGCTTGCTCCCGGCGCTGGCGGCCATCCGCGCCGGCAAGGACATCGCGGTGGCGTCGAAGGAGATCCTCGTCATGGCCGGCGAGCTGGTGATGCGCGAGGCCAAGGCGCACGGCGTGAAGGTGCTCGCCGTCGACAGCGAGCATTCCGCGATCTTCCAGTGCCTCGACGGCAAGCCCGCCGCGTCGGTGCGCAACCTCTGGCTCACGGCATCCGGCGGGCCGTTCCGCGACAAGACGAAGTGGCCCGCGGAGGTCTTTCCTTTGATCACGCTCGAGCAGGCGCTGAAGCATCCGTCGTGGGTCATGGGCCGGAAGATCACCATCGATTCCGCCACGCTGTTCAACAAGGGCCTCGAGATGATCGAGGCGCGCTGGCTCTTCGGGATCGAGATGGCCCGGGTGCAGGTCGTGGTGCATCCGCAGAGCATCGTCCACTCGATGGTCGAGTTCGTGGACGGCTCCATCATCGCCCAGATGTCGGCCCCGGACATGTGCCTGCCGATCCAGATCGCCTTGTGCCATCCGGACCGCGTGGGCAGCGACCGGGTGCAGACGGATTTCGCGAAGATCGGGACGCTGACCTTCGAGCAGCCGGACACCGACCGCTTCCCGGCGCTCAAGCTGGCGCGCCGAGCGGGCGAGGTCGGCGGGACGCTACCCGCGGTCTTCAACGCCGCCAACGAGGTCGCGGTGGAACGCTTCTGCCGGCGCGAGCTGTCCTTCACCGGCATCACCTCGACCGTCGACCGCGTGTTGGCGGCGCACCAGGTGGTCGAGGACCCGGGCCTCGACCAGATCCTCGCCGCGGACCGCTGGGCCCGGGCCGCCGCGGTCTAGGCCGCGAGGGCGGTCAGCACACGGCAGAGCGCTTCCATGCGGGGCACGGCCACGCCGGCGGACCGGGCCGCGAACAGCGGACGCAGGAACAGGCTCTCGAGCTCCAGCGGCGAACCGCGCTCGAAATCGACCAGCGTCGACGCACGGTAGCTACCCATGCCGCGGGTGCGCTCGATCTCGGCGTCGGCGAGGCCCGGATCGATGGCATGGCCGAGCGCCTTGGCGGCGGCGATGACCTCGGCCATCAACTCGCGCACGAGCGCCAGCCATCGCGGGTCGGCGAGCAGTTCGTCCGTGGGTCGGCACGCGTCGCGCGGAGCACCCGCGGCGACCGCGCCGGCGAGGACGGCCTCGTATCCGGCGACGGACGCGACGCCGAGGCCGTTGAACGGGATGTTCCACACGAGCTTTACCCAGTGAGCCATCGCGAGGTCCGCGGCGACCTGGCAGGGGATGCCGGCGTGGCGGAACATCGTCGCGAGGTCGTGCGTGCGAGGCTCCGGCCAGCGGCGGAATTCTCCGAAGAGGATCTTGCCGCCGTCGAGATGGCGCACGACGCCGGGCGCGATGCGGTTCAACGAGACGAAGCACAGGCCCCCGAGGATCTGCGCGACCGGGAAGAACTCTGCCAAATCCTCCTCGTTGCCGAGGCCGTTCTGGAGCGTGAGGACCGCGGTGTGCGCCGCGACCAGCGGCGGGAGAAGTCGCGGGAACTCGCGGTTGGCGGTGGTCTTCAGACCGATCAGCACGAGGTCGCAAGGACCGATCTCCTCGGGCGTCGCGGCGCAGCGCGGACGCGTCCGGAAGCTCTCGGTGAGCCCGCGGACCTCGACGCCGTTGCGGCGGACCGCTTCGAGGTCGGACCGCAGCAGCAGATGCGTCTCGTGGCCGTCGTGGCAGAGCTTCGCGCCGTAATAGCTGCCCAGCGGACCGGGTCCGACGACGGCGATCTTCACGCGGGAGATGGGAAGGAGGATGGGGGGAACGAAAACGGCCTCCTGGGGACAGGAGGCCGTTTCCGGGGAACAGGCGCTTACTTGACGCCGAGGATCGCGTCCTTCGCGGCCTTCGCCACGCGGAACTTCACGACCTTCTTGGCCGGGATCTTGATCTCCGCGCCGGTGGCGGGGTTGCGGCCGATGCGGGCCTTGCGGTTCACGAGGACGAGCTTGCCGACGCCGGGGAACGTGAAGGTGTTCTTGGCGTTCTTGTAGGACAGCTCGGCGAGGACCTCGAGGACGGCCACGGCTTGCTTCTTGGAGATCTCCGCCTTCTCGGCGACGGCGGCGGCGATTTGGGATTTGGTGAGGGCTTTAGCCATTTTTAGTGGAGTTTTGTGTTGCTGTTGCTCGGTCTGTTAAGGGCCGAAATGCAGGCGCATTTAAGCAACGGACCAGAAGGCGGCAAGGGAAAATCCCCGTGAAATCGAAGGAATCGTGAAGTCCCGGTCGCGCCCGGGCCGGCCGCACGGCTTGACCCGCCTCATCCGGATCCGCAATGTCGGGGCGTGCCAGGACCGACCACCATCACCGGCGACCTCCGCTACGAGGTCGTGCGCCAGATCTACGAGGGCGGCATGGGCATCGTCTACGAGGCGCAGCAGATCGGGACGCGCGGGTTCGTCAAGCGGGTGGCGATCAAGGTGATCCGCGAGCGCTACGCGGCCCAGCCCGAGTTCATCGAGAACTTCATCGGCGAGGCCAAGCTCGTCGCGGACCTCATCCACACCAACATCGTCCAGACATACCACCTCGGCGACATCGGCGGCGGATGCTTCATCTGCATGGAGCTGATCCGCGGCGTGAACCTGGAGCAGTTCGCCCAGCGCCTTGCCGAGAGCGGGCGCAAGCTGCCCGTCGAACTCGCCGTCTTCATCGTCAGCCGCATCGCCCGCGGCCTCGCCTACGCGCACGCCAAGACCGACCGCGACGGCAACCTGCTCGGAATCGTCCACCGCGACATCAGCCCGAAGAACATCATGATCGCCTTCGAGGGCGACGTGAAGGTCACCGACTTCGGCATCGCCAAGGCGAAGGGCCTGCTCAAGGACAAGGAAGGCGAGGAGGTCGCCGGCAAGCCCGAGTACATGAGCCCCGAGCAAGCGGACTTCATGGTGACGGACAAACGCTCGGACATCTTCTCCGCCGGCATCGTGCTGGCGCAGCTGCTCACCGGGCAGAACGTCTTCAAGGGCACTTCGCCCGAGGAATCTCGCCAGCGGGTGATCCGCCATCCGGTGCCCGACTTCACGGGCATCAACCCGGAGATCGAGCCCAAGCTCGACCAGATCCTCCAGCGCGCGCTGAGCCGCGACCTCGCCGGCCGCTACCAGAGCGCCGACGAGCTGCTCTACGAGCTGGAGTACTTCATCTACCACCGCGGCTACGGACCCACCAACGAGACGCTGGGCAAGTTCATCCGGGAGCTCTTCAAGGAAGAGGCCGCCGCCCCCGCCGCATCCGTCCCCGCGGCATCCGCCTCGTCCCGCGGCCAGACCACGCGGATGGCGCCGCATGCTCCGGAGTCCGCGCCCTCGGCCGGATCCAAGCCCGGAGCCAGTTTTTTCGACCGACTCAAAGCCAAGATCTCATGAGCCGACCCGCCGCCAAAGGCCGCACCGTCACGCTGGGACTCCTGCAGCATGCCTGCGGTCCCGACCCCGAGGACAACCTCGCCACCACCCTCGCCGCCGCCACCCGAGTGGCGAAGGACGGCGCGCAGATCATCTGCACGCAGGAGCTCTTCCGGTCGCAGTACTTCTGCCAGGACGAGGACCACGCGAACTTCGGCCTCGCCGAGCGCATCCCCGGGCCGAGCACCGCGGCGTTCCAGAAGTTCGCCAAGAAGCACGGCGTCGTCGTCATCGCGTCGCTCTTCGAGAAGCGCGCCGAAGGTCTCTACCACAACACCGCCGCCATCATCGACGCCGATGGTTCCCTGCTGGGCATCTACCGCAAGATGCACATCCCGGACGACCCGCTGTACTACGAGAAGTTCTACTTCACGCCGGGCGACCTCGGGTTCAAGGCGTGGACCACCCGGTTCGGCCGCATCGGCGTGCTCATCTGCTGGGACCAGTGGTATCCTGAAGGCGCGCGTCTCACCGCGATGAACGGCGCGGAGATCCTCTTCTTCCCCACGGCGATCGGCTGGCATCCTTCGGAGAAGCAGGAGTTCGGCACGAACCAGCACCTCGCGTGGGAGACCATCCAGCGTTCGCACGCGGTGGCCAACGGCTGCTTCGTCGCCTCGGTGAACCGCATCGGGGTCGAGCAGCCGGTCGGCGGCGACGGCATCGAGTTCTGGGGCCAGAGCTTCGTGGCCGGCACCAGCGGCCAGATCCTCTCCAAGGCCTCCGTCGACCGGCCGGAGAACCTCATCGTCCCCGTCGACCTCGCGAAGGTCGACACCACGCGCACCCATTGGCCGTTCCTCCGCGACCGCCGCATCGACGCCTACGGCGACATCACGAAACGCTTCGTCGACTGAGCGGCCGCTGGCCACCGGCCGGGGCACGACCTCGCCGCGCGCTCCTGGGCCTGTCCGTCTCGGACGGGGAATCTGTCCGAGCAGACCGTCAGCGGCGAACGGGTGCATGGATCCTGGATCCTGCATCCCGTCTTGCCGCCACCTCCGGTCGCGACTCGCTCAGCGGGAGGCTTGTCGAGAGCCGGTGCCCCGGGGCATCGTCCTGCCCGCAACGATCTATGGCCAAGTCCACGAAATCCAAGTCCGACCGCTACGTCATCATCATGGCCGGAGGGCGCGGCGAACGCTTCTGGCCCGTGAGCCGCGAGGCCACGCCGAAGCAGCTGATCACGCTGATCGGCGGACGCTCGTTCCTCCAGCAGGCGGTCGACCGCGTGCTGCCGCTCGTGCCGCTGGAGAACATCCTCATCATCACGAACGCCGTGCAGGCGCCGACCGTCCGGAAACAGCTGCCGAAGCTCCCGAAAGAGAACGTCATCGCCGAGCCCGTCGGACGCGACACCTGCGCTGCGGTCGCGCTCGGCGCGGCCGTCGTCGGCGCGCGCTCGACCACCGCGGTGATGGCCGTGCTGCCGGCCGACCACGTCATCCCGGAGGCGAAGAAGTTCCAGCAGGTCCTGGCCGACGCCTTCGACGTGGCGTCCCGCGGCCAGGTGATCGTCACCATCGGCATCCACCCGGCCACACCGGAGACCGGCTACGGCTACATCCAGTCCGGCAACCGGCTTCCGGCGCCGGCCGGCGTGAAACCGTACAAGACAGCCTTCTTCAAGGCGGAACGTTTCGTCGAGAAACCCGACCTCGCGACCGCCGAGCGGTATCTCGCGGAAGGCAACTACCGCTGGAACGCCGGCATGTTCGTCTGGTCCTTCGTCACCATCTCCAACAGCTTGGAGAAGCATCAGCCGGAGATGGACGCCGCGTGCCACCGCTGGTTCGCCGCGGCCGCCAAGAGCCCGGCCGCGCTCGCCAAGGTCCTCGCGAAGGAATATCCCGCGATCCGCAAGATCAGCATCGATTTCGCGCTGATGGAGAAGGCTCAGAACGTGGTCGTGGCCGACGGGGCGTTCGCCTGGGACGACCTCGGTGCTTGGCCCGCGCTCGCCCGCCATGTGAAGCAGGACGCCGAGGGCAACGCCGCGGTCGCCGACTTCGTCCACGTGGATTCGGCCCGCAACATCGTCTACGACGCCCGCACCAAAGGCCGCACGCCGGTCACGTTGGTCGGCGTGAAGGACAGCATCATCGTGCTCACCGACGATGCGACCTTGGTCGCGGCGAAGGGCGAGGCGCAGAAGATCAAGGAGCTGGTGAAGAAGCTGGCCGCGGATCCGGCGCGGAAGAAGCTGGTCTGAGCCGGGACCCAGCAGATGGATCAGGGTGGAACGGCCAACCTGGCCGTTCTCGGCGGCAACTTGCCGCCGAGCTTCGGCACGAGGACGTACCCACCGGAGGATGCGTTCCCGGCGAACCCAACGCGGCGGGCTGGTAGCCCGCCCCAACGGGCCGGTGGCCCGTTCCCCCCGGCATTTGATCGTATCGTCCCGGCTGTGCCGGGGCCATGCGGCAGCTATGGGGACCGCGCCCGCCTCGGACGCAGCCCGCTCCGGGTCCGACAAGAGGGCTCACCGGACCACACCCGAGGCGGCTGCGCTCCCCTCATCTACCAAATGCTCGTCCCGGCCGAGAGGGAGGGCGCACGCGAAGGCGCGAAGAAGGACCGGGTCCCGGGACGCAGCGTCGGCGCACATGACATGAGCACCGCGGCGGTGATGCGGGGTTGTCCTGCCGGTCGGCGACGCTAGTTTCAGGACGCTGCATGGATACCCGCCGTTTCTTCACACTGCTCGCCAGCGCCTTCCTCGTGCTCAAGGGAATCCTGTCGGCGCGCGCCGAGGAGACCGCCGAGGACGCGCTGCGCCAGATGAAGCAGGTCGTGCGCGCACGCTTCCCGGAAGTCCGGCAGCTCTCGACGGCCGAGCTTGCGACGTGGCTGGCGGACACCAACCGCCCCGCTCCCTTGCTTCTCGACGTGCGGACCCGGGCCGAGTTCGCCGTGAGCCATCTTCCCGGTGCGCGCCGGATCGATCCGCCGAGCTCCGCCGCCGAGCTGTCGCCCTCGTTGCCCGCCGACCGGCCGGTGGTGGTCTATTGCTCGGTCGGATACCGCTCGTCCGAGCTCGCGACGCGGCTGATCAAAGCGGGCCGGACCAACGTCATGAACCTGGAGGGCTCCCTCTTCCAGTGGGCCAACGAAGGCCGCGCCTTGCAGTCCGCGGACGGCCCGGTCAAAACCGCGCATCCGTACAACGAGAAGTTCGGCCGCATGCTCCGGCCGTCGCTGCGCCCGGCGCGATGGGAGACACCGAAGTGACCGACCTCGCGGGC
>JBBRQL010000133.1:0-11200 GCA_038226425.1 Verrucomicrobiota bacterium
AGATCCGGCGGCAGCAGCAGCGGGGTGTCGCGGTCGATCGTGATGAAGCGGGCGGACATGCAGGTCAGACGCACGCCCCGCGGGCGGGTTCAATCACTTCACCAAAAATAGCAGGCTTCTAAGTCCGACAGGCTGCTAGCGCGACCAAGGCCCAAAGCCAAGCGCGGCGCGCGTTTCATGCGACCTTGCCTCGATGGCATCCGGACTTCGCGGCGCCCGATCGGCGGACGACCTCGTTCAGGCCGCCAGACGCCGGAAGGTCTTTTGTTCCCACTTGGCCACCGCTCGTTCGTGCGCGGTCGTCCATACCGGTATCGGGTAGACGGCGAGCAGACGGTCGAGCCCTTCCTTGATGGAGCGCTCGGATCCGGGGCTGCGGGCGACAGTCTCCTGGATCAACCGCTTCATCAAAAGGGTGCGGTCGTTCTCCGGGTCGGACAAGAACTCGACCGACTCCATGGCTTCCGCCGGGAAACCATGCTGCTGCAGCACCACCTTAAGCCGCAGGGCGACGATGGGCGTCAGGCACTCGACCGGATACAACGCGCCGAAGAATGCGAAAGGGTCCCGCTGGTCCGAGATCGTCTTCCACAGCGACGCCACAGCGAATGCCGCCGGGCTCGTCCGATGCCCGTCGCGGGCATAGGCCTCGTCGCCACCCAGTGCGACATAATCGCGCAACGCCATGTCGATCACGCCGAACCGGTCGGCTTGGCTGCTCAGCATCATCTTGACCGTCTTCACCGGCATCGACCGGGACACATGCGCGATGGCGGTGATGGCGCCTTGGATGGCGTCGGCCTGATAGGAGATGAGCTCGATATGGAGCTGCTTCATCATCTCGCGGAGCAGCTCATGATCGACCGACGGCGATGTCAGCGTGCGCCAGAAACCCGTGGTCTCGATCCGGCACAACAGCAGGCCCATCCGGGTGTCGAGCCACGCGATGAGGTCGCCTGACTGAGGGGGGGGCACGATGTTGCGCGGTTCCGGTGGCAACGGACGAGGGGAGGCCAGGAGGGTCATCGGGGGATGGGGTATCGGGTCAGTCGATGTCATCCGCTCGGGTTCGGTGCGGACGGACGCCTTCGCCCAAGACCCCCGGCGTCTTGTCGCACCAGCCCTCGCACGAGGGACCACGGTGCCGGAGACGAAAGAGATCTGTGGCGTCACGAAGCACGGAACGTGTGGTAGTGAACAGTTCTTTCAAAAATCTTCCAGAAATCTTGTCAAGGTCTTGTCAGGGTCCGTTCCCTACCTCGGCACGCGAGATTTTTGGAAGATTCCGGCGCGACCACCCGTTACCTTCACATGAGCGTCATGGCTGCCGATACCCACTCCGTGGTCACCCGTCCTTCATTGCTCGGACGTCTGAGCAACTGGGAGGACCACGCCAGCTGGGAAGAGTTCCACAAGCTGTACCACAATCTGGTGCTCGGCCTCGCCCGGCGATCAGGGCTGACGGAATCCGAGGCGGAAGAGGTCGCGCAGGACGTCTTCAAGCGCGTGGCCGAGACGATCCAGGACTTCGATTGCGACCCGTCGCGCGGGACTTTCAAGGGCTGGCTGATGAACCTCACGCGCTGGCGCGTCGGCGACAAGTTCCGCTCCCGTCCTCCGGAGATCTCGCTCGATCCGTTCCCGGACCAGACCGCCACCGATGGGTCGGCGGGTGTCGCCGATCCATCGGTGTTGCCGGACGATTGGGAAGCCGAATGGCAGGAGCACGTGCTGGCGCTGGCGCTGAAGGCGGTCGCCCGCCAGACCGACCCGAAGCATTTCCAGGTCTTCGATCTCCATCATCGCCAAGGATGGTCGGTGCTCCGCATCGCGCGGGAGCTCGGCATGAACCCCGCCACGATCTACGTCGTGAACCATCGCCTGAAGGCGCTGCTCTGCGCCGAGGCCGAACGGGTGAAACGCCGGTTGGGATGACCGCCGCCCGCCAGGTTGCGGCCGCGTCCGACCTCGTCGAACAGGACGGACGGTCGTTCCTGAAGGCGCGCCACCTTCTCGATCTGCTCTGGTTGCGGGGAATCGCGCTCCGCGAGGGAGGCGGCCGCGGCGGACGGGATCAAGTCCACGGCGGTCGGCTTCGTCTGCGACCGTTGGAGGGTGCGGTCCGATCTTCCGGCCGTCCTTATGTTCGGCAAGACATCCGGACCGGAGCTGGGGCGGCTCTTCTTGTCGGTCGACGAGGGATTTCCTCGGACCTTGCTACCCAGGACCGGATCGGCACGGGTCGCCGGCATCTGGTGCCATATGCAGACGCTTGATCTCGACGACCCTTCGATCTGGTGGGGCAACGGAGAAGACGGGCTCCCGCCGCAACGTCCGGAGCCGCCTGCCATCCCCCGTCCCGACGAGAGAAGGGCGGACCGCCGGCCGGGCTCCATGCAGATCGGTCCGGCCGCAGCGTCAGGCGAAGGCGGGTTCCGCGAAGAAAGCTCGGGCGCCCTGGCTGGCATGGTCGCATGGCATGGAAAGCGGTTCGCGCTGACCGCCGGCCACGTCACCGCGCCCGGAAAACCGCTGCTCGTCGGCCGGGGAGGCACCGCCACCACCCGCGCTCGACTGCGGGGCGGCGATGATGACGAGACCGTCGAAGAATACTTCCGCCGCTGCGGCGTCGCGCCGCGGCATATCCCGCCGATGGACGCCGGCCGCGGCCGGCGTTTCGAGGTGGACTGCGCATTGGCCGAGATCGAGACGACGCCTGTCCCGGGTTTCCCTCGGGGACCGCGTCCGGTGCGCCAACGCCTGACCGACGGCTTCTGGCCGGTGGGCGAGGACGTCATCGCCGACGGTCCGAAGACGGGCCCCCAGCTCGGCCGGGTCATCGGCTTCGCGGCATGGACGCGCGCGCTCGGCACGTACCAAGATCACGCGCTCATCAGCCTGCCCGGCCACCGGTTGGATGCCTGCGGTGACAGCGGCAAGCCGTTCGTGACCGTGCGCGACGGCCGTCCGCTCGGCCTGCTGGTCGGCACATTGCATCCCGGCCGGCTCGATGGCCGGACCAGCACCGTGCGCGCCGGACATCTCCGCGTCCGGGCCATGGGGATCCGGCGCGCGACCGATCTGCTGCTCGAGCAGATGGTCCGGAAGACCCCGGACCGGCCTTTGGTACCGATAGAACCCACAACCTGAACCGATATGCCTGCGAACATCCTAGGAAGCCACAACCTCACCGCCATCGCCACCAGTCGCGTCGACGGGAGCCAGATCATCACGCTCTTGGCCGGACAACAGCACATCCTCGCCGTCGAAGACCAAGACGGATGGGACCACGCCATCACCGTCCTGGACGGCTTGGTCAGCTACCTAGGCCAAGTCCACGGGCCCGGCAGCCTCTTCACGGTCATCGACCCGCCGCAGACCCCGCTTCCGAGCCAGAAAGTGTTCACCGCCCAGCCCGGAGATTTCACCGTGCTCCTGGTCGAGTCGCTGATCTCGCCCGGAGGCGTCGTGGTCACCGTGCCGAAGGAGAACTGACCGCGCCCGGTCCCGGCCGCAGGTCGAACACACGGAGGCGGCCGTCCCAGGTGACGGCGCCGAGACGGCTGCCTTCCGTGGAGAAGTGGACCAATCCGACCGACTGGTCGTAGCCGTTCCCAGGAGCCTGCAACGGCCAGTTGAGCAGCGGCGTGTCACCCGTCCCCACCGGCCAGAACGACAACCGGGCATCGCCGCCGCCGGAGAGGAGCCGGCGGCTGTCCGGGGAGAACCGGAGCACGGCCACTTGCTGGCTGTGCCCGCGGAGGACGACCGGCTCCGCCGATCCCTTGCCCTGCTCCGTCGTCCGCAGTTCCACGTCCCCGGACAACGTCCCCACAGCCCACCACCGGAGATCCGACGAGATCGCGGCGGAAGTGGGCGAGCGGACGGAATGGAAGCGCTGGCGGATCTTCCCATCCGGCATCTCGACCAGCACGCCGTCGCCGGCATCATCAGCGGCCGCGGCCAACCGCCCGTCGTCGGACACGGCCAAGGCCCAGATGCGCGAGGCCAGATGCGTGGACGTGACCGGCGCCTGCCGCAATGTGGTGTCGATGATGCGGGTCTGCCCTCCGTCGGTGCTGAGGGCAAGCCACCGGCCGTTGTCGGACAAGCTCCATGCGTGGACGGTCGTGCCCGGCCAAAGGTGGGGCACCAACGTCTCATGCCCGCCCGCGCCGATGCTCTGCTTCCGCAACGACCAATCCCGACCGATCCCGACCACGGCGCCGTCGGGCGCGAACGAAAGCGGCATGAACACACCGGCGCAACGGCCGACGGGGACCAAGGTCTCCGCGTCGAGCACGGAGGTCGTGCCGTCGTCCATCGTCGCGGCGATGCGCCGGCCGTCCGGCGAGAAGACGAAGTCCCCGAACAGGCCGTTGCGGTAGATGCCGTCCCGCTTCCTCACCGCTGCCGGCCGGTCCAGGTCGAAAGTCCGGACCGCCCCGTCGTCGCCCGCGGTGTGGATCCGCTTGCCGCCGGCATCCCAAGCGATGGCGACCACGGGTCCTTCATGACCGAGAAGGCGGCGGATCTCCGTCCCGGTTACCGGGTCCCAGAGGCGCACGGATTGGTCGTCGCTGGCCGTGGCCACGAGAAGGCCATCGGGAGAAAATTGCGCGTCCCGGATCCGGCCGCGATGGCCCACGAGGCGGCTCACGAGCCGTCGGTCCGACACCGCGTGGACCTCGATCACCCCGATCTCATGGCGGAACGCGAAGTGGCGTCCGTCCGGCGAGAAACGCGGCACGTTCGAGTCGTTGGTGGACACCTGCAGCAGCGTCGGCAGGACACCGTCCCGGGGCCACCAATACAGCGGGAACCGGGTGCCCGCCCCGACCGCTTGCCACAAGATCGCCAGATGCGGGCCTTCCGCGGTGAGAGAGGCCGTCTCGACGAGGCGGCCCCTCACGTCCGACGGCGGCGTGACGAACGACGCCGAGGGCACGCCGGTCCGCGCGTCGCGCGCTTCCAGGACGAACTCGTTGCTTTCTCCGCGGCGCAGGGTGGTCACGGCCGGGGACGAAACCACGCGCCCGGCGAACGGATTGGTCCACGCGAACGCCGGAGCCAAGGTCCCGTCGGCCACCAAGAACGTGCGCCAACGGGTGTCGCCGGCCCCGATCTTCTTCCCCAGCATCAACGTCTGCCCGTCGCCCGTGAAGGCCCCGAGCCGGTCGACGTTGGTGACCGTGTGCAGCAGTTCCCCGGTGCCGGCCCGCCGGACCTCCACCCGGTCCGAAACGTCGAGGACCGCGATGAGGCCGCCGCCGACCAGCAGCCCGCCCTCGGCGACCGCCGGCCCGCTCGCGCGGAGGACGGCGGCCTCATCTCCCGCGGTCTCGTTCTGCAGCAGCGAGAACTCGGTCCCCGCGAACCCGCCCGGGCCGGTCCGCGGCCGTTGGCGTCGCAGCGCCGCCCGGGCCGCCGACAGGTCCTCGGTGCCGACCGCCTGGGCCGAGAGGTTCAGGTCCGCGATGTACCGGGCGGTCTCCTCGGCGCGGCGGGTGTCCGCGAGCAGACGACGTTGGACGAAGTAGCCGCGGGTCCCCGCCGCGAGCACCAACAACGCGGCGAGCCCTGCGATGGACAACGTCGCGCGCGTCAGCCGGACCACCCGTCGCCGCAGCAACGCCATGTCCTTGAGCGAACCTCCTGCCTCGATGAACCGGAGGTCCTCGAGCATCGCCTGCGCGGTCTCATATCGCTTCTCCGGCACCGGGTTCCCGGCCTTGAGCAGCACCTCGTTGAGCTCCAGGAACTGCCGCTGGTCCGTGCGCCCGGCGAAATCATCGGGGATCCGCGGGAAGTCCGCCGCCGGCAGGCCGGTCAACAGCTCGTAGAGGACGCGGCCGAGGCTATAGAGATCGGCGCGCACGCTGCCCGGGCCTTCGGGCGGCGCATAATCCGGCGTGCCCACCGAGGTGAGCGTGCGATCGGACGACGACACGAGGCCGAGGTCCGCCAGCTTCGGCATGCCGTGGATGAGGATGATGTTCGACGGCTTGATATCGCGGTGCAGCAACCTGAGGTCGTGCAACACGGCGAGGCCCTGCGCCAGTTCCACCGCGAGGCGGAGCGAATCGGCGGCGGGCAAGCGTCCGCGCCGCGCCTTCAGCTCCTTCAAGGTCAGCGCGACATAGGTGGAAGGATCGATCTCCCGGCCGTTCTCCGCGTCGTCGGCCAGCTCCATCACGTAATGGAACCATCCCTCGTCCGGCCTCTCGCCGACATGCAGCAACGCCAGCTGCGTGGGCGTGCCGGGCGCCACCATCTCCTGGTACCGGGTGATGCCCGCAAGTTCCCGCAGGAACGGCCGTTCGTCCTTGAAGTTGTCGCGCCGGACGATCTTCACCGCGCGGTACAACCCGGTGACGCTCCGCGCCAACCATACGTCTCCGTAACCGCCGCCCCCGATCTTGCGGAGCAGCTCGTAGTCCGGCACCACGGGGTGGTTGGTCGTGGCGTCAGGCATACCGGATCAGGGCGGGAGCCTGCGCCATCCGGCCGGTCACGGGCAAGATGTCCGCGACCGTGTCACGATTGGAGCTGCGCCAAGACCTCGGGATCGCGCACGTCCACCCAACGGCCGGCGATCCTCAGCCCCGCGAGCGTGCGGCCCGCCGCGACCAGCGCGGAGATGGCGTCGGTCAGCTCGTACTCGCCGCGCGGCGACCGCTGGAGACGCGCGGTGAACTCGAACACCAGCGGGCTGAACAGATAGATCCCGGCGTTGTACCAGACGGGTTGCCCGGGCTTCAGCCAACCGGTCGCGCGCAGGTCCGCGAGCTGGACCTCGTCGGGCTTCTCGACGAGGCGCGTCAGGTTGAACTGCTCGTCGAAGAAGTTGAGCCCGCCCTTGGTCACGTCCTGCCCCTCGGTCACCGTGACCAGCCCGGCGAACGCACCTTCCTTCCACCGCGCGACCATCTGCTGGTAGGTCTCGGGCCTCACGAGGATGTCACCGTAGGTGAGCAAGAAATCCGAGCCGCCGACAAAATCCTTCGCGTGCTCCGGCGCCTTGCCGGTGCCGTCCTGCACGACCTGACGGGCGTAGCTGATCTTCGCGCCGATGCGGCTGCCGTCGCCGAAATGCCCCTCGATCACCTCCGCCTTCCACCCGGTGATGATGCAGACCTCGCGGATGCCCGCGGCGAGCAAGCCTTCGAGGATGTGCTCGAGGATCGGGCGCCCCTGGACGGGCAGCATCGGTTTCGGCAGCTCGTTGGTGAGCTCCCGCATCCGGGTGCCTTTGCCTGCTGCGAGGATGACGGCTTTCATGCGGAGCGAATCGAAGCCGCAAGCCGGCGGCGAAGGCAACTCGGCTCTCGCTTGGGATAGATTTGGAAAGCAGGAAAACAGGAACAGAGCTGTCGGTTTCCTGCTTTCCAGATCAACGACTGTGGCGCCCCTCTCCGGACTCACTTCTTCAAAGGGAGCCGCAGCAGCCGCGGTCCGACGCAGGCGAACGCGGTGTGGAAACGCGCCGCGCGGGCGAGCGGACCCAGGAACGGCCGGGCTCCAAGCTCGAAACCCGCCGCCCACGGCGAGAAGGCCGGCAACACCAACAGGTCTTCCGCGACCAGGAACGCCGGGCACTTCGCGGAACTCGCCACGCCGTCCCCCAAGGTGATGGCCGGATGTTCGTGGCCGATGATCGCCCTCGGCGCAGCCGCGGCCTGGAGCCGGAACCCTTCGCCGTCGTCCGCGGCCTCGGGCGCGATGTCGCCGTGGAGCAGGAGATGTCCGCCGAGCCGCAGTTGCCGGCGGCAGACGACCGGCAATCCCCACTCGGCGACGAGTCGCTCCAGCTTACGGTCGTGGTTGCCCAAGCAGAAGATCAGCTCGCTCCCCGGCGAGAGGCGCACGCAGAGATCCCGGAGCGAAGCCTCCAGCGCGGGTAAGGCGACCGCTTGATGCACGACGTCGCCCAGCACCACGATCCGGTCAGGCCGGTGATTGCGCTGGAGCTCGACGAGCCGTTCCGTCGTGTCGTCCGGCGCGGAGACGGGCAGGAGCGCACCGCGCGTCCGCTGCGCCCAAGCATAGCCGAGATGCGTGTCAGCGACGGCCAAGGTCCTCGGACCCGGCAGCAAGACCGCGCGCCGCGCGTCCAGCACGAGCCCGTCGGGGAGCGTCGCGGTCGATGCGGTCGATGCGTTGGGCGGAGCCATCGGCAGGATCGGGCGGACGGTTCTCGATGCGTGGAAACGAAGACGGGCGTCGGTCGGCCGACGCCCGTCCACGGAAGATATCGGACAGGCCGGCCTAGGCGCCCATGCCGTCCTCGAAGCTGCCGCCGGCCTGCGGGAAGCAGAGGTGGTCGCGCGTGTAGGCGACGCCGTTGGCGCTGCAGTAATCGAGGTCCTTGTGGGCGGATTCGGCCTCGACCACGAGCGGCGCGGTCTTGGTGCCCATCAGCTTGGTGTAGCGGTCCTGGTAGCCGACGTGAAGGAGGAGCTCGACGTAGCGGCTCATGTTGAGGTCGCCGGTCGGCAGGTCGGTGAACTGCATCGCGCGTTTGCCCCACGCCGGCTGCATCGCGCGGAGCGGGAAGCCGGAGCGGATGGTGAAGTTCTTCACGTGGGCCGCGTAGATGCGGCTGCCGACCTTGAGGAAGCGCTGCTCCCAGGTCTCGCCTTCCCAGCAGTGCGACGGGTCGGCGTTCACCGCGAGGCATTTGTCGCCGTCGCAGATGCTGACGAGCATGTTGAAGTCGTCGGCGCGCATCGCGGCGGTGCCGGGATGGATCTCATGGGCGAGATAGATGCCGAGCTTGTTCGCGTGGGCGCGGAGCTTGGCCGTCTTCTTCACGAAGCGCTCCTGGCCTTCCTTGATGAGATCGAAGCCGCCGCCGGACCAGAAGCCCCAAGGATATCCGGTCGCGAGCTCCCATCCGAACGCCACGCCCCAGAACATCGGGACCACCTTCACGCCGAGCTCGGCCGCGAGGTCCATCAGCTTGAGCAGATACGTCTCGTGCCACTTCTCGATCTCCTGGGGAGTCTTCTTGGCGATGTCGGGCGCGATGAAAGGGTTGCCGGACTTGGTGCCGGTCCACGCGCTGGTGTGGACCCAGAACGGGCAGTGCGCGCTGATGCCGTCCAGCGACATGCCACGCGCTTCGAACGTCTCCTTGATCTCCTTCACCGACTTGAACCCTTTCGGGCCGTTCAGCATGTAGTTGCTCGGCTGCGCGCCGCTGGCCCCGGACGCCTTGGCGTAGTCGAGGAACTGCGCGAGGGATTTGGCGCCGTGCTGGGCGCCTTCGATGGAAGCATGGTAGGCGTTGGCCATAGTGGTAGCGTGTGAGGACGTGTTGCGCGGAAAACGCTGTTTCCTTTAGCGGCGGCGATGCAAGCCCGCAAGCCCCAAGCCGTGGCCGGGCGCTGAAATCTTCGCCGCCTTCACTTCGGGCCCGGCTTCAGCCACCGCGCGGACTCCCCGGCCAGGCCCGTACGGCCGATCGGCACGACCCGCACCTCGTCCGGGACGCCCCCGCCGCGACGTCCGTCGAACTCGCGATAACCGGTCCCGCCCGCGACGATCTCCTGCTGCCATTGCCCGCCCGTCCGGACCTGGAGCACGACCGACCGCGCCGACCCTTTCACCCGTTCTTTCCAGGTGAGAGAAAGCAGGGAGTTCTTCGCCTTGAGCAAGGTGTGCAGGTCGGGCATCGGCGGCGGCGTGTTCCCGAGCCACGGCGTGGCCGGCACCAAGGCCGGTTGGGCGAACACCTCCCGCGCCAAGCCGCTCGCGACGCCGCCGAGGTCCTTGCGCAGGCTGGTGGCGTTCCAGAAGACGATGCCGTGCGCGCCGCCGTCGGTGCGGGT
Organism: Verrucomicrobiota bacterium; assembly: GCA_038226425.1. GTDB lineage: Bacteria > Verrucomicrobiota > Verrucomicrobiia > Limisphaerales > UBA9464 > CAIVQB01. The sequence goes on from JBBRQL010000133.1 coordinate 9,834, forward strand.
CAGGCGGAGCTGGTTGACGATGTCGAGGGCAGGACGGTCCTTGCCCACGCTCGCGCTGGCGACGCCCGGCGCGAGGATCCGGCCCTTGGTGTTCTGCTCGGCCCACCAGCGCAGGAGCCCCGGGAAGCTCTGCTCGCGCTTGCCGAGCGCCCAGTAGAGCTGCGGCGAGACGTAATCGCACCAGCCCTCGCGCAGCCACCGCCGCGCATCGGCGTAGAGCAGCCCGTAGGCGTCGAGCCCCTTGATCCCCGCCGGTGATCCGGGCCGCCAGATACCGAACGGGCTGACCCCGAACTTCACCCACGGCTTCTCCGCGTGAATCGTCGCGTTCAGCTTCTCGATGAACCCGTCCACGTTCCCGCGCCGCCAATCGTCCCGGCCCAGCCGGCCGCCTTCACGCCGATAGCGCGCATAGCTGGCGTCGTCCGGGAAAGGCATCAAAGCCGCGCCGTCCTTCTCCGGATACGGATAGAAGTAATCGTCGATGTGCAGGCCATCGACATCATATCGGCGCACGATGTCGGCGATGACCCGCAGCGACCAGGCCCGCGCTTCCGGCAAGCCCGGATCGAGCCACAGATAGCTGCCGTAGTTCACCACCCATTCCGGATGCGTCCGGCTCACATGATCGGCCGAGACGGGCGACCGCGCCTCGTGGTAGCGGGCGCGGAAGGGGTTGACCCAGGCATGCAGCTCGAGTCCCCGGGCATGGGCCTCGTCGCAGGCGAACTGGAGCGGATCCCACCTCGGCGAAGGCGCCTGGCCCATGCGGCCGGAGAGATATTCGCTCCACGGCTCGAAGCGCGACGCATACAGCGCGTCGCATCCCGGCCGCACCTGGAGGATGACCACGTTCAGGTTCAGCTTCCGCGCGCCGTCGAGCAACGCGCGCAGCTCGGCCTGCTGCTGCGCGACGGGCAACCCGGGCTTGGTCGGCCAATCGATGTTGCCGACCGTCGCCACCCACATTCCCCGGAACTCGCGCCGCAAAGCCGGCGGTTCTTGCCCGGCGACGGCCGGGAACGCCGCCAAGACGGACAGGACCAGCGACGAAAGCAGGGCAAGGCGGCGCATCATGACGACCGCCGACGATGGCCATCGACTTGCCGAAGGCAAGCGTGCCTCGGTGCACCCTTGCCCGGCATCAGAACGTGTAGCTCACGCCGGCCACGGCGCCGTAGGTGTCGCCGAAGTCGATGCGGGCCTCGCTACCCGGAGCGCCGACGGTCGCGCCGGTGCTGTGCTGGATGTCGCCGCCCACATACACACCGACATGTCGGGTGAGGCGGTAGTCCACCCGGATCTGCGCGTACGCGCCAGGGGACCAGTGCGTGGCGACGGAACGGCCAGAGGCAGCCGCGGGCACC
>JBBRQL010000134.1:0-11153 GCA_038226425.1 Verrucomicrobiota bacterium
GCCGCCGTCGTCATGGCGTTCGACGAACAGGGCCAGGCCGTCGAGGCCGACGAGAAGGTCCGCATCTGCGCCCGCGCGTACAAGATCCTCACCGAGCAGGCCGGCTTCCCGCCCGAAGACATCATCTTCGACGTGAACATCCTCACCGTCGCCACCGGCATCGCCGACCACGACAACTACGCGGTCGATTTCATCGAGGCGACCCGCTGGATCAAGCAGAACCTGCCGCTCGCCAAGGTCAGCGGCGGCGTGTCGAACATCAGCTTCAGCTTCCGCGGCAACAACCACGTCCGCGAGGCGATGCACAGCGCCTTCCTGTACCACGCCATCCGCGCCGGGCTCGACATGGGCATCGTCAACTCCGGCATGTTGGAGGTGTACGAGGAGATCCCCAAGGACCTGCTCGGGCTCATCGAGGACGTGCTGCTCAACCGCCGCGCCGACTCGACCGAACGCCTCGTCGCGTACGGCGAGGAGCTGAAGAAGAAGGCCACCGGCGTCACCGCCGAGACCAAGGCCGACGAGGCATGGCGCAGCGCGCCGGTCGAGGAGCGCCTCAAGCACGCCCTCGTGAAGGGCATCGACGCCCACGTGAACGAGGACACCGAGGAGGCGCGCCAGCTCCTGGGCAGACCGCTGCTCGTCATCGAGGGACCGCTCATGGCCGGCATGAACGTCGTCGGCGACCTCTTCGGCGCCGGCAAGATGTTCCTCCCGCAGGTCGTGAAATCCGCCCGCGTGATGAAGAAAGCCGTCGCCTATCTCACGCCGTTCATGGAGGCCGAGAAGGCCGCGCAAGCCGCCGCCGGAGAAGCTGTGAAGGCCCAGGGAAAGGTGCTCATGGCGACGGTGAAGGGCGACGTCCACGACATCGGCAAGAACATCGTCGGCGTCGTGCTCGGTTGTAACAACTACGAGGTGATCGACATCGGCGTCATGGTGTCGTGCGAGAAGATCCTGGCCGCCGCCATCGAGCACAAGGTCGATGTCATCGGACTCAGCGGCCTCATCACGCCCTCGCTGGACGAGATGCAGCACGTCGCCCGCGAGATGGAGCGCACCGGCTGCAAGCTGCCGCTGCTCATCGGCGGCGCCACCACCAGCCGCGCTCACACGGCGGTGAAGATCTCGCCCGGCTACAGCGGGCCCGTGGTCCACGTGCTCGACGCCTCGCGCGCCGTCCCGGTCGTCAGCGCGCTGCTCAGCGCCGAGCAGAAGCCCGCCTTCGTCGAGCAGCTGCGCGAGGACCAGGAGAAGGCCCGTGCCGCCCACGCCGGGCAGGTGCAGAAGCTCAAGACCTTCGCCCAGGCCAAGGCCAATCCTGCCAAGCTCAAGTTCGACGACCTGCCGCGGCCCGAGAAGACCGGCGTGCAAGTGCTCGAGGATTTCCCGCTCGCGACGTTGCGCGGGTTCATCGATTGGTCGCCGTTCTTCCACACCTGGGAGCTGCGCGGTCGTTATCCGAGCATCCTGCAGCACGAGAAGTACGGCGAAGAGGCCACCAAGCTCTTCGCCGCTGCGAAAACGTTGCTCGACGAGATCATCGCCAAGAAGCTCATCCGCGCGAAAGGCGTGTACGGCTTCTTCCCGGCCAACCGCGTCGGCGAGGATGTGGAGATCTACACCGACGAGACGCGCTCGACGGTCCGCACCAAGCTGCATTTCCTCCGCCAGCAGATGGAGAAGGGCGACAACACGCCGAACTGGTCGCTCGCCGACTTCGTGGCGCCGAAGCCCGCGCCCGACTACATCGCCGGTTTCGCCGTCACGACGGGCTTCGGGCTCGACGAAGTCGTGAAGGGCTTCAAGGCGCAGCACGACGACTACAGCGCGATCATGGCGGAGGCGCTGGCCGACCGGCTGGCCGAAGCCTTCGCCGAATGCCTGCACAAGCGCGTCCGCGACGAATGGGGCTTCGGCAAGGGCGAGAACCTCACGAGCGAACAGATGGTCGACGAGGAGTACCGTGGCATCCGCCCCGCCGCCGGCTATCCGGCCTGCCCGGACCACACGGAGAAAGGCACGCTCTGGCAGCTGCTGGACGTGGAGGCCCGGACCGGCATCCAGCTCACCGAGAACTTCGCGATGTGGCCCGGCAGCAGCGTCAGCGGCCTCTACTTCTCGCACCCGGAATCGAAGTACTTCGCGGTCGGCAAGCTCGACCGAGACCAGGTCGCCGACCACGCCGAGCGCAAAGGCAAGCCGCTCGCCGAGATGGAACGCTGGCTCGGCCCGTGGCTGAACTACGACCCGAAGTGATCGGGCGCATGCGGCGCAGCCGTTGCCGGCCGTGCTGTCGGCAACCCTACCGTGCCGCCTTCGCTGCCGGCTCCGGCGCGCTGCGCTTGAGCAGGCGGAACAGTTCGCTCCCCGTGGTGAGCACCACGGTCGTGTTGCCGTCGAGCGTCTTCTGGAACGTCTCCAGCGACTTCACGAACTGGTAGAACTCGGCGGCTTCCGGCGTCTGGCCGTAGGCGCGCGCATAGATCTCGGTGGCCCTCGCATCGGCCTTGCCCCGGGTCGTCTGGAACTTGCGGTAGGCCTCGGACTCGATCGTCCGCAGCTCCTTCTCCCGGTTGCCGAGGATGCGCGCCGCCTCGCCCTGGCCTTCGGAGCGGAAGCGCTCGGCGATCTGCTGCCTCTCGCTGATCATGCGCTGGTAGATGGCCTGCTCGACCGCTTGGTTGTAGCTGAGGCGGGTGAACTGGACGTTGAGCAGCTCGATGCCGAACACCTTGAGCTTGGGCGCGGCGCTTTCCAGGACGAGGCTCTCCAGCGCCTCCCGGCCGAAGCGGATCGGCGGCCATGCCACCGCCCGCACGATCCCGTCGGCCGAGGAGTCGTCCAGCGCCGGCTTGCGCGCCTTGTCGCTGCGGACGATCTCGATCAGCTCGTGGGAGGCGACCACGTTGCGGATCTCGCTGCCGATGATGTCGTCCAGCCGCGACTGCGCGCTCCGCTCGTCGCGCAAACGGAGGAAATAGGTCTCGGGGTCGGTGATCCGCCAGCGCGCGAACGCGTCCACGACCAGGTAGGTCTTGTCCTTCGTGGGCATCTCGGTGGGCCGCCCGTCCCATTCGACCGCGCGTTTCTCGAAGCGGTTCACCGTGTGGATGAACGGCAGCTTCAAGCGCAGCCCGGCCTCGGTGATCGGCTGCCCGATGGGCTTGCCGAACTGGGTGATGATCACCTTCTCGGTCTCGTCCACGACGTAACAAGCGCCGGACAGGCCGAGCACGGCGGCGACGACGAGCACGAGGAGCAGGGCTTGGGGAAGGCGTTTCATCGGCCGGTGGAGCTGGAGTTCAAGGCGGGGGCACGGGGAGCCGGAAGCGGGTTCAGCGGACCGTCGCCCAAGGGGAGCAGCGGCATGAACTGGCGGAGCTCGTCATCCACGATCACCCGCCGCCCGAGCTTGGGCAGCACTTCCTGCATGGTCTCGAGATAGAGCCGCTGGCGCGTGACCGCGGGGGCCTTCGAGTATTCGGCCAGCAGCGCGCCGAAACGGGCGGCATCGCCCTCCGCCTCGTTGACCCGCTTGGCGGCGTAGCCTTCGGCCTCGGCCAACTGCTGGTCGGCCGCGCCCTTGGCCTGCGGGATGGCTTTGTTGAACTGCCCCTTGGCCACGTTGATCGATCGCTCCCGCTCCTGCTGCGCCTGGTTGACCTCGTTGAACGAGGCCTGCACCGCCGCGGGCGGGTTCACGTCCTTCAACTGCACCTGGTCGATGGCCAGGCCCAGCTCGTATAGGCCGGCCAGCTTCTGCAGCTCCTTGAGCGCCTCGAACTCGATCTCCTGCCGGCCCACGGTGATCACCTCGTCCACCGTGCGGTCGCCGACCACCTTGCGGACCACGGCCTCGGAGATGTCGCGCAACGTCAGCTCCGGATCGCGGACGTTGAAAAGGAACGCGCGCGGTTCCTGGATGCGGTATTGGACCACCCATTCGACGAGCGCGACGTTCAGGTCGCCGGTGACCATGCGCTTCTCCTCGGCCTGCTCGGCTTGGGAGGTGGATTGATGGGGATTGCCGGATCCGGGCGTGCCGAAGCCGAACTCGACCTTGAGCTGCCGCTTCACCGGGAGCTTCCGGACGCTCTCCACGCCCCACGGCAGTTTGAGCCGGAGACCCGGCGTGACGGTGCGGTCATACTTGCCGAACCGCGTCACCACCGCTTCCGACTCCGCCGGCACGGTGTAGAAGGCCGACCACAGCCCGCTGACCACGAACAGACCGAGCAGGAGCACCGGCAGCTGCGTGAGCCACGTCTTGAGCTGCCCGATGAGATCCGCGCCATCGAACCGGTTTCCGGGGTAGTATTTTGGCACCGACATGGACGGGACTTAGCACATGTCACGTGTGCGCCGACAAATGGAATCTCCCCGGATCGATTCTCCGGGCCTTTTTGAAAAAGTGGGACAGGCACCCTGCTTGGCTGCGGGCGGGCTGGAAGCCCTCGGTCGGCCTGGCTGGACTGTACCGCTACCTGCTCGCTTCAGGGGGCCGGTGGCGCCCGGTCCTACGGGTGCGGGTGTCGACCAAGCAAAAGCCCCGAGGCATCGCCCCGGGGCTTTTCGCGTCTTTGGTGCTCCGGATCATTCGCCGGCCGGAGGGCGTTGGCCGCGGGGACCTTTCTTGCCGTCGGCTCCGCCGGGGCCGCCATGGCCGCGGCCGCCTTCGGGAGCGCCATCCGGGGCGCCGTCCGGACGGGCCGGACGCAGCTCCTCGCGGGTGAGCTTGCCGTCGCCGTTCTTGTCGAGCGTCGCGAGGGCGGCGGAAGCGCCGGCGATCTCGGTCGCGTCCAGCGAGCCGTCGCCGTTCTTGTCGAGCGCGGCCATCAACGGCGGGACGGGGCGCTTGCCCGCTCCGCCCGCACCAGGGCCGTCATGCGGCGGACGGGCGCCGTCCGGGGCCGGGGCGCCATCGGGCCGGCCGGGACGCAGCTCTTCGGCGGTCAGCGCGCCGTCGTTGTTCTTGTCGAGCGTGAGCAGCGCGGCCTTGGCGTTGGCGATCTCCGGGGCGCTGATCTCGCCGTCCTTGTCGGCGTCGAGGGCGGCGATGACCGGGGATCCGCCGCGGCGCGGTCCGCCTTCGCGGCGCTCGGGCCGGCCGGCGTCCTGGGCGATGGAGGTGAAGGTGGCGGCGCCGAGGACGGCGACCAGGATGGACTTGGTGATGAGCTTCATAGGATTCCTGTGTGTGACGTGTTTTGTTTTGTTCTTTTGTCCGGTCGGATCTGCCCGCCGAACTTCGACCTCAATAGAACCCGGTCGCGTTAAGCCTTTGTGTGGCTGGAAGAGGAGAGTTGTTAAGGCGGTGTAAATGTCGCCGGGCCGTCGGCGATCTCCCGGCCGTGTTCTTCCCGGCATCGCGGGACGTGTGCGCCCCGAAGTGGCGGCCGGTCCGCAGAGTGGTGATCCGCTGTTTCGCCGAGTTGCACACGGCAGGGCGAGGAGAGGTCTTGGCTCGTGGCAAGAGTCGTCGTCTGCCGATCACTGGCTCGCGATACCGCGGAGTTCCATTTTCTGTGTAGAAAAGATAAATCTGGAAAGCAGGAAAACAGGAACGGAGCCAGCAAAGCCCCGGTTTTCCTACTTTCCTGTTTTCCAGATTCTCTCTCCGGCCGGTGTCTTCTAAAGATCAAGCCCAACTCTGCTCCGGCTGCCGTGTCCGCCACCCTGGATGGCACCCCGGCACGACGGGTGCGATGAGAAGTGGCGGTCAGGAAGCAGTGGAGAAGAGGCATGGCAGTGGGTTGGGACCGAGGAGAAACGAGACCGCGGGTAGGGCGAGGCTCCTGCCGAGCCGCTGAGCAAAGGGCGGCCAGTGAACTCGCGGGGGCGCAGCTGCGGCTTCGCCCTACCACGCGACAGGAAGAATGTCCGCGACTGGCTTCACCGCTGCATCCCCCGTTCCCGCACGCGCTTTCTCGCCTATACTGTCCGCCATTTCTTGTCGCACCCTCGCCAGACGCGCGGATTGCACCTTGCCGTGGAATCCGTCTGATTACCGCCGTCCACCGCAGCGTCCGAAGCCACCGCCGACCATGATCCCCGTATCCACGCTCGACCGCCGCCAGTTCATCCGGACCGCCACCGTCGCCGGCGCGGCCTTCTCCGCGGCCCCGTTCATCCTGGGCGCCGATCCCGGCCGGAAGTTCCGCACCGCGCTCATCGGCTCGGGTTGGTGGGGCAAGAACATCTTGCGCGAGGCCATCGCCGGCGGACGCGTGAAGATCGTCGCGCTCTGCGACGCGGACAGCGACATCCGCGAGCTCGCGGCCAACGAGGTCGAGGGGCTCAACGGCGACAAGCCGAAGACGTACCTCGACTTCCGCGAGCTGCTGGAGAAGGAGAAGCCCGAGGTCGTCATCATCGCCACGCCCGACCACTGGCACGCGCTCCAGACCATCGCCGCGGTCAAGGCCGGCGCGCACGTCTTCGTGGAAAAACCCACCGGCCACACCGTGGACGAGAGCCGGGCGATGCTCCGCGCGGCTCGCGAGAGCGGCCGCGTGGTGCAGGTGGGGTTGCACCGCCGCATCGGGCCGCACCACGTCAGCGGCATGAAGTTCCTCAAGTCCGGCGCGGTCGGCGACGTCGGCATGGTCCGGCTCTTCGCCCACGGCGGCGGCGGCCGCGAGAACCCCGCGCCGAACGCCAAGGTCCCCAAGACGCTCGACTGGGACCTCTGGTGCGGACCGGCGCCGATGCGGCCCTTCAACAAGCGCATCCATCCCGGCGGTTGGCGGCAGTTCCTCGACTACGGCAACGGCCAGCTCGGCGACTGGGGCGTCCACTGGCTCGACCAGGTGCTCTGGTGGAGCGGCGAGAAGTATCCGAAACGCGTCTATTCCACCATGGGCCGGCCGGTCGCAGGACCCGTGGTGCTCGACGACACCGAGCAGACGACCGACGCGCCCGACCACCAGGTGGCCGTGTACGAGTTCGAGCAGTTCACCTGCACCTGGGAACACCGGCGCTTCGCCGAGAACAACGCCGAGAAACACCGCATCGGCGCTTATTACTACGGGACCAAGGGCACGCTCCACATCGGCTGGCAGGACGGTTGGACGTTCTATCCGACCGACGGCAACGCCCCGGTGGTCCACGAAGATGCGCAGTTGCAACAACCCGACGGCCACAACCTGCAGCTGCTCTGGGCGGATTTCATGGGCGCCATCGACGACGGCCGGAAAGGCGTCGCGAGCATCGAGATCGCGCACCGGTCCTCGGTGCTGCCGTTGCTCGGCATGATCTCCGCGCGCGTGGGCCGCAGCATCGAGTGGGACGGCGCGAAGGAGCAGATCATCGGCGATCCGGCGGCCAGCCTGTTGATGAGGCGGCCCTATCGCGGACCGTGGACCTATCCCGAGGTGTGAGCCGGCCCAGCTGGGAGGGCGGACTTTCCAGTCCGCCCGCGGCGTGAGGAGTCCAGGACCGCCCGCCCCTCGCTGCGACGGGCGGCGCACAGTGTCTCCGTGCATCGTGCCGGATCGGCCGCCCCGGCTCATGCCCATGCCTCCGGAGTGGAGTGCCGGTCGCGTACTTTTCCTAGCTGAAATACCTATCGATCGAGAGCCCTGTCTTTAGCTGATCGAGTTGTGTCCCTAGAAATTGCGGTATGGAAAAAAATAGCTACCAAGGCGGATTTGGGCTACGAAAAGGGCGGTGTATGGTTTCCAGACAGCCTCAATCCGCAAGAAACGGGAGGCCGTAGGGTCTTGGAAAGTGCCACATCCACCAAGATCGGATACCGGAACTGCTTTTATGTCGAAGAACAATACCTCGCGAATTTCCTCGGACGCTCTCGCTGGCGTCACCGGCTTTCGCGGGTGCTTTTCTGCCGGGTTCCGCGCTGGAGCACTGCTCATAGGGGTTTTCGTGGCGACGATCGCCTCGACGGTGCTCGGGCACAATCTCGACACCCGTGCCACGGGAATCGCCTTCGAGAAGTCGTTCCTCGCGACGATAACGACGCGGGCCGCGACCAATGCCGCAAACCTGGTGGCGGTGAACGATGAGTTCTGGGTCATACTGAAGACCACGCCCGTCACCACGACCGCCACCGGCGTCGGCGGCTACCAGACCTTCTACGTGCCCTCGGGCGTGCAGGTGACCGGGGCCGAGATCATCGAGCCCGATCCGGCCAATCCCGGCGGTTTCCGGACCATCCCGGCCCACGGCCAATCGATCATCGCGGTCGGTGCCGGCTCCGTCGGGGCCAAGGCGAGCCCCACGATGCTCACCAACGGCGTCAATGGATCCGGTGTGGTCCTCACCAATTTCCTCGGCCGGTCCGAGAAATCCGTGGTCGACGTCACGGGCATCGCCCGCGGCACCATCGCCGGCGTCTATGCCGACACCGGCATCTTCTATTCCACCAATGCTTCGACCGGGTTCAACAGCTACAACAACCCGACCAACCCCGCGTTGGTGAACAACAGCGGCGACACCGTGGGCGAGTACGACGCCGCGAACGTGGTCGGCACCGATGTGCTCGGAGTGATGACCCTCTGGGATTCATTCCAGCTCCGAGGGTTCGGCCGGTCGGGTGCCGCCATCATCGACCCGGCGGACCAACGGGGCAACGCGCCGTGGGGCATGGCCAGCGCCGTCGCAGGCCCGCAATCCGGCTATCCGTGGTCGTTCGATTTTCAAACGTACACCAATACCGCGCCGACGTCGGGACGCACCGCGGCCCAGGAGGCCTCCGCGGTGCAGGGTGCCATCGTCCAGGGGCCATGGAACCGCATCCAGTACCCGGGCAGCCAAGTCAGCAGCGATATGGCCGGTTCGGCCAGCACGACCCTCGGCTACGCCGGTATCGACGGCAGCGGTTACGGCGTGGTGCTGAGCTCCGGGAGCCCGCTGCCCACCACGACCACGGCGGTGCGCTTCGCCATCGGCATGCTCGAGGCCAACCGCCCGCTGTACGCCCGGGTGAGGGTCAAGGTCCTGTCTTCTCCCAGCACCTCGTGTTTCACGATGTACGCCGACGCTTTCGGCGGTGACGCCGGCGGCGAACAAGGCGGCAAAGACCACATCTGGCGGTACTTCGATCCGACCGTCGTGCAGCTTTCCGCCTGCACCGTCCTCCAGAAGGTCGCTTCCAAGGTGCTGGTCGCCCCGGGCGAGACGTTTTATTTCGACCTCACGTTCGTCAACAACTCCACGAACGCGATGCCCAACGTGACGCTCACCGACACGTTGCCGAGCGGTGTCACCCACCTCTCCTCGGTCCCGATCCAGAATTCAGGACCGAACCCGCTTGTCTTCAACCTGGGGACCGTTGCCGCCAACCAGATCCGCACCGTCCGGGTCAATGTCCAGGCCAGCGGGTCGGGACCCCAGCTCAACACGGTCGTGGCCAGCACCAACAACGTGACCATCGGCACCGCGAACGAGACGGTGAACATCGCGTCGGTGTCCCAGATCAACGAGACGAAGTCGGTCACTCCCACCTCGACCAGCCCCGGCGGGACGGTCACCTACACCGTCACCATCTCCAACACCGGCACCGGCCCGAGCGGCACACCGATGGTGATCAACGAGTTGCTCCCGACCGGGTTCAACTACGCCTCCCTTGTCAGCGTCGATCTGAACGGCGGCACACCGGGCGCCGGCGTCGTCACCGTCAATTCCACCAATCCGAACCGGCCGGTCTTCACCTCCACCCAAGGCATCAATGCCGGCAAGACGCTGGTGATCAAGTTCACGGCAACGGTCGGCGCTACCGTCACCACGGGCAGCTACTGCAACGTGCTGAGCCTCAATTTCGAGAGCAAGACCCTGAGCGGGGCACCCGAGGCGTGCGTCACCGTCGGCGGCGGCTCCATCGGCGACACCGTCTATCGCGATTGGAACGGCAACGGCGTGCAAGACACCGGCGAGGAGGGGATCGCGGGCATCACCCTCACCCTTTACAGCGACACCAACGGCAACGGCCTGAGAGATGTCGGAGAGAACACCATGGTGGGCACCAAAGTCACCGATGCCAACGGCAATTACCTCTTCACCGGCCTGGCCATCGGCAATTACGTGGTGGTCGCCACGCCTCCTGCCAGCAGCACCAACACCGGAAACCCCACCGGTGGCGCGGGCAACCCGATCAACGAGGGCGCGGCCGCCATCGTCACGTCGAACACGGCGGTGCTCACCGTCGATTTCGGCTACCAGCCCACCGGTTCCGGCGTCATCGGCGACCAGGTCTTCCAGGATCTCAACGGTGACGGCGTCTTCAACGGCTCCGACACGGGGATCGCGAACGTCACCGTCAATCTTTACGAGGACACCAACGGCAACGGCGTCATCGATTCCGGCGACGTGCTGATCCGCACCACGACGACCAACGGCAGCGGGATCTATTCCTTCACCAGCCTTCCCACCGGCTTCAACTACATCGTGGATGTCGACGAGACCGACGCCGATCTGATCAGCGCCTTCTCGCCCAACACGTTCACGGCGACCACGCCTGCCCTCCGCTCGGTGCTCAACCTCGCCGGCACGGACAACACGGCGGATTTCGGCTATCGGGCGAATACTCCGAGCGCGATCGGCGACACCGTCTATGTCGACGTCAACCGCAACGGCAGCTTCGATCTGGGAACGGACCGGGTCTTGGCCAACGTCACCGTGACGCTCTACCGGGATAGCAATGCCGACGGGATCGCGGACGGTGCCGCGCTGGCCACCGCCGTCACCGATGCCAACGGGCAGTATCTTTTCACCGGCCTTGCTCCGGACACCTATCTGGTCGTGGTGGACCAGACCGATGCTGACATCGGTCTGGGCTATTCCACCAGCATCCCCAGCTACAATTTCGCCTTGGCCACCGGGACCACGAATCTCACCATCGATTTCCCGTTCCGCCAACTGCTGAACAAGACCGTCAGCACGAACTACGCGGGCAGCGGGACGAACCTGACCTTCAGCATCACGCCGAGCAGTTCCTTGGACACATTGTTGTCCGGAGTCAAGGTCATCGATCCGATCCCGAACGGGACAGCCTACGTCTCCGGCAGCGTCAACGCGGGCGGGACGTTCGGAGCCTATCCGTTCTTGGCGGCCGTAAGCTCTACGGACGGCACCGGAACGATGGTCGATCCGACGGTGAATGCCAATATCACGGTGAGCACCAATTTTGTGCCGAC
>JBBRQL010000135.1:0-11109 GCA_038226425.1 Verrucomicrobiota bacterium
AAGCGCCAGCGATATCCGTCGCGCCTCGGATCAAAGCGCGTGAACCACACCACCACCGCGTCGTCGTCCGGCCTGCCCGTGCCGGCGTCCAGCTGAGCGGGCACGAGACCGAGGCGCTGACGGATGCCGACCGGGATCCATGTGTACGGCTTCCGGCCATAGGCCTCGCGGATCTCGAGGTGCGCCGGCGTCCCTCGCTGAAAGCCCCAGACCCGCAGGCGGCTTCCGTCGGCGAGCCGGGTGAAGGCCGCTTCGTGGACGGCCGTGGCCAAGGCCATGGCGAGGAGGCACATCAGGATGCGCGCGGACTTCATTGCCGCGGGACAGTGACGATCGGACCCGCGCGGCGGCAAGCGGGCGCGGCTGGTCCCGCTCTTGTAATCGCGACTTCCGTCGCTAGCGTCCGGGCACGTCATGTCATCGTTGCCGTTCGAGCTGGCCCTCGCGCTGCGCTACTTGCGCCCTAAGCGCACGTTCGTGTCGGTGATCACGCTCATCTGCATCCTCGGCGTGATGCTCGGCGTTTCCGTGCTGATCATCGTGATCGCGGTGATGACGGGCTTCGACAACAAGTTCCGTGACAGCTTGATCGGCTTCCAGGCGCACCTGAAGATCGAGCGCCGGCAGTCCTCGATGTCCGATTGGGCCGCCGTGATGGACCGGGTCGCCACCAATCCTGCCGTCCGCGGCGTCGCGCCGTACATCAACACGCATGTGCTGGTCCGGTCCGAGCCGGCGAACGGCGGCGCATCGCGCCGTTTCGTCGCCCTGGTGCGCGGCGTGCATCCCCAGCTCGAGAGCCGCGTGAGCCGTATCACCGACAGCATGGTCGAGGGCGAGGCGAGGCTGTCTCCCAAGAGCCTGATCATGGGCTACGAACTGGCGGACACCTTCGGTGTCCATGCCGGGGACCGCGTCGCGGTGTACTCGCCGGCCGCGTTCGAGAACCTGGCTTCGTCGCTGGAACGGGCCCAGAAGACCGGGACCAAGGAGGTGGACGAGCTGCCCATGGCGGCGGACTACAAGGTGCGCGGCCTCGTGGACCTCGGCCTCAGCCCATGGAACGCCAACGTCGTCGTCACCTCGCTCGCCGACGCCCAAGAACTCGGCGGCCTGGGCGAGGATGTCCAAGGCCTCTCGGTGATGTTTAAGGACCCGACCGAGCGGAACACGGTACGCATCCGCAGCCACTTGCAGACCTCGCTCGGGCCGGACTACGGGGTCGTGAACTGGCTCGAGGACAACAAGGACATGCTCAACGCGCTGACCACCGAGCGGACGATGATGTTCTTCATCCTGTTCTTCATCGTGCTGGTCGCGGCCTTCGGGATCATGAGCGCGCTGATCACCTTCATCGTGCAGAAGACCCGGGAGATCGGGATGCTCAAGGCGCTCGGCGCGACGCCGATGTCGGTCGCGTTGCTCTTCCTCGCCCAGAGCCTCGTCGTGGGCGTCCTCGGCGTGCTGAGCGGGCTTGGTGCCGGGATGCTGGCGCTCGGGTACCGGAACGAGTTCCTGCGCTTCATGAACGACGTGGTGGGCTTCAACCTGTTCCCGCCGTCGATCTACCAGCTGCGCGAGCTTCCCGCCGAGGTCGTGACCGCGGATGTCGCTGTCATCTGCGGCGTGTCGCTGGTGCTCTGCATCCTGGCCGGCGTGCTGCCCGCCCTGCGGGCCGCTTGGCTCCAACCTGTGGAGGCCCTCCGCCATGGATGACGCGATCGTGTCCGCGTCGGGCGTGCGGAAATCGTATTCGCTCGGGCGTCGGCACTTGGACGTGCTCCGCGGCGTGGATTTCGTGGCGCGCCGCGGGGAATTCGTCGCGCTGCGCGGCGCGAGCGGCGCGGGGAAGAGCACGCTCCTGCATCTGCTCGGGGGCCTCGACCGGCCCGATGCCGGGACCATACGCGTCTGCGGCTCCGACCTCGGGACGCTCTCGACCTCGGCGTTGACGGCGTTCCGCAACCGCCGCGTGGGGTTCATCTTCCAAGCCTACCACCTTCTCCCGGAACTCGACGCCGCCGAGAACGTGGCGCTCCCGGCGCGGATGGCGCGGATGCCGGCCAAGATGGCGAAAGCGAAGGCGGAAGAACTGCTGCACCGGGTCGGGTTGGCAGAACGGTCCGGCCATCGTCCCTACGAGTTGTCCGGCGGCGAGCAGCAACGTGTGGCCATCGCCCGCTGCCTCATCAACGACCCGGAGCTGATCTTGGCCGACGAACCGACGGGCAACCTCGACACGAAGACCGGCACGGAGATCCTCGAGGTGCTGCTCGCGCTGCGCGCCGAACGCGGCACGACCTTGGTGATCGCGACGCACGACCCGAAGATCGCCGCCCGCGCCGAGCGCGTGGTGGAGGTCGTGGACGGCTTGGTCGCCTGAGCGGCGCCGCGGCCGGACCGGTCAGCGCGGCGGCTGGGCCTGGGCCGCTTCGCGTATCAAGCGGCGGAACTCCGGGATGCCTTGACCGAACGCGGCGGAGATCGGAAGGACCGGCGTCTTGGTGATCTTGCGCTTGAACTTCTTCAGCATCGCCTCGGCGGCCGGCTCGTCCATCTTGTTGGCGACGACTAGACGAGGTTTCTCCAGCAGGGCAGGGTCGTAGAGCTCGAGCTCTTGCAGGAGGCTCTTGTAGTCGTCCCACGGCTCGCGGTTGTCGGTCCCCGCCATGTCGAGCAGGATGACGATGATGCGGCAGCGCGCGATGTGGCGGAGGAACGCATGTCCCAGGCCGACGTCTTGGTGCGCGCCGGCGATGAGCCCGGGCACGTCGCAGATGGTCAGGCGGTGCCAGTCCTGGTATTCGAGGATCCCGACCTGCGGCGTGAGCGTCGTGAACGGATACGGCGCGATGCGCGGGCGGGCGTGGGAGATGGCGGTTAGCAGCGTGGACTTGCCGGCGTTCGGATAGCCGACCAAGCCGACCTCGGCGACCATGCGCAGCTCGAACAAGAACTCGCCTTCGTCGCCCGGTTCGCCGGGCTGCGCGTAGCGCGGCGCTTGGCGGACGCTGGTGGCGAAGTTGCGATTCCCGAGGCCGCCGCGTCCGGCCTTGCAGAGCACGAAACGCTGGCCGTTCTCGACCAGGTCGCAGACGAGCTCACCTTTGTCGCGGACGTTCGCGACGGGGTCGTCGAAGCCGTCCTCCTCCAGATCGATCTCCAGCGCTGAAACGCCTTTCGCGGTGCGGATCGTGGGACGTTTCTCGGTACCGATCGGGATCTTGCCGCCTTTCGCCAGAGCTTTTTCCGCTTTGGCGGCGACCTTCGAGGAGACCTCGTTCTCAGGATCGGCCTCGACCGCTTCCAGAGGCTTGGCGATGCGCCACACGAGCGTGCCGCAGGGCACCTTGATGATGAGGTCCTTGCCGGCGGCGCCGTCCATGCCCTTGCCCATGCCGGCCTCGCCCGCTTCGGCGATCAGGCGCGGGACGTAGAACTGCTGGATCAGGTTGTTGAGGTCGTGGTCGGCGACGAGCACGACGTCGCCACCGCGTCCGCCGTTGCCCCCGCTGGGGCCTCCCTTGGTGATGTAGGCTTCGCGGTGGAACGCGACGGCGCCCTTGCCGCCGTGGCCGGCGCTGGCGAAGACCTTGACCTCGTCGATGAACATGGCGGCAGGATATCGGGCTAAAAAAAAAAGGCGAGGCCCGCGGCCTCGCCTGAGAAGAGATGTGCGGGAGGACGTCAGTTCTTGGCGACTTCCGCGGCAGCGACCTCGACCTCGGCCTCGATGTGGACGCGGCGGCGGTGCTTGTCGAACTTCACGCGTCCGTCGATGAGGGCGAACAACGTCCAATCGCGGCCGACCCCGACGTTCACCCCGGGGTGGAACTTGGAGCCGCGTTGGCGGATGATGATGGTGCCGGCGTTGACCAGCTGACCGCCGAAACGTTTCACGCCCAGCCGTTTGCCGTGGCTGTCGCGACCGTTGCGTACGCTGCCTTGACCTTTCTTGTGCGCCATAGAATTCCTTCGGTGAGCTTAAGCCGTGATCTCTTTGACCTTGATGACCGTGAGTTTCTGCCGATGGCCCTGCTTCTTGTGGTAGCCCTTGCGGCGTTTCATCTTGAAGATGATGACTTTGTCGGCCTTGGTCTGCTCGACCACGTCGGCCACGACCTTGGCGCCCGCCACGGTGGGCGAGCCCACGGTGACGACGCCGTCGTTGTTCACCATCAACACGCGGTCGAAGGTGGCGATAGCGCCGGGTTCGAGCTCGAGTTTCTCGATCTCCAAGGTGTCGCCGGCAGTAACGCGATACTGCTTCCCGCCTGTTTCCATCACAGCATACATATAGATTCGCTCCGTAAAAAAGAGCCGCGAAGTAACCAAATGGGGAAGCAGGTGTCAACGTTGCTTTGAGGGAAACTTGGATTGATTAAACCTGCGGCCCGTGTAGTCCATCCGGCGCATGCGATTCCCCACGTTTTCAACCGGCTTCATGCTGGCCATGAACCTCGCCCTCGGCCAGACCACCCAGTCCCCCACCACGGGCAGCGGCGGCGGCGTCAAACCCGACGCCAGCTGGTTCCCGCCGGAGTCCGCCTTCCGCAAGGTGGTCCTCGACGAGGACGCCGTGGTCGACGGCAAGGCGACCGACACCATCGTCGACCCGATGGAGCTGGCGGTGGCCAAGGACGGCCGGGTGTTCTGGGCCGAGCGCAAAGGCATCGTGAAGATGTGGAGCCCTGCGACGAAGGCGACCGTCGTGATCGCCACCATCCCGGTGTTCGACGGCCTCGAAGAGGGCATGCTCGGCATCACGCTCGACCCGAAGTTCCTCGGGAACGGCTGGATCTACCTCAACCATTCCCTCACCGAGACGACCCATGACGGTCAGGAGAACGGCAAGGCCGGCAAGATCCGCGTCTCCCGGTACACCCTGAAGGGCGAAGCGCTGGATCTCGCCAGCGAGAAGACCATCATCGAGATCCCGGTCCAGCGCGAGCAGTGCTGCCACGTCGGCGGGTCGCTGACCTTCGACGCCAAGGGCAACCTCTACGTCTCGGTCGGCGACAACACGAACCCGTTCGATTCCGACGGCTATTCGCCGAACGATCCCCGCAAGGGCCACTATCCGTGGGACGCCCAGCGCTCCGCGGCGAACGCGGACTCGCTCACCGGGAAGATCCTCCGCATCACGCCCAAGGCCGACGGCGGCTACTCGATCCCGGCCGGCAACCTCTTCAAGCCCGGCACGCCCGGCACCAAGCCCGAGGTCTACGTGATGGGCAACCGCAACCCGTTCCGCATCGCCGTCGACCAGAAGAACGGCTACCTCTACTGGGGCGAGGTCGGTCCCGATGCCGGCGGCCCGAACCCGCAGCGCGGCCCGGCCGGACACGACGAGGTCAACCAGGCCCGCAAGGCCGGCTTCTTCGGCTGGCCCTACTTCGTCGGCGACAACAAGCCCTACACTCCGGCCGATTACGTCGCCCGCCAGGCCTTCAACGACGTCAACGCGGCCCGTGCCCAGGCCAAGAAGGACGGCAAACCGGAATCCGGGTGGCCGGCCAATCCCGCGCCTTGGATCGCGGCCGACTTCAAGCCGACCTTCTACGATGCCGCGCATCCGGTGAACGATTCGCCGAACAACACCGGCATCCGCGACCTGCCGCCCGCGCAGCCGGCCTTCATCTACTATCCGCCGTCGCCGTCCACCAAGTTCCCCGCCGTCGGCAGCGGCGGCCGCACCGCGATGGCCGGCCCGGTGTACTACTTCGACCCTGCCCTGAAGTCGCCGCACAAGCTGCCCAAGGAGTTCGACCACACGCTCTTCATCTACGAGTGGAGCCGCAACTGGATCATCGCCGTGAAGCTCGACAAGGACGACAACATCGCCAAGGACGCCAACGGCAAGCTGATGATGTCGCGCTTCATGCCGGGCACCGAGATCAAGCGCCCTATGGACGTCGAGCTCGGCCCCGACGGCTGCCTCTACGTCATCGAGTACGGCAAAGAATGGGGCAACAACAAGGACACGAAGATCCTCCGTCTCGAGCACGTCGGCGAGATGCAGTGACCAGGTCTTTGAGCCGGTTTGAGATGTGGGACAGGCTGGAAGCCTATCCCACGACCCACAGGTGAGTTCTTGAACAGGCTCTTCACCGGAACCATGCGGTCAAAGGCTGGGGGGAACGGGCCACCGGCCCGTTGGGGCGGGCTACCAGCCCGCCGCGTCGGGTGCGCCGGGAACGCGTCCCTCCGGTGGGTGCGTCCACGTGCCGACGCTCGGCGGCAAGTTGTCGCCGAGAACGGCCAGGTTGGCCGTTCCACCCGGAACAGACTGCGCGTTCCGGCTCAGGATCCGCATCGACAGACGGGCGACGCCGACGCGTCGCCCGTTTTTCTTTCCAGCCGTCGTGCCTCGCGCGACCGGTGCGGCCTCGGCCGAAGCATCGTGGTCACCGGTCCGCCGAAGCGTGGTCGAACGCCCCGGTGCGGAGAAAACGGATCGTCTGCCGGATGGCCCGGGCGTCCCGCATCAGGAACGGATGGGCCGCGTGGACCACGATGTGGTCGGTCATCCCGGCGATCTTGGTGCGCTCGACCGAGACCTTGCCGTCGTCGTCGCCGCGGATCCAGAGGCTGTTGATCCAGTTGACCGAGCGGTCGCCGGCGATGATTCCGAGCGGGAACGTCACCCGACCGAGCCGGTTCGGCGTCGAATCGCGATCGGTCCCCAGCTCGCGACCCGCGGGGCCGTTCAGTTTCCCGAAGATCCAGAAACGTCCCAGCACGTCGACGACTTCGCTGCCTTGGTTGGGCGGACCGAGCATGACGACGCGGCCGAGGTCGGGGATCGCGTGCTCGGACAGGTACGCCCGCACGAGGATCCCGCCGAGCGAATGGGTGACGAGATGGATCCTTGTGGCACCGAAGTCCCGGCACTTGCCGAGCGCCTCCGGAACGACGGTCCCGGCGAGCTGCCCGATCGAGGCCGTCCGCGACGGATAGCCCACGTTCCAGACGCGGAACCCTTCCGCGGCCAATGCCCGCTCCATCGGGACCATCGAGCGGGTCGTCCGGCAGAGGCCGTGGAGCAGGACCACGGCCTCCTCTGACGAAGCCCCCTTTTTCATGGCCGAACCGGGACCGAAGCAAGCGCCTCAGGTCGGCGTCCAAGATGGTTCACCGCCGGTGTCACTTGGCGCGACGGACGAATGTCTTCGGACCGATCCAGCGCGAGTTGAAGCGCTCGTGCAGCGCGTCGCTCCGGAAGGCTGGCCGCGGCTCGCTCCCGTAGCGCTGGTCGTCCATGCCGCGCCACGGCAGCGGCCCCACCTCGTCGCCGCGGACGACATGGTAATCGGCGTCCTTGTCCCAGCCGGTCACTGACAGGAAGAACTCGCGCACCATGCCCGCCGGCTTCGGCGGCAGGCGGTCGGCCGCGAACCGCAGTGTCAGCTCATCGCCGCCTGCGACGAGCACAAGACCGTCGTCGGACGCCGCCAGCAACTCGTCCACCGCGCCGTGGCGTGTGACCCAGCCGGACGGCGTGATGGTCCAAGCCGGCTTCGAATTCACGCGGTCATAGACCGGCGTGAGCGGCTGCGTCCAGGGCAGGTCGGCGAACTCGCTGTAGCCGCGCCAGTGCAGGTCGGTCGCGCTCGGCGCGAACTCGTGGACCGAGGGCTTCCGGCTCCCGGTGAAGAGAGCGATGCGGTCCCAGTGGATCTCGAACGACTGGGTCAACCGGAGCCGCGTCGTGCCCGCGGGCAGCTTGCCGGCGAGATCCACGATGATGGTCTTCGTCTTGCCGGCGGGTGCGCCGACGGTGACGTCGACTTTCTGCCAGCCCGTCGCGGTCTCGGCCTCGAGCACGGGGAAGGGGAAGGGGAGATCCGGTGAGTGCGACCCTGCGATGTTGGCCATGCCGCCGCCGAAGCGCAGCCAGCCGGTCAGCGCGAGCACGGGCTCCTTGGCGTTCCCGAGCGGACCAAAATCGAGGACGACGCCGTGCGGCTCGGCGAGGCCGCGGTATTGCGGTCCGCGGAGCGAGGCGGGCGAGACCATCCGGCCGTCGGTCGTTTCGAGCGCCACGGTGATGTCGTTGCCCGACAGGTCCTCGGCGCGACGCAGCGGGACGCGTCCGCCCAAGGCGACCAGCTCGTGCTTCGGGAACGGTTTTCCCGGGACCAGCTTGCCGGTGGTGTGGACCTCTTGGCCGGCCGGTCGGTCCGCGACCACGAGCCGCGCCTGGTCGAGATACAGGATCTCTCGCAGTTCCTCGGTGAGCTGGACGACGTAGTGGCCGTCCTTCGGCACGACGTCGGTCTCGTCGCCGAGGCGCACCAGCTCGTCCGGATCGGCGTCGATGAAGCGTCCCGGCGCGACCGGCAACCCCAGCGGCGCGGCGCCGAGGATGTCGGTGACGAAGCGGTTGCTGTGGCCGTTCCAAGTGTAGAGGTAGGGGCAGGAACCGGTCGGAAGAACGAGCTCGAACAAGGACATCGGCTCGCACGAGACGGAGACCTCCGTGGTGTCCTGCCGGGTGTCGAACCAGCGGATGCTGAGCGAATCGAGCTGCTTCCGTTTGCCGACGCCGATCTCGATGGGCAGCGCCTGCACGGAACGCAGCCCGTGCCAGCCGCCGGCGGAGAGCTCGGTCTTCACGCCGAGCGCGCTTGCGTTCGACCGGTTGCCGAGCAGGCGGAGCTTGAGCATGCCGTTGGCGTTGCCGCCGTCGTTGCGCAGCATCTTCAGGCCGGCGCCGGCGACCTCGACGACGAGGTCGATATCGCAATCGGCGTCGAGATCCGCCGCGGCCAGCTGCGTGATGTCGGAGGTCGCGAGCGCGCCGAGGCCGAGGTCGGCGGTCACCTCGTGGAAGCCGGCGTTGCCGCGGTTGCGCCAGACGCGGACGCCGTCGGCGCCCCAGGAGACGAGGTCGAGCCAGCCGTCGTTGTCGAGATCGAGCGCGCGGATGTGGCGGATACGGTTGTTCTTCGCCGGGAGACGCAGCGGTTCGCGCAGGCCGCCGAAGAAGATCTCGACGGCCTTGTCGGTGACGAGCGCGACGTCGTTGCGCAGGTCGTTGTTGAGGTCGCCGACGGCGAGCGCGCGGGCCGCGGGCCATTCCGTCGGAGGGTTCGTCGCGACGAGGCCGGAGCCGCGGACGTTGGCGAGCAGGAGCGGCGGCTGGTCGCGGCGGGTGAGCAGCACGTCGGGCAGGTCGTCGTTGCTCCAGTCGTCCACGGCGACGGCGATGACGTTGGTGGCGCCGAAGGTGTCGCCCTTGCGCTCGCGGAAGGTGCCGCTGCCGAGGTTGGTGAAGCTGCGGAGCTGTCCGTCCGCGGTCGCGAGCATCAGGCCCAGCTTGCCGGTGAAATCGAGGTCGCCGAGCGCGCCGGCGGTCCCCGAGGCCTTGGCGGCGCGCAACCCGCTCTGCGCGGTCACGTCGCTGAAGACGCCGTTGGTGGCGAAGCGCAGGACCGAGACGCCGGCGGGGCCGATGACCACGGCGTCCTCGTAGCGGTCGTTCTGGAGGTCGCCGCCGAGCACCTGCGTGGCACCCGCAGCGGCGGCGACGGCGAGCGGCGCGGTGCGGGCGGTGAAGACGCCGTTGGAGTTCCAGAGCAGCTGCACGCCCGTCTCGTTCGCGATGAGCAGGTCGTTCCAGCCGCGGCGGTTGATGTCGGTCAGGCCGAACGCGCCGTGGAGCTTCGCGCCGTTGCCACCGAACGCGCGGGCCGTGTCGTCGGCGAACTTCAGCGCGATGCCGTCGCGGGCCGGTTGTTCCAGCGGGAAGGGCGCGACGATCTCGGTGTAGCGGCAGCGTTCGTAGATGGCGGGATCGTCGGCCGCCTGAGTCTTGCCGGCGGCGATCTTCTGGTGGGAAGCGAGGGCGGCGACGGCCTCCTCGCGCTGACCTTGGCGGAGCAGCACCTGGCTGAGCAGGTAGAAAGCGGACGGATGGTTCGTGTCGAACTGCGTGACCTCGCGTAGTTGGGCCGCGGCGTCGTCGAGCTTGCCCCAGCCGAAGAACGCGCGGCCGAGCTGGAAGCTCACCGCGTTCACCGTCGGGTCGGCCGCCTTGGCCTCCTGCAACGATTGCACGGCGTTCGAATACTGGTTCTGCCGCAGCGCGGCGCAGCCGAGCAGGTAGTGGGCGGCGCCGTTGCCCGGCTCGAAGCGCAGCGCCTCCGCGGCGTGGATCGCGACGGGACCGGGCTGGTTCGCGAGCAGGAAGGCGTTGGCGAGGTTGATGTGGACGTCGGGGTTCGCCGGGTTCATCGCCAGGGCGGTCTGGAAGGCGCTGATGGCTTTTCCGGGATCGCCTTTGTCATAGAAGGTCTTGCCCGAGGCCATCGCCTGCGCGAAGGGCGCGTTGCCGTCGCCGTCGGTGCCGGTGGCGCTGCGCTGCGCCGCGAACCACGCTCCGGCCACGATCGCGCCGATGAGCAACACGGTGGCGCCCATATAGGTCAGCGCGCCGGGGCCGCGGGATGAGGAAGGTCGGCTCATATGATGCCCGGGACCGTAGCGCGGAACTTGCCCCGGTGCGCGGGAAAAGTCGGGCACGGCCCTTTGTCTTGCGGCGGGCCGGTGAGCGGGCACTACTTGCCATGCCTGCCGTCCGTCCGCCATGCGCATCCCGAACCTCCAGCGTCCCCGCTCCATCCGCAGTGACGACGCGTTCACGCTCGTGGAGATGCTGGTGGTCATCGCGGTGATCGGTGTCCTCGCTGCGTTGCTGCTGCCGGCGTTGATCGGCGCGAAGGAGCGGGGCCGGCGTGCCGTGTGCCTGGGCAACCAGCACCAGTTCTATCTCACGTTGGCGCTCTACGGACATGACCAGCAGGACCGCTTGGCGCCGGGCTACTCCAGCGTGGGCGAGCACCAGTTGCGCGACCCGATGTTCAAGGGGCCGTCGGAGACCGCCGACCTGCCGCCGGGGCTCGATGAGCATGTGGTCCTTTTGGCCCACAGCACGCGGACGAATCTGGTGCGCATCGCCGGCGGCGAGCACCGGTTCCTTGTCTGCCCGGGATTGGGCGCGCCGTTCAACACGCGGCAGGGATTCGATTTCTACAAGGATTACGGCGTCGTCATCGGATACTCGTACCTCGGCGGCCATGGCGGCACGCCGTGGGAGGCAATCCG
>JBBRQL010000136.1:0-11097 GCA_038226425.1 Verrucomicrobiota bacterium
GAGCGTCTCGTAGAAGGTGTTGTAGGTGACGGTCGTGGCCGGCTGCGAGACGACCACCGGAGTTGCTGCGGGCGGAGGCGGAGGCGCGCCTTCAGACGGCGGCACCGTGACAGCAGGTGCCGTCGGCGCGAAGGCCGTTGCCGAAATCGGTGCGGGCGTCGGAGCGGGCTGACCGGGTTGGATGACGTTGCCCCGCGGCGCTACGCCGGCCGTGTCCGCAGCGGCGGTGGAGCGCTTGAGCAACGCCTGGATCGCGGCCATCGGGACCCCGAGGTCGTTGAGGTAGATGACCTGGTCGGCATCGAGGGAGAACGGCTCCTGGATCACCGCGATGTAGTCCACCAAGACGCCTTCGCTCAAGGTCGTCTGGGCGAGCCGGACGACCTCTTGGACGGGCGCCGGTAGCTCAGGCGGAGGCAGGGGAGGCCGCACCGCCACGGGAACCGCGTTGGTCGCGGGTGCCAGTGCGGGTGCGGCCGGGATCGGCGGAGGCGTAGACGCCACAGCACCCTTGGTCTCGACGTTCTGGGCGAAGGCGGTCTTTCGTTCAGCGGCGTCGCAACCGACCAACAACAGGGCGCAGAACGAGGGCAGGAGGGAACGTTTCATGGGAAACGAGGGGGTGGGGGAGGAGTGGAGCCGATCGATCAGACCATCGCGGCCACGCCGTTTCCGGCGAAGGCGACATCCCGGTTTTCTCCTAGGATGCTGCGAGGATAAGTTCTCACGACGGGGGCATTGACGCCCGTGAACTAGGCTTATTCAGCGGCCCGCGCAAGGCCCGATGCCGCCTCTTCCGAGGCATTCAGCCCAACCCTATGGGCGACAGACTGAAGCACGGCAATCAACTCCGTGCTCCATCTGCCCCACGGGACTCCTCCTGCTTGCGGCAACGAACCGAGGCTCGGAGCCGGACGACCTGCCGGGCGCCCATGCGTCCCTGCGCGAAACGGGCGGATCTACTCCTCGATTGCCATCTCCTTCCCGCGGATCTCGCGGAACTGCTTGCTGCGGACGATCGCCTCGATTGCGGCGCCGAACCGGTAGTCATGCGATCTGAGCTGCGCGCGCATCTCGGAGACCAGCGGCGTATCGGAGAGGATCACGCCGCGGCCGAGCGAGTAGCCGAGGAGCTTGCGGCAGAACTGGCGCAGGAACGCGTCGCTCCGCCGCGTCGTCAGGTAGGTGCGCAGCCCCTCCAACCCTTCGAACTCCGAGCCGTCCATGACCTTCGCCCGCGTGTCCACCGGACGTCCCCCGAGGTCCTGGGTCCGTCGTCGGCCGATGGCGTCGAAGCCTTCGAGCGAGAACCCGAACGCGTCGATCCGACGATGGCAACCGGAGCACTTCGGGTCGGCGCTGTGCTTCTCGGTGAGCTGGCGCATCGTGAGCGTCTCGGTCGATTCGTCCTCGGGCAGCCGCGGCACGTCCTTGGGCGGACGCGGCAGCTTGTCGCCGAGCAGCACCTCGCCCAGCCAGTTGCCGCGCAAGATCGGGCTGGTGCGCGACGCGCCGGATTGCTTCGCCAGCGTCGTCGCCTGCGCCAAGATGCCGCCGCGTCCGTACTTCTTCACGCCGTCCACGCGACGCCACTCGTCCAGGCCGGCACCGTCGAATCCCGGGATGCCGTAGTGCTCGGCCAGCGGGCGGTCGAGGAAAGTGTGGTCGCCGTCGAGGATGCCCATCACCGAGCCGTCGCTCTGGACCAGGTCGGTGAAGAAGCGGATCGTCTCCTCGTACATCGCGCCGCGCAGCCCGGCGAAGGTGGGGAAGTGCCGGTCGCTCTTCTCGCCCAGCTCGTCGAAGCCGTAGATGTGCAACCAGGCGCAGGCGAACTCCGTCGCGAGCCGGCGCGTGCGCGGATCCTTGAGCATGCGGCGCGCCTGGGCGGCGAGAACGTCTGGTTCCACGAGATTGCCGTTGGCGGCCACGGCGCGCAGCTCGGCGTCGGGCGCGGACGACCAGAGGAAATAGCTCAGCCGCGTCGCCAGTTCCCAGTTGTCCACGGGACCGGACTTGTCGCCCGCGACCGGTTTTTCCGCGTGGTAGAGGAAGGCCGGCGCCACGAGCACACGAGCGATCATCAGACGGACGGCCTGTTCGTGCGGGAGCTCCTCGGCGCGCAGCCGGGCGTAAAGGCCGCGGAGGTCGTCCTTCTCCGCCGTTCCCAGCGGTCGGCGATAAGCGCTTTCGGCGAACCCCAGCACCGCCTCGATGTGCCGCGGCTGTGCGTCGACCAGCTCCTTCTTGAAGGCCTCGGCGCGTTGGCGGATCGGCTCGCGCATCGGAGTGAACGCGCTCGGATCGGCGTCCTGCGTCGCGAACTGCCAGAGCTGCTCGAAGGCGTCGACGAGCTTCAGCGCGTCCTGGGACACGAAATGGAGCCCGGCCCACAACCGGTCGAGCTCGGCTGTCTGCGCGTCGTCGAGCATGAGGCGGCGCAGAGCGTCGTCCTCCCGATGATAGAGCGTCAGCGTCACCACCTCGTCGACCGGGACGATCTTGGTGTAGCAGAGCGCGGCGGGGAACAGCTGGCGGAACTCCTCGAAGGCCGCCTCGATCCGCTTGCGGGCCGCGCTGGCGTCGCCCACGAGCACCGGCGAATCGGACACCACCGGGCGTTCCCCGTCGGACCACGTGCTCTTCCCGCCCTGCTCTTTCACCCCGCCGGCGGACAGACCGGGCCGGCCGGCCGGCCGCGTCGCGAGCGCCTGCATCTGGATGCTGCCCTCGGCTCCGAGCACCGGATCCAGCTTCGCGGTCGCGACGAATTCCCGGCCTTCAGCGAGCTCGGCCGGCACGCGCACCTCGATGACCGACGGCGCCCGCACGCAGAGGCTCGCGGCGTCGATCTTGCCGCCGGACGGATGGCGTCCGAACAACGCCGGATCGAGCCCGGTCGCCGCCGCGGCCGGCGACGGGGCCGCGGCAGCCTTGGGATCGCGCAAGACGGACGCGAGCAACGGTCCTTTCACGGAGGTGAGCTGGCGGTGCAACGCCGCGTCGGGCGAGTCCTTCGCGAGACCGGCGGGGCCGCGGACCAGGAGCTCCTGCACTTCGCTTGCGATGCGCTGCTTGGCCGCGGCATCGGGTGCCGAACGCCAGCGGCCGAGCAACGATCCCGCGGGCAGCACCGGTTCCGCACCGCCCGGCTTGTCGGGCTCGCTGTGGAAGTGCCAGACACCGGGGTTGCCGAGGCGGTCGGCGTGCGGGTTGCCGGCGAGGATGTCCGGCGAGACGTCCTTCGCGAGGTCCCAGGTCCGCGTGCCGTCGGTGAGCGCGAGGTCCACCGCGGTGAGGTCGCAGGAGTGGTTGCCGTCGCGCGGTCCGACGACGACGGACACGATGTCGCCCGGCCGCACGGCGATGCCTTCGAGCGGGCCGAACGGGACCTCTTTGGCGCCTTGCGCGGTGCCGGCGGCGAGGCGTTGGCGGGCGTTGCCGCTGCGCGATTCCAGCGCCCAGGTCACGCCGTTGCCGCATTCGGGGTGGGCGTGCTGGATCTTGCCCTGGATGCGCAGCATCGCGGCCACCGGGCTGCGCCAGCTGATGATGACGCGGCGGTCGGGCGCGGGATGCACGGCGACGCTGCGGGGCTTCATGTTGCCCGGGACGCGGACGGCTTGGTCGGAAGAATTGGCGGTGACGCCCAGGGCGTCGGCGCCGGTCCATCCCTGGATGAAGTCGAAGCTCTGCGCGCTCTCCATCCGCGACGTCATGTGCTGCTCGATGCGCGTCTCGCCGGCACCGATCCCGAGGCAATCCAGCCACGCCGCGAGCACCGCGGGTTCCACTCCGTGCTTGGCCGCGAGCCGCGCGACGGCATCCGCGTCCACGGTCGCCGGCGCTTCATCCGCCGCCGCGAGACAACGGGCGGCACCGGCGAAGATCTTCCGGCGGTACGTGGACAACGCCGCCATCGCCGAGCGCACGTCGCGCAGCGGGAGATCGGGCACGCCGGGTCCGACGAGGCGCGGGTTCTCCCACAGCGCGAGATCGTGCTCGTCGCCGTCACCGGCATCGGAAGCCGTGAGGTACAAGGTGACGACATCCGATCCGGCCGCCGGTGCCGGAAGTTTCAGCCGGACCTCGCGGGCCGCGGCAAGCGGCGTCACCGGCACCTGCCACGCCTTGGGACCGTCGCGTTTGCCGATATGCCCTACCTGCGTGAAACGCCAGAGCGCCTGCTGCCAGACGGCGATGTCGGCGGCCAGCCCGTCGACGACCGCGGCCCCGGCCGTTCGCCAGCGGGCGCGGACGGGATCGAGCACGAGCGACGGCGCGGCGGACTCGAGGGCGGTCCAGAGCGTGGCGAGATAGCGCTCGTTCAGGCCGCGCGCGGATGCGACGTCGGCGACCGTTTTCTTGGCCGACCGGACCGCGTCGCGTTCTTCGATGGTGGCGGCGAGATAGCGCCGCAGCGGCAGCACGCCGCCGTCCTTGGTGTCGAACTTGATCCCTTGGAGGTCCACCGACGAGCCACCGCCGTTGTCGGTGAAACGCGCGTAGAAGGCGCGGATCGCAGCGAGCTTCTCCTCGGTCCAGTCGCGCTGCGAGGTGCTCGGCGAGAAGACGATCCCGTCCGGCAACAACACCGCGTGCTCGGCGACCGCCTTGCCGGCGTCGAGATACTTGGTCACGAGCGACGGCGACATCACGAGCGAGTTGCCGACGTTCATGAAGCCTTCGCCCGAGGCGGAATCTGCTGGGAACTCCCTCGCGGGCTCAAGCGACGGCACGCGGGTGAGGTCGCGCACGGTGAAGGTGTACTCCGCGTTGGAAAGGCGCCGGAGCACGACCGGTCCGGGGTCGCCAGCGCGGGCGCGGGCCACCTCGTCGAGCACGGCCTCGGTCCAGGCGAGCAGCCGCGCGCGCTGCTCGGCGGTGGGCTGCGGTTTGTCCTTCGGCGGCATCTCGCCGTCGGCCAGCTGCTCGGCGACGCCTTGCCAGACCTTCGGCTGCTTCTTCACGTCGTCGATCGATGCGAACCGCTCCAGGTCGAGGTCGCCTTTGTGCGCCTCGGTCGAATGGCACTTGAGGCAGAACTCGGCGAGCAGCGGCCGCACCGTCGCGGCGTGGTCGGCGGCGACGTCGGCGACCGCGATGGGAGCGATGAAGACCGCTGCGAGAGCGGCGATGCCGGCGAGAACGGGGAGCTGGCGGACGTGGCGCATGGGAAGTTCAGGCGATGATACCGCGGATGACCTCGGCTTTCACGACGCCGGTGAGCTTGTTCTCCAGACCGCCGTAGAAGTAGGTGAGCCGTTCGTGGTCGAGCCCCATGAGGTGGAGGATGGTCGCGTGCAGGTCTCGCAGATGGCAACGGTCCACCACCGCGGCCTCGCCGAGCTCATCGGTCTCGCCGTAGCTGGTGCCGGCCTTCACACCGCCGCCGGCCATCCAGTAGGTGAAGCCCTTGGGGTTGTGGTCGCGGCCGCCCGGCTTGCCTCCGGTGTTGAAGGTCTCCGAGACCGGCATGCGACCGAACTCGCCGCCCCAGACGACCAGCGTCTCGTCGAGCAACCCGCGCTGCTCCAGGTCGGCGAGCAACGCGGCGATCGGGCGGTCCACCTCCGGGCAATGGAGCTTCAGGTTCTCCTCGATGCCGTGATGGCCGTCCCAGGTGTTCTGTCCGCCCGCGGCACCGCCGCCGGAATAGATCTGCACGAAACGCACCCCGCGCTCCACCAGCCGGCGCGCGATGAGGCATCGCCGCCCGAACGGCGCCGGTCCCTGCGCGAACGGATGCCAATCCGGCTTCGGTTCGCCGATGCCGTACGCCTCGATCGTGCGCGGGTCCTCCTGCGAGAGATCGAGCGCCTCGGGCGCGGTGGATTGCAGGCGGAACGCCAGCTCGTAGCTCGCGATGCGCGCGGACAGCTCGGAGTAGCCGGGGCGCGACCGGAGATGCGCCTCGTTCAGCTCGTTGACCAGGTCGATCTCCCGCCGCTGCATGCCGCGGCTCGTGCCGGCGGGCGGGCGGAGGTCGAGGATCGGTTCGCCGTTCGTGCGGAGGACCGTTCCCTGGTGGACGGCCGGCATGTAGCCGCTCGACCAGTTCGGTGCGCCGGTGGTCGGACCGCCGCGCGGATCCAGCATCACCACGTACGCGGGCAGGTCCTGGTTCATGGTGCCGAGCCCGTAGCTCATCCACGCTCCGAGCGAGGGATGCCCCTGCAGGGTCCGGCCGCTGTTCATCTGCAGCACCGCGCTGCCGTGGGCGAAGGAATCGCTGTGGAGCGACTTCACCACCGCCAGCTTGTCCATGTGCCGCGAGATGTGAGGGAAGGCGTCCGAGCACCAGAGCCCCGACTGCCCGTGCCTGCGGAACGTGCGCCGGCTGGCCTGGAGGACGGCCTGGGTCCGGGTGCCGCGGCGGAACTCGTTGTCGATGGTCTGGCCGTCGCGCTTCTGCAGCTCCGGCTTGTGGTCGAACAGGTCCACCTGCGACGGACCGCCGAACATGAAGAGGAAGATCACCGACTTCGCCTTCGCGGCGCGGTGCGGCGGCTTCGGCAGCAACCGTCCGGGAGCGGCGACATCGGCGGCCCCGGCCTGCGGGCCGAGAAATCCGTCGGCGGAGAGCATCGACGAGAGCGCGAGCCCGGCGAACCCGGCGCCCATGTCCCAGAGGAACCGGCGGCGCGGCAAGGCGATGTGGTCGGCGGGGTCCATGCGGTTCAATCGACGTAGACCGTCTCGTTCAAGTTCAGCAGTCCGCGACAAAAGCTCTCCCGCGCGACGACCCCGGGCTCCGCGGCCCCTTCCTCCGCGGCGCGGCGGCGCTGGTCCGCCAGCATCCGGCGCGAGGCCCGGAGCTCGGCCTCCGTCGGCGCCCGCTGGAGCACGAGCCGGAACGCGCGGGCGACCTGCGTCTCCTCGTTCCCGCCGGCCTCGCGGACGATCCGGGCGCCGAGCGCGGCGGCGCGAGCTTGGACGAACGGGTCGTTCAGGAGCATCAGCGCCTGCGGAGCGGTCGTGGTGACGGGCCGCACTCCGGCGGGAGCGGTGCTGTCGGCGAGGTCGAGGCACTCGAGCAACGGCACCTTCAACGCACGCTTCACGACCAGATACACGCTCCGGCGGTCCTGCTCGGCGGCCGGGCTGTCGATCCAGCCTTTGCCCGCGGAATCCTGCGTGGTGTGGACCTCCCGGGGCAGCGTCGGGTAGACGCTCGGTCCGCCGAGCTTCCGGTCGAGCTCGCCGCTGACCGCAAGCATCGTGTCGCGCACGACCTCGGCCTCGACGCGGCGGAGGCGTTGCCGCCAGAGGAAGGTGCCCGCCTCGTCGACCGCCTGCGCACGCCGGTCTTCGGTGCGGGACGACATGCGGTAGACGCGGCTGGTCATGATCGTCTTGTGCAGGCGCTTCACGCTCCAGCCGTCCGCGACGAACCCCGCGGCCAGGTGGTCGAGCAGCTCCGGGTGGCTCGGGCGTCCGCCCGTCCGGCCGAAGTCGTCCGGCGTGGGAACGAGGCCGACGCCGAGATGCTTCTGCCAGACGCGGTTCACCATCACCCGTGCCGTGAGCGGATTCGCCGGGCTCGCGACCCAATCCGCGAGCACGCTCCGGCGACCGCTGGTCCGGGCACCGGCGGGCCGCTCGTGGAGCACGGGCACCGGAAGCCCGAGCACGCCGGGGAACGCGGGGGTGACCTCGGCCTTGGGGTTGGCGGGGTCGCCGCGCGCCAGGATCCGGGTCAGCCGCGGCTCGGGGCCGTTCTCGGCGACGGACAACGCCTGGTCGAACGGCGGTGAGGCATCGCGTTCCCGCCGGAGCTCCGCCTGCAGGCGCTTCTTCTCAACGGCATCGGTCGCAGCGGCGAGCCCGTTCTCCGCGGCCTTCACCCGCGTCCGCTTCCCGGCCTCCCAGCCCGCTTGGTCCGCCGGGGCCACCAGCGCGCGGCGGATCTTGCCCGTGCCGCGACCGCCGCCGCCGGTGTGCTGCTGGCCGTAGGCGTCGATGCCGCGGATGAACCCGAGCATCGAATAATAATCGGCCTGGCTGATGGGATCGAACTTGTGGTCGTGGCAGCGCGCGCAGCCGATCGTCAGGCCGAGGAAGGCGGCGCCGGTCGTGACCATGATGTCGTCCAGGTCGTCGTACTCGGCCTTCACCGTGCTGTCCGGTTCGTCGTCCCAGACGTGCAGCCGGTAGAAGCCGGTCGCGATGACGGCGTCGCGCCATTCTTTTCCGCCTGCCGCGCCGGCGAGCGGACCGTCCGCGATCTCGTCCCCGGCAAGCTGCTCGCGGATGAAGGAGTCGTAAGGCTTGTCGCGGTTGAACGCTTCGATGACGTAGTCGCGATACCGCCAGGCATCGGGTTTCTCGCCGTCCCGCTCGTAGCCGTTGCTTTCAGCGTACCGCACGACATCGAGCCAGTGCCGTCCCCAGCGCTCGCCGTAGTGCGGCGACGCGAGCCAGCGGTCGACCAGCCGCATCCACGCCGCGTCCGAAGGATCCTTCTCGAAATCCGCGACCTCTTCCGGTGTGGGCGGCAGGCCGAGCAGGTCGAACGACCCGCGCCGCACCTGCTCGCGCGGCGTCGCGGGCGGGTTCATCGAAAGCCCCTTCGCTGCCAGCGCAGCGCGGATGAAGGCGTCGACCGGATGCCGAGACCCGTCGCGTCCGCTTCCGGACGCCGTCGGGACCAGCGGCGCCTTCACCGGCTGGAAGGCCCAGTACGCACGGTCCTCGGCGCTGACGGGCGTGCCCGCCATCCTGAGGCTGGGACCGCTCTCGGCGACGACGACTGACGCTACGGCCAAGACCGCTCCGAGCCGGAGGACGCCATCCCTGATCGAGCAACGCTGGCGTGGTCCAAGGAGCATGGCGCGATCACTTCGCCGGACGCTTGGCGGTCACCAGCAAGTCCGACGGATCATCGACGAGCACGAGTCCGCGGAACCGGAATTCTTGCGGCCGGTTGTTCGCGTGCAGCTGGAGACCGATGGGCGAGGACTTCAGGATCCCGGGCTCTTCGTAGTAGTCCATCACGAGCTGGCCGTTGACGACGGCGCGCAGATGGTCGCCGCGGACGAGTACCTCGATCCGGTTCCAGTCGCCGACGATCTCGGCGGGATGCTGCCAGTTGGTCGGGTAGCGCGGCGGGAAGACGCGGTTGCGGCGGTTGGCGTCCCACACGCCCCAGTCGTTGCAGAACATCACGAGCGGCCCCTTGAACCCGTACGGCCCACCCTTGTCCTCCAGGACTTCGCCGAGCACCGCCACCGCGGAGTGCATCGTCGAGAAGGTGTCGCCGCGGGCCTGCTTCACCTCGAGCAGCAGCCGGAAATCACGGTGCTTTCCCTTCGTGAAGAGATACGTGCTGGACGGCACGTCGCCGGTGTTGGCCCCGCGGATGGTGCCGTCCTCGACCGTCCAATGCTTGCCGACGAGCCCTTCCCATCCGGTCAGACCGCGGCCGTCGAAGAGGGCGACCGGTTTCTCGCCCGGCGGCAGCGCGACTTCCGATGCCCAATCGGCGAGGGCAACGAACGGTAGGAAAGTGCCCAAGCAAAGCAGCCCGGCGAAGAGGCCGGAACGGGACGGGGAACGCATGCCCCGACCATGCCGGGCCGGAACCGGCCTGACCAGCGCGAGTCTTGCAGCCGGGATTTTGAGATGCGGACCGAAGGGGACAAAGGGAACGAAGCAGGAGAAGGCCCGAGGCGAAGGGGAGGCACGCGATAGGACTTCACAACGAAGGCGCAAAGACACGAAGGCAGAGATGAGGCTGGAGGATCGGAAGTGACCGGCCGATCGAGCCCGGAAACTCCGGGCCTCCTGCGGCCGACGGCTCCTCTCCTTCGTGTCCTTCGTTCCCTTCTGTGAAATCCCGGGCACCCGCTGCAGATGCGCCCCGCATATCCCTCTGGGCGCAGGCTTCGCCGCCGGCAGGAGGAACACGCCTGTGGTCTTGAGGTGACCTACTTCGAGTCCGGACCGGTTCCACCGGAGTCGCCGCGACCGTTCTTCGGCGGGCGGTGCGGACCGATGCGGGACTTGGGGGTTGCCTAGGCACCTTGCCCGACCAGAAGGTGACGGCGTGTTCTTGCCGGTCGACGTCATCCCGTCAGTGCGGTCCGAGATGGAGGCTCGTCGGATGAAGCGGATCCACGGCATCGGCCTCCCGTTCCTCGCTGCGACTTCGTCGGTGCGGATCGCGCTGCTGCTCGTTTTCCTCGTCGGACGCGCGGTCCACGCGGCGTCGCCGGGCGAAGTGGTGGCGTGGGGTGCGACATCCGATGGGCAGACGAGCGTCCCTCTTGGCGCGCGATCCGGTGTCGTCGCGGTCGCCGCCGGATTTTCCCACACGGTCGCCTTGAGGTCGGATGGAGGGGTCGTCGCGTGGGGCGGGAACGGTTCCGGCCAGACCACCGTGCCCGCGGCCGCCAAGACCGGGATCGTCGCGGTGGCCGCCGGTTACGAGCACACTCTGGCGCTCACGTCCAAAGGCGCGGTCCTCGCCTGGGGTGATACCAACTCGCTGCAGACGGAGGTGCCCCTCTCCGCGCAGAACGGCGTCGTGCGGATCGCTGCCGGAGCATTCCACTCGTTGGCGTTGAGGAGCGACGGATCGATCGTCGCTTGGGGTGACAACAGCTTCGGCCAGCGGGACGTTCCTACCGCGGCCCAAACCCGTGTCATCGCCATCGCTGCCGGCTACGGGCACGCCGTGGCGCTGAAGGACGGCGGTGAGGTCATCGCTTGGGGCTACAATTTCCGCGGACAGACCAACGTCCCGGTGAACGCGCGCACCGGGGTGACCGCGATCGCCGCGGGCACCGGACACAACGTCGCCCTGAAGGACGACGGCACTGTGATCGCCTGGGGCGATGACCGGGAAGGCCAGTCGACCGTGCCCGCAGAGGCCGGTACCGGCGCGATCGCGGTCGCCGCCGGCGGCTCCCATTCGATGGCGTTGCGCGCCGATGGATCGGTCGTCGTGTGGGGCGGCAACACTTCCGGCCAAAGGATCGTCCCGGCGGCCGCGTCGTCCGGCATCGCCGGAATCGCCGCGGGTGGGTCCCACTCGATCGCCGTCGGGGGCATCCCTTCGGCACCGATGATACGGATCCAGCCGTCCGCTCCATC
>JBBRQL010000137.1:0-11013 GCA_038226425.1 Verrucomicrobiota bacterium
CCCCGGGCGACGCGGTGATGCTGGCGCTGCGCCTGCGGCCGTAGTGGTTGATCGAGTTGGGCGCGGCGCCTTCGCTGCGGGTGACGAGGCTGCTGAGCTGGATGAGGTCGCCCTTGAGGTTGCGGACGAAGATGCGGTCCAGGTCGGTCGGCGTGAGGCGTGAGGCGCGTTCGAGCTGGGCGACGACGAGGTGCTCCTTGCCCTCGACCTTGATGCGGCTGAGGTCGAGCCCGCCGAAGAGGATCTGCATGGTGCGCGAGATGTCCTCGATGCTGACGCCGAGCGCGGCGGCGCGGTTGCGGTCGATGTCCACGCGGAGCTCGGGCTTGTTGACCTCGTAGCTGACGCGGACGTTGGTGAGCAACGGACGTCCGGCGGCGTTGGTCAGGGAGCGGAGGCGGTTGGCGGTGGCGATGGCCGTGGTGTTGAGCACGGCGAGGTCCTGGTTCTGGAGGACGAGCTCGAACGGCGAGCTGTTGAAGCCGACCTCGATGGCCTTGGGCAGGTTGGCGATGGCGATGCCGCCTTCGACCTCGGCGAAGAAGCGCTGAGCGATGCCGCCGGGGCCGTTCACGATCTCCTCGGTCCCGCGCTTGCGTTCGGAGCGGTCCTTGAACGAGACGAACACGATGCCGAAGCTCGACTGGCCCGGGCCGCTGAAACCCGGCGCGACGATGGCGCCGTAGCTCCTCACCTCGGGGGTGGAGGCGATGATCTTCTCCGCCTTCTTGAGCTGGCGGTCGGTGAACTCGCTGGTCGAACCGTTCGGCGTGAGCACGATAGCGAACATCCGGCCCTTGTCCTCCTGCGGCAGGAAGTCCTGCTCCAACGCGCGGTAGGCCACGACCATGAGACCAAAGGTGGCGACCATGACGAGCACCAGCGCGGCGCGGTGGCCCAACGACCAGCGGAGCGCGCCGAGATAGCGCGCGGTGAACCAATCCAGCGACCGCTCGAAGATCCCGAAGAGCCCGCGCGGCTTCTCGTGATGGACGGGCTTCAGGATGCGCGCCGCCAATGCCGGCGACAGGGTGAGCGCGACCAGCGCCGAGATGGCCACCGATCCGGCGACCGCCACGGCGAACTCGACGAAGAGCCGGCCGGTCGTGCCCTTCAGGAAGGCCAGCGGAGTGAACACCGCGATGAGCGAGATGGTGATGGCGATGACCGCGAAGCTGATCTCCTCCATCGCCTTCAGCGACGCCTGCATCGGCGGCATGCCTTCCTCGATGTGCCGGTAGATGGCCTCGAGCACGACGATCGCGTCGTCCACGACCACGCCGATGCTCAGCACGAGCGCGAGCATGGTGAGGATGTTCACCGAGTACCCGAACAGATGGAGCAGGGCGAAGGTGCCGATGAGCGACACCGGGATGGCGACGGACGGGATGATGGTGGACCGGACGTTGCGGAGGAACACGAAGATGATCAGCACCACCAGCGCGAACGCGACGGCGAGCGTGCCCCAGACCTCGCTGATGGCGTGTTCGACGTAGATGCTGGCGTCGTAGGACACGCTGAGCTCCGCGCCGACCGGCAGCGATGGGCGGAGCGTCTCGACCTCGGCCTTGATCGACTGGGCGACGGTGACGGTGTTGGCCTTGGCCTGCTTGACGATGCCGAGGAAGACGCAGGGCTTGCCCAGGGCTCGGGCGATCGTGCGGTAGTCCTCGACGCCGCCCTCGGCGCGGCCGACGTCCTGGAGGCGCACGAGCGTCGTGCCATCGGCGCGGAGGACGAGGCGGTTGAACTCGTCGGCGGTCTTGAGCTCGCCGCGGGTGAGGATGGTCATCTCGCGCTCGAGGTTCTCGACGCGGCCGCTGGGCAGCTCGATGCTTTGCTGCCGGAGCGCGCGCTGGACGTCGAGCACGGTGACCTTGCGGGCGGCCATCTTCTCCGAATCGAGCCAGAGCCGCATGGCGAAGCGTTTCTCGCCGCCGATGGTGATCGACGAGACGCCGGGCACGCCCTGGAGGCGCGGCTTGATCTGGCGCTCGGCCAGGGTCGTGAGCTCCAGCGGCGAGTAGCGGTCGCTGTTCAAGGCGATCCAGAGCACCGGCTGCGCGTCGGAATCCTGCTTGGCCACGATCGGCTCGCGGATGTCGAGCGGCAGCGCGCCGCGCACGCGCGAGACGCGGTCGCGAACATCTTGCGCGGCGACGTCGATGTCGCGGGAGAGGTCGAACTCGATGCTGATGCCGCTCACTCCCTCGCGGCTCTGCGAGGTGAGGGTCTTGATGCCCTCGATGTTGTTTATGGCTTCTTCGAGCCGCTCGGTCACCTCGGTCTCGACCACTTGGGCGTTGGCGCCAGGATAGATGGTGGTGACGCTGACGATGGGCGGGTCGATGTCGGGAAGCTCGCGGACGGGCAGGCGCGAAAGGCCGATGAGGCCGAACAGCACGAGCGCCAGGTTCAGCATCGTGGCCAGGATCGGCCGCTGGATGGAGATCTTGGAGAGGAACATTGGGAGAAAGCCAGAAAGCCGGAAAGCCGGCCGGCCGGAGAGATCAGGTGGCGGGTGGCGGTGAGGTGCGTTGGAGTAGCCAAGGACCGGGCCGGTTGCCCATCTTGGTCAGCTTGCCCAAGACTTGGTCGCACTGCTGGTGGAGATTTTTACCTTCTTCGCGGGTAAGGTAGCCGCAGCGGACGGCGAACATCACCCAATCCTGTGTCTCCGCGGCTTCGCCTTCTGCGTCGTTCAGTTTGTTGACGAACGAAAGCTCATATTTCCGCTTTCTCCAAGCCTCGGCGATATTGGCGGCAACCGAACGCGAGGAGCGGCGGATCTGGTCGGTCAGAGAAAACTTCTCCTCCGGCGGCCATCGCTTGGACAATTCAAAGACGCTCATCGCCACCTCGACAGCGATCTGATGGACGTCGAGTTCCCAGTGGTGCCGGATGACTTCTCCGCGCGCGGATGCCGAAGGTTCCGGCTTTCCGGCTTTCTGGCCCGCTGGCTTTCCCGTCTCTTCCATACTCGATCGCTACCGCAGATACGGCGCCGTGGCCTCCGCGCCGGCGAGCTTGACCGGGGCGCCCGGCCGCAGCTTCTGGACGCCTTCGACCACGACCATCTCGCCGGCGGTCAGGCCGGTGAGCACCTCGGCCTTGCCGGCGAGCCGGAGCCCGAGCTTCACGGTCTTCATCACGGCGGTGTTGGTGCTGGTGATGGCGAAGACCGAGGTGGTGTCGCCGTTGTTGACGATGGCCGGCTCGGGGATGACCAGGGCGGTTTCGCGGAGATGCAGGCGCAGGTCGAGGTTGGCGAACATGCCGCCCTTCAGCCGGCCGTCGGCGTTGGCGATGCGCGCTTTGACCAGCGCGGTGCGGGTGCCGGTGTCGAGCTGCGGCGAGATGAAGTAGACCTCGCCCTTGAAAGCCGTCGCCGGATACGCGGCGACGTGGAACTCGAGCGTCTGGCCGATGCGGACCTGGCTGAGGTAGCGCTCCGGCACGCCCATCTCGACCGTCACGGTGTCGAGGTCGACGAGCACGGTCAGCGGCGTCGCCTTGGAGATCACCTGGCCGGGGCTGATCCGGCGCGCGCCGGTGATGCCGCTGAACGGGGCGGTGACGCGGGCGTCCTTGAGCAGCCGGCGCTTGAGGTTCACGCCGGCCTCGTTGGCGGCGAACGAACCGGAGGCCTGGTCGTACTCCTGCTTGGAGATGAGCTTGTCGCGGAACAGCTCCTTCACGCGGTCGAACGAGTTCTTCGCGAGCAGCAGGTTGGCCTCCGTCTCGGCGAGCTGGGCGGCGAGCTTGGTCTCCTCGAGCGCGACCAGCAGCGAGCCTTTCTCGACCCGCTGGCCCTCCTCGAACCCGATCTCCTTCACCAACCCGTCCGCCTCGGCCTGGACCTCGATGGACTCGTTCGGCGTGACCGAGCCGACCAGCGAGACGGTCTCGCTCACCGGTTGCTGGCGGGCCGGCACGGCCACGACCTGCACGGCGAAGCCTCCGCCACCGGCGGCGGCGGGCGCGGCGTTCTTCTTGCAGCCGACCGCGCCCAGGGCGATCAGCAGGAGGCAGGGCAGGACAAGGTGTGTTCGCATCGGGCAACTCGGATGATGCGACAGCTTCCCGGACGCCCGCGGACGAGGCCAGCGATTTTTCCCCCGCCGTGGCGCGGGAAGGTCGCGGGAAGGTTGCTTGCAGCGCACGGCCGGACGGGTGTTTCTTCAGGTCGATGAATCCCGGAAACGTCGCCCCGCACCACCCGGCCCCTCGGTTCCACGCCTTCACGCTCATCGAGCTGCTGGTGGTGATCGCCATCATCGCGATCCTGGCCGGGATGCTCCTGCCCGCGCTGGCCAACGCGAAGGAGAAGGCCTTCCGCACGCAATGCGTGAACAACAACAAGCAGCTCGCCCTCGCGATGCAGATGTACGCGCTCGACAACCGCGACTACATGCCGTGGCCGAACTGGGAGCAGAACACCACCGGATGGCTCTACAAGCCGACCGCCGGACGCGCCCCGGACCTGTCCAAGACGAACGAGGTGCCGTTCATCGAGGCGGGTCTCTTCTGGCCGTATCTCAAGGAGCGCAAGGTCTACAACTGCCCGCTCGACCGGACCAACCACGTCTCCTGGCAGAAGCGGCGGCAACGGCTCTCGAGCTATATCATGAACGGCGCGGTCGGCGGTTTCGGCCGCCTCGAACCGCGCACCTACAAGCTCGGCGCCTTCAACCCCGCCGCCTATGCGATGTGGGAACCGGACATCAAGAACTTCAACGGCGTCTGGGGCCCGAACGTCGGCCACGATGCCAGCCAGTATCCGTCCGAATCCGAAGGCGTCGGGCGCCGGCACAAGAAGGGCGCGGTGATCGCCGGCTTCAGCGGGCAGGTCCATTTCATCCGGTTCGAGGACTTCCAGAACGAGCAGAAGTCGAACAAGCCGGGTCTGCTATGGTGCGTTCCGGATTCGAAGACCGGCGAGTGAGACGGAAAGGTTCCCAGGGTCTTCTTTGAGCTGTACAGCGACACAGGTCTGCGGGATATCAGTCCTCATATGGATCCGATCTGCCTGATCTGCGCTGTCCCGTTCCGGATCGAAGGGGTCGCTGATACGGGGCCGCTCGATTGTCCGGCCTGCGGCACGCCGAACGCCGTCGCCACGGGCCTGACGGCGGGCGGCACGGCGCTCGGCGCCCGTTCCAACGCGATGCGACCGGTCGCCACGGGCCGGTGGACTGCGGCCCTGGCCGTGCGCTGGCGCATGGTGGCATGGTCGGTCGCGCTGCTCCTGATGGTGGGTCTCCCGTTGCTGGTGTGGGCCGGACATCTCTCGATCGATTCCGTGGCC
Organism: Verrucomicrobiota bacterium; assembly: GCA_038226425.1. Taxonomy (GTDB): domain Bacteria; phylum Verrucomicrobiota; class Verrucomicrobiia; order Limisphaerales; family UBA9464; genus CAIVQB01. The sequence continues at coordinate 5,309 of JBBRQL010000137.1, forward strand.
CCGGTGTATCTGACGCTGGCCTCCATCCCGGTCTCGCTGGCCGCGGTCCCGCTCTATTTCTTCCCGACCCTCATCGCCGGGATCCGGAAGCACCGGGAGCTCTTCGCGATCCTCGTGCTCAACGTCTTCCTCGGGTGGACGTACGTGGGCTGGGTCCTCGCGCTAGTCTGGGCCAGCCTTTCCAAGGTCCGTTAGCGCGCCGGTATCGTGACCTGTGCGGCGTCCGCCCTTTTTTCCTTGGCGACGACCGGCCCTCTCCACGGCTATGTCTTCTCCGTGAGCATCCCGAACCTGTCGCTGCGACACGATTTCCGCCGATCCGGATTCACGCTCATCGAGCTTCTGGTGGTGATCGCCATCATCGCGATCCTGGCCGGGATGCTCCTGCCCGCGCTGGGAAAGGCCAAGGGCAAGGCGCTCCAGACCCAGTGCCTGAGCAACTACCGTCAGCTCGGCCTCGCGTGGATGCTCTACTGCGGCGACAACGCCGACAACCTGCCTCCCAACGAGACGATCCTCAGCGGCGGACGCGAGGGCGCGAACGCCACGGCGCGGACATGGGTGGCCGGCAACGCCTACACCGACGTCAACACCACGAACATCCAGCGCGGGATGCTCTTCCCGTACAACCAAGCGGTCGGCATCTACAAGTGCCCGGCCGACCGCTCGACCGTGCGCGACCAAGGCAAGATCAAGCGTTCGCGGAGCGTCTCGATGAGCGCCTACATGAACGACGAGCCGGACCCGAAGGACAAGACCTGCTGGCACAAGCTCGGGCAGATCGTGAGCCCGTCGCCCAGCAAGGCGTTCGTCTTCCTCGACGAGCACGAGAACAGCATCGAGAACGCCCGCTTCGTCGTGACGCAGCCGGGCGAGTGGCTGTGGGTCGATTTCCCGGCGGTCCGCCACGCCGGCGCGCTCGCGTTGAGCTTCGCCGACGGCCATGCGGAGGCTTGGCGGCTCGTGTCCCCCGATTCGAAGCGCATCGGCAAGATGCCGCCCTACATCCAGAGCCAATCCGTCCGGCCGAACGATCCCGACCTCGTCCGCTTCCACGAAGGCTCGCCGAAGCTGCCGCTGTGAACGGGCGGCCGGCGTGCCGTCTTTTTCCGTTTCGCCTTCCGGCGCTCTTCGCGGCAATATCCGCCCCGTGAAGATTCCACCCTCCGTCGCCCTCGGCCTCTTGGTCGTCGCGACCTCGTCGCAGGCAGCCGAGCAGACGGTCGACGGCCGAAAGTTCACCGTGCCCGACGGGTTCACCGTCGAGTTGGCCGCGACCTCCAAAATCGCGCCGCGTCCGGTCAGCGCCAGTTTCGATGACCGCGGCCGTCTCTACGTCACCGATTCGTCCGGCTCCAACGAACCGCCGTCCGAGCAGTTGAAGAACCCGGCGTCGCGCATCCTGCGGCTGGAGGACACGGACGGCGACGGCGTCTTCGACAAGACGGTGGTGTTCGCCGACAAGGTGATGTTCCCGCAGGGGTGTCTCTGGCACGACGGCTGGGTCTACGCCGCCGCGCCGCCGAGCATCTGGCGCTTCCGCGACACCGATGGCGACGGCGTGGCGGACCAGCGCGAGGAGTGGTTCAAGGGCGGAACGCTCACCGGTTGTGCGAACGACATCCATGGCCCGTATCTGGGGCCCGACGGCTACATCTACTGGACCAAGGGCGCCTTCTCCGAGCAGACCCACAAGCTCGGCAATGGAAAGACCCTCAACGACAAGGCCGCCCACATCTATCGCGCGCGTCCCGATGGATCGGACCTGGACGTCATCATGTCCGGAGGCATGGACAACCCGGTCGAGGTCGCCTTCACGCCGGAGGGCGAGGCCCTGTTCACCAGCACGTTCATCGATTTCACCCAGCCCGGTTTCCGCGATGGCATCGGCCACGCGGTCCACGGAAGCGTCTTCGGCAAGGTCAACGACGTGCTCGACGACGGCCGGGTGAAGCGCCCGGGACCGGATCTGATGCATCCGTTCCACCAGGCCGGACCGGCGGCCGAATGCGGTCTGGTCCGCTACGAGAGCGATGTCTTCGGTCTCGGTTTCCGCGACAATTTCTTCGCCACGGCCTTCAACCTTCACAAGGTCACGCGCCACGTCCTGCGCCCGAACGGCGCGACCTACGCCAGCACCGACAGCGATTTCCTGGTCTGTGACGACCTGGATTTCCATCCGACCGACGTCCTGCCCGATGCCGACGGGAGCCTGCTCGTGGTGGACACCGGCGGCTGGTACCGCCTGTGTTGCCCCAGTTCCCAGCTCGCCAAGCCCGATGTCATCGGCCGCATCTACCGGGTGCGGAAGACGGGCGCGCCGAAGGTGGTCGATCCGTGGGGCCTCCAGCTCGCCTGGGACGCGGCCGCGATGGCGACGGCCGCGACTCGCCTGGACGATCCGCGGCCCGCGGTGCGCGACAAGGCCATGACCGCCCTCGCCGCGATGGGCACCAACGCGGTGCCCTTGCTCGCCCCGCTTCTCAAGGACAAGTCGCCGTCTCTCCGGCGCAACGCGATCTGGACCCTCGCCCGCATCGGCGACCGCTCGGCCCGGCGCGCGGCGCTGGTCTCGCTCAACGATCCGGACGACGGCGTGGTCCACGCCGCGCTCAAGGCGATCTCCACCCTCCGCGACCGCTCGGTGCTGCCCAAGGTCACCGGGCTTCTCGCCGAGACGAACGCGCCGGTGCTGCGGGCCGCCGTGGAGAGCTTCGGACGCATCGCGTCCCCGGGGATGGCGATGATGTTGTTCAACGTGGCCCAACGGGAGGACGCGCGGCCCGGCGGGCTCGATCCGACGGTCGAGCACTCGGTGATCGTGGCGCTCATGGACCTCGCCGATCCGGTCTCGACCCGGCTCGGGTTGAACCACAACCGCGCCGTGACACGCCGGGCGGCGCTCATCGCGCTGGACCAGATGGACGGCGGCGACCTGAAACCGACGGAGATCACGCCTTATCTGGCGGAGGACGACACGCGGTTGCGAGCGGCCGCGGCGTGGATCCTCGGACATCATCCGGAATGGGGAGAAGAGCTGGCCGGGTGGTTCCGCGCGAAGCTGTCGGATCCGGACCTCGTCCCCGCGAAGCTCGCGCCGCTGGAGGCGCAGCTCGGCATGCTCACCCGCGCGGTGGCCGGACAGCAGCTGCTCGCCGATGCCGCCAGCCGGTCTGGGTTCCGGGATTCGACCCGCGCCGCCGCGCTCTCCGCCATCGCTGGAGCCGGCCTGAAGGAACCGCCCGCTTCGTGGCACAAAGCCGTGCTCGCGCTGCTCGATCCGCCGTCGAAGGATCTCGCGCCCGCGGCCATCCGTGCCGCCCGCGGTCTCGGCGGTGACACGGCCATCTCCAAAGCCCTGCTCGCGCTCGCCCGCGACGTCGCGCAACCCGATGCTCTCCGGCTCGACGCGCTGGTGTCGGCCCCGTCCGGAAGCGCGCTCGGTGCGGTCGAGCTGGAGTTCCTGCGCGGGCGCCTTGCCCAGGCGAACGGGCCGGTCGTCCGCGCGACGGCCGCCGGCGTCCTCGCCCGCGCGAAGCTCGATGCCGCGCAGCTCACCACGCTCGCCGGCGACCTGAAGGCCGCCGGCCCGCTCGAGCTCGACAAGCTGCTCGGCGCGTTCGAGGGCGGCGGCGACGAGGCGCTGGGCGAAAAGGTGGTCGCCGCGCTGCGCGACGCGAAAAGCGCGAAGGCGCTCAGCGCCGCGCAGATCAAGCCGCGCCTCGTCAAGTTCCCGGCGGCGACCCGCGAAGCGGCGGACGCCTTCCTCGCCACGCTCGGCATCGATCCGGCAAGACAAGCCGCGCATCTGGAGAAACTGCTGGCCGAAGTGCAGCAGGCGAAGGGCGATGTCCGGCGCGGACAGGCCGTCTTCAACGGGCCCAAGGCCGCCTGTTCGGCGTGCCACCGGATCGGCTATGTCGGCGGGAACGTCGGGCCCGAGCTGACCAAGATCGGCGAGATCCGGAGCGAGCGCGACCTGCTGGAGAGCATCGTCTATCCGAGCCAGAGCTTCGTCCGCAGCTACGAGCCGATGACCGTGGTGACGAAGGACGGCGAGGTGTCCAACGGCATCGTGAGACGCGACACCGCCGAAGAACTGGTGCTGGTCACCGGTCCCGGCCCGGAGGTCCACATCCCGAAGCCGAAGATCTCCGAGATGCGTCCGGGCACGCTCAGCGTGATGCCGGCCGGCCTCGACGAACAACTGACCCGCCAAGAACTCGCCGACTTGCTGATCTTCGTGAAGGCCGTGCGCTGGCGCTGAGCGGTACCGCGACACGAAAGCGCCGCGCCCTGGATTGGGCGCGGCGTTTTCTTTTCCCTTGGTCGGGCGGCGAAGCCCGGCGGCTCAGTAGTCGGAATCGGGTTCGAGCGGGGGACGGACGCCGTATTTCTTCTTGAGCGTCTCGAGCACGGCGAGCGGCTTCATGCCACCGGTGCAGGTCGGGTCGCTGAGCGACGCGGCCGCGGCGAGCACGCCGGTGAGCAGCGACTTCTGCAGTTCCCATCCCTCGTGCAGGCCGAGCAGCACGCCCGCGCAGAAGGCGTCGCCCGCGCCCGCGGTGCCGGCGATGTGCTTGTCCGGGACCTTGAGCGACGGTTGCCAATGGTCCTTGCCGTCCCGCGTCCGGGCGAAACAGCCCTCGGGGAAGTGGATCACGACGAGCTCCTTCACGCCGTGCTGGAGGATCGCGCCGGCCGCGTGCCGCAGGGAGACGGTGTCGAGCACGCCTTCCTTGCGGATGCGGAAGCCGGTGACCTGGCCGGCCTCGTATTCGTTGATGATGGCGTAGTCGCAGTGCTTGAGCGCGGGGACGACGATGGCCTTGAAGCGGTCGCTGGCCTCGCTGACCACGTCGATGCTGGTCTTGATCCCGGCCGCCTGGGCGGCGGCGAGCAGCTTGGCCGCGGGCGTGATGCCCTCCTTGTTCACCGCGTCCAGCTTGTCGAGCAGGAGCAGGTAGCCGAGGTGGAAGATCCGGGCCTTGGACTTGGTGAAGTCGATGTCCTTGGCGTCCCAGAGGGCGTTGGCGCCGCGATAGTGGAAAAAGGTGCGCTTGCCCGTGCCCTGCACGGTCATGACATCGGTGTAGCTCGTCGTGGCGTCGGCCGTCGACTTGAGGTACTTCGTGTCGATCTTGTGCTTCACCGCGTCGGCCAGGATCTGCTCGCCGAGGGCGTCCTTGCCCACGAGGCCGGCGCCCATCAGCGGGAACTCCACGCCCATCTTCGCGAGGTCGAGCAGCACGTTGTACGGCGAACCGCCGGTGCCTTGGTGCTGGCTTCTGATGTTCGCCAGTTGCTCGGCACCGGGATAGGTGTCGATGAGCTTGACCTGGTCGATGATCCAATTGCCCCCGGCGAGGATGCCGGAGCGTTTGGAGGCTGCGCTTGCTTTCATGCGTGTAGGGACGGGTGCCACGAAAGGGGTGTAACCCGATGTCTCCGTGGTCGGGCGACAGCGTAGGGGAAGCCCTGCCGCGATGTCTCTAAAGAATTCAGGCCGCGGTCGGCCCGTGGCATCCCGGCACTGCCCCACGACGAAGCGGATGGCGTTCGGAGCGCCGCTTTTTAAGCGGCTGGTGCCGGGGCGGTCTGCGACCAGCCGGTCAGAAACCGGCGCTCCGGGGGCAGTGTCCGGATGCGCCTGTCGGCCCGGGGCGCCTCACCACCAGAGATAGTCGATGTTCGGCGCCGGGGAC
>JBBRQL010000138.1:0-10975 GCA_038226425.1 Verrucomicrobiota bacterium
CGGGAAAAATAAATTCTGGGTCTAGAAAACGAGGTCAGATCCAAAAAGTCATCCGATCGCTTATCCGAGCGAATTCATCCGGATTCGCTGGCATTTTTGCGCTCAGACCCAACCGTTATAACCACCCCTGGGATGCCAGTGCTTCCGGACCTGATCTTTTTCAAAGTGGGCACGTGGAGGTCTCTTTGAGTTCCGGCGGTTCCAGCTTGGTTCAATTCTCGAGAGACAGTTCCTCAAGCGTCACTGCCGATTATTTCTTCCTGGATCTTAATGTCGGGGTCTTGCAGCCGGGTGTCGCTTACACCCTGAGCATGTCGGCTGATGCTGAATCAGCGGTTTTTCCGTCTAGTTATCTCACCGCACCAGGCATTGCCGAAATTACTGCGACACTTGGCTTCGCGTTCGTGACAGTGCCTGAGCCGGAAGCCTACGCCGCCTTTGCAGGCGTAAGCTTGCTGGCCTTCGCCGGCCTACGTCGCTGGCTCGCACGGCAAAGCTGACATATGAGTCAGAAGCTGGCTTAGAGGTTGGTTGGAAAGCGGGAAAAGCATCCTGCTTGTCTGCGTGCAGGCTTCCAACCCTCATCGAATTCCACGCTGCCCCGGGATTGAAGCCCACCACCCGTCGGTCAGTTTTCAAACCGGCCAAAAGCCTGTTTTGAAATCCAAAATTGTCAGCTCAGCACCGCTTTGACCACCTGTCCGTGGACATCGGTGAGGCGGCGTTCGAGGCCGTTGTGGTAGTAGGTGAGGCGCTCGTGGTCGAGGCCGAGAAGGTGCAGGATGGTGGCGTGCAGATCGTACACGGTGGTGACGTCCTCGATAGCCTTGTAGCCGAACTCGTCGGTCGCGCCGTGGCTGAAACCCTTCTTCACGCCGGCACCGGCCATCCAGCAGGTGAAGCCCGCGGGGTTGTGGTCGCGGCCTTGGGAGCCTTTCTGGAACGTCGGCATGCGGCCGAACTCGGTACACCAGACGACCAGTGTGTCGTCGAGCAGGCCGCGTTGCTTGAGGTCGATCAGCAGGCCGGCGGTCGGCTTGTCGAGCACGGGGCCGTGCTGGCTGTACTGGTTGAGCAGGTCCTTGTGGCCGTCCCAGTTGCTCACGCCTTCGCCGCCGGTCTGGTACGCGCCGTTGAACACCTGCACGAAGCGCACGCCTTTCTCCACGAGCCGGCGGGCGAGGATGCAGTTGCGGGCGAAGGCGGCGCGGGTCTCGAGGATCTTCGAGCCGCCTTCATCGGCGCCGTAGAGCCTGAGGATGTGGGCGGGCTCGGTGGACAGGTCGGCGACCTCGGGGATGGTGAGCTGCATTCGCGCGGCCAGCTCGTAGCTGGCGATGCGCGCGGCGAGCCCGGTGTCGCCGGGGAACCGCTCGGCGTGGCGCTCGTTCAGCTCGCGCAGGAAGCGGCGCGTGGCGGCGTCCGATCCGGCGGGGACCGAGCCGGGTCGGGCGAGGTTGCGGATAGGATGCGTGGCGTTGAACTCGGTGCCCTGGAACGCCGCCGGCAGGAAGCCGGGCGCCCAGTTGTTCACGCTGTTCTGCGGTTTGCCGCGCGGGTCGGGGATGGCGACGTAGGCCGGCAGGCTCTGGTCCTCGCTGCCGAGGGCGTAGGTCACCCAGGCGCCGAGGCTGGGAAAGCCGTCCAGCGTGTTGCCGGTGGACATGAAGTTCTCGCCGGGGCCGTGCGTGTTGGTCTTCCCCTGCATCGAGTGGATGAAGCAGAGGTCGTCCGCCAGCGCGCCGATGTGGGGCACGAGCTCGGAGATCATCTTGCCGCTCTTGCCGCGCGGCTTGAACTCCCACGGGCTCTTGGCGAGGGCGCCTTGCTCGCCCTGGAAGGTGATGAGCTTGTCGCTGCCCGGCATCGGCTGGCCGTGGCGGCGGATGAGCTCGGGCTTGTGGTCGAAGGTGTCGAGCTGGCTGCACGCGCCGCTGCAGAAGATGACCAGGACGTTCTTGGCGCGGGCGGTGAAGTGCGACGTGCGCGGCGCATAGGGCTGGCCGGGCGGGATGACGGGGCGGATGGTCTCCTTGCCCGAGACATTGGCGGCGAGCAGGCCTTGGCGGCCGAGCAGATGGGTGAGCGCGATGGCTCCGAGGCCGATGTCGGTGTCGGCGAAGAAGCGGCGGCGGTCGAGCAGCGGGCTGTGGCGGGGATCGGCGGGCGCGCTCATGGGATGAAGAGGAACTCGTTGGCGTTGAGGACGGCGCGGCAGAGCGCGGGCAGGCCCTCGGCTTGGGCGAATCCAGATGCCGCCTCCAGTTCGCCCGGAGCGGGCGCGCGGTTGAAGGCGAGCTGCCACGCGGTCCGGACCTGCGCGCGGGCATCGTCGCCGGCCTCCTTCCGCAAGCGCGCGGCGAAGATCTCCGATTGCTGGAGCATGAAGCGGCTGTTGAAGAGGTTCAGCGCCTGCAACGGCGTGGTGGACATGCTGCGCTTGGGCGTCACCAGGCTGCCGTCGGGACAATCGAACGCGCCGAAGATGCCGTCCTGCTCCATGCGCACCTTGAAGGCGTAGACCATCCGGCGCGTCTCGGCGGGCGTGAACTCCTCCTTCGGATGGTAGTGGTACACGTTCTCGCGATCGACATCGTGCAGGAAGAAGCTGGGGCCGCCGGCGGCGCGGTCGAGGTTGCCGCTGACTGCGAGGATGCTGTCGCGGATGCCCTCGGCCTCGATCCGGCGCGGCGGGAAGCGCCAGAGCAACCGGCTGGTCGCATCGACCTTGCGGGCTGATTCGAGCGGGCCGCTGGATTGGCGCCACGTCGCGGAGGTGAGGATGAGGCGCTGGAGATGCTTGATGCTCCACGGACGCGGCGAGGCGGTCGAAGGCGTCACAAGCTCGCTGGCCAGCCAATCGAGCAGCTCGGGATGGCTCGGGCGGGCGCCGTTCTTGCCGAAGTCGTTCGGCGTGGTCACCAGCCCCGCGCCGAACTGGTGTTGCCAGACGCGGTTCGCCAGCACCCGGGCGGTCAGCGGGTTCTCGGGGCTGGCGATCCAATCGGCGAGCCGGACGCGGCGTTCCTGCTCGGGAGCGTTCGTCGACAAGGTGAGCGGGCGGAAGATGGCCAAGGTGCCGGGCGGCACCGGTTCGCGCTTCTGCATCGGGTCGCCGCGATGGAAGCGGAACGTCGGCCCGGGCTGCGTGAAGTTGCCGGAATAGACCATCGCCGCCTTCGCCGCTCCGGCCCGTTCCTTCCGCGCGGAATCCAGTTCCGCCGACCACTGCTTCGACTGGGCGGCCTCTGCGGCTGGCAGCATGTCGAAGACGTACACCGGCGCGGCCGGCTTGGACGGCGAACCCTTGGCCTTGGCGCGGTCCTCGGAGCTGGCGACGGCTTTCCAGGTATCTTCCCCGGTGAGGACCTCGATGCGGTAGCGGGTGGCGAGACGGTCCTTGAAACCGCCATCGCGGTCGCGGCCCCAGACCACGCGGTCGATGCGTTCGGGCTTCGCGAGGTCGAGCCGGATCCAGCCGCGTCCGGCCTCGCTGGAGATCCACGATCGGCTGTTGCCGGCGCGGCCGTCGTTGATGTGCTCGAGCTTGTGGATCTCGTATCCGGGCAACGTCCCGGAAGCGCTGGCTTTCGTCCCGGCGGAGGCGAGGGCGACGTTGCGGTCGTCGGACCAGATCTCCAGCTCGTCGATGCAGGGCTCGCCGCCCGAGGTGGCGAGGATGGTGAATCGGAGCGCACGCGTCTCGATCGGAGCGAAGGCGTCCTCATTCCTCACCGGATCGACCGCGGGACGCAACTTGCCGCCGGCTCCGTCGGCCGCGGGTCTCGCGATAAACGGGGCCAGCCGCCGTTCCAGGTCGACGATGCGCGCGTCGGCATCGGCGACCGCCACCTGCCGGTCGGCCGGGAGAGGCAGGGCGCGCTCGCCGTGCTTCACACCGGCGAACACCGCCGTCATCGCGTGGTATTCACGGTGGGAGACGGGATCGAACTTGTGCGAATGGCACCGGGCGCATCCGAGCGTGAGACCGAGGAAGGCCGTGCCGGTGGTGCCGACCATGTCGTCGAGCTCGTCGGCGCGCTGCTGCGACGTCAGCACGACATCCGGGCTGCCCACGATGTCGACCGGACCGCCCACGAGGAATCCCGTCGCGATATCGGCGTCCAGCGCATCGCCGGCGATCTGCTCGCGGATGAACTGGTCGTACGGCTTGTCGGAATTGAACGCGGTGATGACGTAGTCGCGAAAACGCCAACCGTTCGGACGTTCACGGTTGGTCTCGAAGCCGTTGCTCTCCGCGAACCGGACGACATCGAGCCAATGCCGGCCCCAGCGTTCGCCGTAGCGCGGGTCCGCCAGCGCCTTGTCCACGAGCCGCTCGAAGGCCAGCGGTTCCGGGTCGCCGACGAAAGCGGCGACGTCGTCCGGCGACGGCGGCATGCCGAGCATCACGAGGAACAAGCGCCGGATGAGCGTCACGCGGTCGGCCTCGGGCGACAACGTGAGCCCGTTCTCCGCGAGCTTCGCCGCGATGAAGGAGTCGATCGGATTCGATGGTACGGCCTTAATCCAGCCAGCAACGGACCTCCGGCTTTCACTGACGTCTGACCCACTGACCACTGCCCCACCGGCACCCGGCACCGGCGGCCGCACGACCGGCCGAAACGCCCAGTGCGACAGGATCGGGTCCGCATCCGCCCGGGCGTCTTCCGTCCACACGGCGCCTTGGTCGATCCAGGCGCGCAGGAGTCCGATTTGCTCGGCGGTCAACGGATCGCCTTTCGCGGGCCTCTTCTCGTCGGGCACGAGGCCGGCGACCAACCGGATCAACGGGCTGCCGGCGCTATCGCCGGGCTTGATCGCCGGATCGTAGGTCTCGCCGCCCTTGATCGCCGCGGCGCGGGAATCGAGCCGGTAGCTTCCCTTCTGCTTCTCCGGGCCGTGGCAGGAGATGCAGGACTTCGCGAGGACCGGCTGGATATCGTGGGCGAAATCGACCGTCCGCCCCGCGGCGGGAGGAAGCGGTGCCACCTCCGCGCCGATCGCCAGCGTCGCCGCGACGAACGACGAGGTCCAAGCCCGGGCAATCAGATGGCGGGCCGCCTTGGCAAGGGACCTGTGGGACGGGATGATCATGAAGGCTCGATGCTGCGAAGAGCGTCCGATGAAAGGCTGCGCAAAGCGGACAAGAATCGTTCCACCACGTTTGCGCCGGACAGGAGCGCGGGCGGCTCGCCCGCGTGTAGTTTGCCGCCGCGGAATCCGCGCGGGCGAGCCGCCCGCGCTCCTGCCGCGCCAGCATCTTGGACTGCGTGTGGCTCGCCGCCGCTTTCGGTGTTGGCCGCGAAAGAACGCAAAGAAATCAAAGGGACCGGGGTCATGCCGTCCTTCTTTTGTGCTCTCTGCGTTCTTTCGCGGCCATCTCCGTCCGTAAGCGGCAGCTCCACGCCGCCGCGCCGCCGCGCCGCAAAACCTCGCGGAGAACGAACGGTCCATGGGAAGGGCCGGTGCGAGCAGGAAGGCGTCGCATACGCCCTCTCGGGTTGCGGGCTCATTTCTTCACCTCCGATTTCGCGTCCGGCTTAGGAGCCGGCGGCGGCGGCACGGTCAGCCAGAGCTTGTCGGTCGACGCGATGACGAGCTGCTTGAATCCTTGCGGCACGCCGTTGTTCTCGCCGGTCGTGGCGAGCTCGTAGGCGGCGCGGTGCTCGCGACCCGATCCGATCTCGGTGAGCACGATCTCCACGGGGCCGCCGGACGGCTTCGCATCGGCGGCCGCGATCCAGCGCAGCAGCGCTTCGGTGCCGGTTTCGGCGACCTCTACCGGCGCGCTCTTCACGCTGTCCGGCAGGCCTTTCACCGACACGACGAGCTTCGCCGCGAACCCGTGCTGGCGCGCGATGGAGACCTTGACCTCGTTGGTCTTGCCCGGTTCCACGACGAACCCGTCCGCCGCGACGGTGGCCTTCATCGAAGCGACCGGACGCGTGAGGCTCAGGCGGTACAAGTGGTCCGGTCCGCCGCGGTGGACCAGGTTGCCGACCGCGAGCACGAACTCGCCGTCCGCCGGCGCGGACCAGACGAGGCCCGGATCGGCACCGGCGCTGTCGTCGTTCTTGGCAAGCTCCTTGCCGGCCATGTCCTCGACCTTCAGCCAGGCGTCGAGCGGGAAACCGAACGACGCCGAACGCACTTGCAGCGACAGCTTCTCGTCCTTCTTCGCCTTGAAGACGAAGCGGTCTTCGTCGCCCGCCTCGGCGATGCGGCCGGTGACCGCGCCCGGCACTTCGATGCGGTTCGCTTGGGCGGCGGTGCCGTTCGGCTCGGACTCGACCGATTCCGGTCCGTCGCCGACGGGCAGCACGATCGCGCGCTCGGTCCCGGGCCAAAGGAACTCGGTCCAGGCCGCGTCCGACGTGGCCGGGACCGCGTCGGACAAGACCTCGCGGTCCGCGTACTTGCCCAGGTTCCAGCCGAAGGCCCGGAGCGGCGTCCGGACTCCGCGCCGGACGCCGAGCGGGACGGTGTGGCTCACGACCGGTCCGCCCGAGAGATGCAGCCGGTAAACGCACTTGGGGTTGCCGGTGAAGCGCACCTCGGATTCCGCGGGATAGGCGAAGCCGAAGACCTGCACGATGTGGCGGCCGGCGGACCTGGCGGTCCACGTGAGCAGCGGATCGAAAGTGCGACCGTCGTCGTGCTCCATCGCCAGCACGACACCGCGCGGATCGACGAGCCGCAGCGCGGCGTCGAGCGGCGACATCAAGGTGTAGGCCTCGACCGATGCGACCAAGGTCTTTCCGGCCGCGAGCTCCACGGCGAACGAATCGACGTCACCGCTCTTCTCCAGGCGGCCGTTGACGGAAGCGGGGAGCGCCGCGATCGCCTGCGGTCGGGTGAAGTCGTCGTCCGGCTCGACCTCGGCGGTCTGCGGCTCGCGCGCAACGATGAGGAAACGAGGGGCGCTCGCGCCGTCGTCGTTGAAGACGCGCACCAAGTGCGGACCGACCGACGCGTCGGATGCGACGACGACGGAGAACGTGCCGATGTTCGTCGTCGGCTCGAAGCGGATGTCGGGGGCGTCGACCCAGACTTTTGGCGGCCAAGGTTCCGCCTTGCCGACGGCGACGACCGTGTTGGTGGTGCCGAGCTGCACGGCCGCGGGGAAGAGCGTGTCGAGCACCGGCGCGGCAGCGTGCGCGGCGAAGGAGAAGAGCAGGCCGATGAGCCGGCAGGCCAGCAGGCCGGCGCTCCGGGCCTCGCTCTGGGATCCGTGGGGTCGCACAGGTCGCAACGGGTTCCCGGCGCTAGGTGAACAGCTCCTTGATCCGCCGGCCGTTGTTCACGAGCTGGACCGGCCGGCCGGTGTTCGTGTGCAGCGTCTGCGCCGGATCGATGCCCATCTTGGTGTAGAGCGAGGTCGCGAAATCCTCCGGCCGGTAGACGTTCTCCGCCGCGGCGTAGCCTTTGGCATCCGTAGCGCCGATGACCGCGCCGCGCGGGCAGCCCGCACCGGCCATGAGCACAGACATGGCGTGCGGCCAGTGGTCGCGGCCGGCGTCCTTGTTCACCTTGGGCGTGCGGCCGAACTCGCCGAGCAGCACCACCAGCGTGGAATCGAGCAGGCCGCGCTGGTCGAGGTCTGAGATCAACGCTGCGACACCGCGGTCCATGCTCTTCACGTGATCGCCCTTGTAGGCCTCGAACAGCTTCGTGTGGTGGTCCCAGCCGCCGTGGTTGACCGTCACCCACGAGACGCCGACCTCGACGAGCCGGCGCGCCATCAGGAGCCGTTGGCCGAAATCGTTGCGGCCATAGGAATCGCGGACCTTCTCGTCCTCGCGCGCCAGGTCGAAGGCGGCCTGCGCCTTGGGCGACATCACGAGCTGGACGCCCTGCTGGAGATACTCGTCGAAGGTCACCGCCGGATCGTCGGCCAGCTTGTCGGCGTAGCGGCGCATGCCGTCGAGAGCCGTGCGCAGCTCCCGTCGCGTGGCGGCGCGGCCTTCGCTGATCTCGCCGGGGAGGACGACATCGCGCACCTTGAAACCCGCCGAGTTCGGCCCGCCGTCGATGACGAACGGCGCGTGCTTTCCGCCGAGGAAGTTCGGTCCGCCGCTGCGCGTCACCGACGGCATCGAGACGTAGGGCGGCAGGCCCTCGTGCTGGCCGCGCTGCCACGAAACGACCGATCCGAACGACGGATGGAAGGTGACGAACGCGCCGCAGGCCACCGGCACCGGTGTGGGCGCGCCGGTCATCATGTAGTGGTTGCCGCCGCCGTGGTTCGGGTCCTTGTGGCAGATCGAGCGGATGACCGTGAACTTGTCGGCCGCCTTGGCCAGCTCGGGTACCGCCTCGCTGAAGCGGATGCCCGGCACCGATGTGCCGATGGTCTTGAAGTCGCCGCGGATCTCCGACGGCGCGTCGGGCTTCGGGTCGAAGGTCTCGTAGTGCGACGGTCCGCCGTCGAGCCAGATGAGGATGCAGTTGACCGGTTTCGCGCCGGCTTTTGCCGTCAGCGGAGAAGCGCCGGCCGCGGTGGCGGCCTGCGCGCGCATCCGCAGCACGTCGGTGAAACCGAGACCGAGCAGGCCGCCGAGGCCGAGCTGGAGGAAATCCCGGCGCGGCATGCCGCCGCAGGCATGGGTGAGACCGGTCATGGTGCTGGCGGGACGTTATCTCCGTTGCGGTCGCCTTGTGAAGCCATCGTTGGGGAAGCTGACGTCGTCACGGGCGCTTCCGATTCAATGGTTGAGGATGAACTCCGGCGAGTTCACCAGCGCCCAGAAGATGTCCTCGGTCGCGGTCGTCCGCGTCGCGCCTTGGGCGGAGAAGGCCGCGGTGCTCCGTTCCAGCTCGGGCGCGGTGGGCGGGCGCCCCAGCGTCAGCAGATAAAGCTCCTCCGCGACGCTGGCCGGTGGCTGGTCGCCCGCGGCGAGCTTGTGGATCCGGCCGGTCGGGTCGGACAGCTTCGCCTGGAGGTTCTTCGAGTTCATCAGGTGCAGCGACTGGACGACGCTGAGCTGCATGTCGCGCTCGCAGGGACAATCGCTGCTCGAGTTCGGACGCCCGAAGGCGTCCATGAACCGCGACTCGATCTTGTAGCTCCAGACCTGCGTGGCGCGTCCGCCGGCCGGCAACGCGGCGAAGGTGTCGCGCACGCCGGTCGCGTCGTCCACCGCGTCGTGTAGCACCTCGGCCGGGAGCCGGCGGCGGTAGGCGCGGGAGAAGTTGCGCGTGTCGGTGAGGTTCGTCTCGTTGGGCGTGGAGCTGAGCTGGTACAGGTGCGACGAGAGGATTGTCCGGATGAGGTGCTTGAGGTCGTGACCGTGCGCGACGAGATCGGCGGCCAGCGCGTCGAGCAACGCCGGGTCCACGCACGGGTTCGAGACGCGGAAGTCGTCCACCGGATGCACCAGGCCGCGGCCGAAGAAGTTCGCCCAGACGCGGTTGACCGCGGCCCGCGCGAAGAACGGGTTGCCCGGTGCGGTCAGCCAATCCGCGAGCGCGCGACGCGGATCACCGGTGCCGGCCGCGGTGGCCGGTCCGTCCGGCGGACGCGGCGACATCACCTCGCCGGTGACGGGATGCTTCACGCTGCCGCCGGGGGCGAAGAAGAACGTCTCGGTGCCGGCGGAGATCGGCGGCGAGAGTCCGGCGCCTTTCTGCTTCAGCGGACCGAAGTAGGCGGCGAGCTGGTAGAAGTCGTCCTGGCTCCACTTCTCGTTCGGATGATGGTGGCACTTGGCGCACTCGAGCCGCGTGCCGAGGAAGAGCTGGCTGAACATCGTGGTCAGCTCCGGCGGTTCGCGGCGGTCGCGGTAGATGACCGCCGGTCCGTCGCGATGGTTCGAGCCCTCGGCCAGCAGGATCTCGCGCACGAACTGGTCGTACGGCTGGTTCTCCTGGAAGCGGACGCGCAGCCACCGGTCGAGGGTGAAGACGCTCTTCACGCCCACTCGGTCGGGGTTCGGCCGAAGCAGGTCCGCCCATTTGTTCGCCCAAAAATCTGCGTAGGCCGGGTCGTCGAGCACCTGCGCGATGAACTTCTTCCGCTTGTCGGGCGACGGGGCGGCGAGGAAGGCGCGGACCTCCTCCGGCGTCGGCATGAGCCCGATCGCGTCGAGCTTCGCGCGGCGCAGGAACTCTGCGTCGGTGCAGAGGTCGGACGGGAACAGGCCGAGACGCTGGAACCGCGCGTAGGCGAGCTCGTCGATGAAGTTCTCCCGCGGCAAGCCGGCGTACCTCTCGACCGGCAAGAGATGCTCCGCGGGCACGAGGACCTGCGAATCGCCGACGAAGCCCATGTAGCGCGCGACCACGACGCCTTGGCCGGTGAGCGTGCCGATGGCGATGCGCCCGCGTTCATCCACCTTGGCGATCTCCTTGTCGTTCGAGTCGAAGGACGCCAGCCGCGTCACGTCGCGCTCCGAGCCGTCCGAATAGTGCGCCGTCACCAGGAGCCGCTGCGTCGCGCCCTTGCGGTAGCGGCGTTCTTTCGGGAAAGCCGTCACGCCGCGGAGCACCGGCTCGTTGGTGGCCGCGTAGGTCATGCCGTCGCGGATCCAGCGCGCGAGCAGCTGGTGCGTCTCCGATCCGCGCGCGAAGCGTTGCCCGCCCTCGTGCGGCACGACGCCGAGTGGTTTGAGCAGCAGCAGGCTCTCGTCGGGAGCGGCGGGGAAGACCCGGCGACCGCGGACGTCCTTCACGATCTCCGCGTGGTCCGCCTTCGGATCGTAGGAGAAGACCGAGAGCTTGAAGCCGTTCTGCCCGTCCGGCTTCGCATGGCAGGATCCCGCGGAGCAACCGGCCTGGCTCAGCGCCGGCAACACGTCGCGCACGAAACTCGGCGGACGCGACCCCGACGCCATCGTCCCGGGCGCGTCTGGATCGCCGTCGATGGTCACCGGCACCACGGCTTCATGCCGGCCGAACCGCACGCTCAAAGCTCCCGCGCCGGGGCTCGTCGCGAAGACCTCGCCCGCGTCGCCGATCCGGAAGGGCGCCTTGC
>JBBRQL010000139.1:0-10831 GCA_038226425.1 Verrucomicrobiota bacterium
GACGCTCGGCAATGCGTCGCTCCAGTGGCTTGATCGCGCGGTCGTGCTGAACCCTCACGACGCCCGGGCCCGGCTCACGTTGGCGCGCACGCGCTACTGGGTGGGCGACACCAACGCCGCCGCCGTCGATTTCGAGGCCGCCCTGAAGCTCGGACCGAACGACCCGGAACTCGCCAACTACGTCGCCTGGAATTTCCTGACCCGCGGCCGCACCAATGAGGCCAGCGCGCTCATCGACCAGTCGCTCGGCTGGAACCCGTGGGGCAACTGGGTCGCGAAGCACTATCGCGCCCTGATCGACGAATCGACCAAGCCCAAGGCGACGAAGTAGGACGACGCGGTCCGGCGGTTACTCGAGGAAGTCGCGATAGGCGAACTGGTCAAGCGGTAGCTCCTTCGATCCAGCACGCATCAACTGCTCTCTCCGGCGCAGATGAGGGTGACCGACGTTCAACCGGTAGAGTGCGCGGGTCACTTCAGCCCGGTGCTGATTATTGGGAGTAGTCTGGTCGTTGACTTCCAAGGTTCCTCGCGTGAAATCCCAACGAAAATACCGGTCGAACTCGTAATCGTCAGCATCCGGCCTAAGCGCAGCCTCGTCGAAGTCGTCGTTCTTCAACTGGCAAGTGTTGCAGCAGTAATACAAGTTGGTCCACCGATAGGCCTCACGCGGGTACTTCGATTTGGGCCGGAAATGCTCGATGGTGTCGAGCGATGGCGGGCTGACCGGATAATTGTCGCAGAACGAACAGTGATCTTGGGTCTGTGCCTTGAGTTCGGGCAAGAGCTTGTGGTTCACCGGGTCTCCGTCGACTTGCCGCCAAGAGAAAGACGCCTTTGGGTTGTTCGCCTTCCGCGTCTCCCATTCTTCACCCCAGATTTCCCAGACATGTCGCAGGAATTCCGGCTCCGGCAACCGATTGAACCTTCTCATCGAGTTTGGGCTGTTTTGGTTAACTGACGGTCCATCTGGCTGAGTTCACGCCCCATCATGTAGCCGAGTTCTAGGCTGCGGCCACCGATGAGATCCGCAAGGTGTCTCGCCGCGGTCTTGGCCGCGTCATCGCCTTTGTAAGCAGCGTCGCGCTTCGCGCGAAAATCGGTCAGGAGTTGCTCTGTCTCCGGGTCGTACCATTCGTGGACGCCCATGATGTCCTCTACGACAGACACGTAACTGTCTCCCTTGCTGGCCTGGATGGGGGCCTTGTTGGTCACCACTCCCTCATCCCCAACGCACAGTTGATGGATCCACCCATGGTTCAGAGATGCGATGACGAATGGTGAATGGGTTGCAACGAAGATCTGGGCTTTCGGGAACAGCCGCTGGAAGGCCGGCAAGATGCGCCTCTGCCACGCTGGGTGCAGGTGGCCCTCGATCTCATCGAGCAAGAAAACGACCTCCGTCTCGTTCGGGTCGCCTTTTCCTTGTGTCCAAGAATCCAACATGACGACTGCATGCACCAGCCAACCTATGATGGAACGTAACCCATCAGGAAGAAGATCAATGGGTAACCTTCCGGCTCCCCATGACACCTCCAAGGCGGGCTTGGGATAGCTGGTCATCTGGAATGCAAATGCCCTGCCGGTTATCTCCGCTACCGTCGCCTCGATGGCTCGAACCAATCGAGTAGCGTGGGAAGATTTGCCGTTTTGGAGATGGGCTTGTGCGCTCATCGAATCCATCGCTGCTTGAAGCTTCAGGTTCGCGATCGATTGGAGAAGGGCTTTGGATTCGTTTTGAGGGCGGGAAAAAGAAAGGCACCCTACACGAGTTGGTTTAGCAACTTCTGTCATCGCGACAATGTTCGCGTCGGAAACCCACGCAGCGCCGCTATAGGCGAACGCCGGAACCATTTCCGCCCAGTTTTGGATTGGTCCAAACTGTTGCAACCCGAATCCTGATTCATCAGCTAAGTATACCGCTCCAGTGACAGGTAGCGAAATCTCATCTGACACGCGGAAGCCAATTGACCGTTCCAAGCCCTTAAGGCGCATGCGAAGTGACTTGGGTTCGCCCAATATGGCGGCTAGAACTGATAAGATACGTGTCTTTCCAGATCCATTGACGCCGGTGAAGAGGTGAACCTCCGCCAAGTCGTCTGGCTTGTCATCGACCGGAGGCAACTTGAGCTGAAATTTCCCGAAAGGCGGGAACTCCTCAGAGCTGATGGCGCGAAACATGGCGGACATTTGTAGGCCCCAAGCGTCTGGAAACACAACCGGCGAAAACTGCGGAAAAGGGGATCGATGCTTCGTCGCATCGCCGCGCTGGCACGCTGGGTTGAACGAGTTGGTGGGATCAGACCGTTCCGCCGGCTTGAACTCTCCGGGTTTCTCCGGGAAATATCGTGACGAAACCTCCCGGTGCCGTCGTCTGGCTTCCGGCTTGTCCTGTCGATCCCGATGATTTTTCGCACCGCCGTCCTGATCTTGTCCGCGTCCTGGGCCGCGATCGCTGCCTTGGCTGCGCCGTCGGCCGGCGCGGTCGAACGCGATCTCGAGCGGCGGTTCGACGGCGTGGTCCGGCCGTTCCTCGGCCGCTATTGCCTCGAATGCCACGACAAGGAGAAGCCGAAGGGCGACTTCGACCTCAGCCCGTATCTCAGCGTCGAGGACGTCGTCCGGGATGCCGCGCGCTGGGAGAGCGTCCTCGACAAGCTCCAGACCGGCGACATGCCGCCGAAGAAGGCCAAGCAGCATCCGACCTCCCCGCAGAACCTGGCCGTGGTCGCTTGGATCCAGGAGCTGCGGATGCACGAGGCGAAGAAGCATGCCGGTGATCCCGGCCCCGTGCTCGCGCGTCGGCTGAGCAATGCCGAACACGACAACACCATCCGCGACCTCACCGGCGTGGACCTGCGGCCGACCAAAGAGTTCCCCGTCGATCCGGCCAACCAGGAAGGCTTCGACAATTCCGGCGAGTCGCTGGCGATGTCGCCCGCGCTGGTGAAGAAGCATCTCGCCGCCGCCCGCATGGTGGCAGACCACGCGGTCCTGAACCTGGACGGGATCGCCTTCGCGAGCCATCCGATGAGGGTCCATACGGATCGCGACAAGTACGGCATCCTGCGGATCGTCGATTTCTACCAGCGTCAGCCGACCGACCTCGCGAGCTACTTCGCCGCGGCGTGGCGGCATCGGCATCGCGCGGCGCTCGGCAAGCCGCGCGCCACGTTGGCCGAGACCGCCGCGAACGCGAAGGTCAGCCCCGGCTACCTCTCGATGGTCTGGGCCGCTTTGGACGCGAAGGAAGACGTCGGCCCGATGCTAAAGGTCCAGTCGATGTGGCGCGCCTTGCCAGAGCCGAAACGAGGAAAACCCGCCCCCGACGTGCGCCAGGCCTGCGACGCGATCCGCGACCATGTCACGGCCTTGCGCGAGAAGATCCGCCCCGAGGTGCCGAACCTCTCGGTGCCCGAGACGAACCCGAGCGCACAGGCGCTCGTGCTCTGGAAGGATCGTCAGTGGGCCGCCAACCGGCGGACGTACGACCCGGCGCTCCTGCAGATCGACGGTGTGGTCCTAGAGCCGGGGAAGAAAGGCGCCGACGCGGAGAGCTACAACGCGGTCAAGGTCCGCAAGAAGAAGAAGCGCGAGGCCGACCTGCACCTCGCCGTGCCGTCGGAGCCGGCGGCGCGCGCGAAGCACGAGGCGGCCTTTGCGAGGTTCGCGGCGCTGTTCCCCGACGCCTTCTACGTCAAGGAGCGAGCGCGGTCGTTCATCGATCCCGAGGAGGAGCGCGCGAACGGGAACGTCGGACGCCTGCTCAGCGCCGGCCTCCACAACCAGACCGGATATTTCCGCGACGACGGCCCGTTGTACGACATGGTGCTGGACGCCGCCGGGCGCCGCGACCTGGACCGCCTCTGGGACGAGTTCGAGATGATCGCGTCGGTGCCGCAGCGGATGCACCAGAGCACGGTGTATTTCGAGCGGACCGATTCGCGCTTCCTGAGCGGGGCGGAGTTCGACTTCGCCCGCGCCGAGGACAAGGACTGCACCAGCGAGGCCAAGGTGAAGAAGCTCGCTGAACTGTACTACGACAAGGCCGTCCGCGTCGGCGCGAGCGCGCAGGCGTTGGCGGCAGTCAAGGACCACTTCGAGCGCGTGTGGCGGAACATCAGCCGCGTCGAGCAGATGGAGCGCGACGCCGAGCCCAGGCACCTGGAGGCGCTCGTCCGCTTCGCGCAAAAAGCCTACCGCCGTCCGCTCGCACCGGAGGAGCGCGAGTCGCTGCTCGCGTTCTATCGCACCTCGCGCGAGCGCGACGGGCTGACTCACGACGACGCCGTGCGCGATGGCATCGCGAGCGTGCTGATGTCGCCGAATTTCATCTACCGAGTGGACCTTGCCGAAGCTGCGGGCCAAGGAGGCGTCGTGCGCGCCGGCGTTTCACCGAAGCCGGCGGCGACGAAGAAAGGCATCCCGGCCGGATCGGTGCCGTTGTCCGGCCACGCGCTGGCCAGCCGCTTGAGCTACTTCCTGTGGGCGAGCGCGCCGGACGACGAACTGCTCGCGCACGCCGCGGCCGGCGACCTGCATCGTCCCGCGGTGATGGCGGCGCAGGCGCGGCGGATGGTCCAGGACGACCGGGTCCGCGGGATGGCCGTGGAGTTTGGCGGGCACTGGCTGGATTTCCGGCGCTTCGAGGAGCACAACGCTGTCGATCGCGCGCGGTTCCCGGCCTTCGACGACGCGTTGCGGCAGGCGATGTTCGAGGAGCCGGTCCGCTACATCCTCGACGTGGTCCGCGCCGACCGGTCGGTGCTCGAGTTCATCGAGAGCGACCATACGTTCGTGGTCCCGGTGCTGGCGAAGCACTACGGGTTCGGGGTGCCGCAGGGGGCGTCGAACCAGTGGGTGCGGGTGGATGACGTCCGGCGCCAAGGGCGCGGCGGGTTGTTGCCGATGTCGGTCTTCCTCACCGCGAACTCGCCCGGGCTCCGCACCAGCCCGGTGAAGCGCGGCAACTGGGTCGCCCGCCGCGTGCTCGGCGAACGCATCCCGCCGCCGCCCGCCGCCGTCCCGGAGCTTCCGGCCGACGAGACGAAGATGGGCGAGTTCACCTTGCGCGAGACGTTGGCCAAGCACCGCGCCGACCCGAACTGCGCGGGCTGCCACGAGCGGTTCGATTCGCTCGGACTGGTCTTCGAGGGGTTCGGCCCGGTCGGCGAGCTGCGGACCAAAGACCTCGGCGACCGGCCGGTGGACACCCGGGCCGTCTTCCCCGGCGGCAGCGAAGGCAGCGGCGTCACCGGGTTGCAGGCCTACATCCGGGCGCATCGCCAAGGCGATTTCCTCGACAACCTCTGCCGCAAGCTTCTTGCCTACGCGCTCGGTCGTAGCCTGATCTTGTCCGACGAGATCACCGTGCGTGACATGCGCTCCAAACTGGCGGCTAATGGACACAAGTTCGGCAGCCTCGTGGAGAGCCTCGTCACCAGCCCGCAGTTCCTGAACAAGCGAGGTCCCGGCGACCTCGCGGACCGATAAAGACATCATGCGCAAAACCCGAGACGACACCTCAGCCGCGGCCCGTGCGCTGCGCCTCTCCCGCCGCACCTTCCTCCGAGGCGTCGGCGTGACCATGGCGCTGCCGTGGATGGAATCGCTGCCCGTCTGGGGCGCCGAGCCGATGACGGGCGACCTGCCGACCGCGATGCCGAAGCGCTTCGCCGCGCTCTTCTGGGGCAACGGCGTGAACGGCAACCACTGGTGGGCCAAGGGCGCCGGCGACTCGATGGAGCTCGGCAAGAGCCTCCAGCCGATGGAGAAGCTGAAGTCGAAGATGAACTTCATCGACGGCCTCTTCAACAAGTCGGCCACCGGCGTGGGCATCCATCCCGGCCAGACCGGCAACCTGCTCTCCGGCGTCCCGCTGCTGAAGGGCGCCGTGCTCAAGGGCGGCATCAGCATGGACCAGGTGCTGGCCAACCGCATCGGCCAGGATTCCGTCCAGCCCAGCATGGTGCTCGGCTGCGAGCAGCCCATCACCGGCTACCACGAATCGAACTTCTCGATGGCCTACAGCTCGCACATCTCGTGGCAGAGCGCGGAATCGCCGGTGCCGATGGAGGTGTACCCGTCGCTGGCGTTCGACAGCTTGTTCGAGAACCGAGGCAGCCGCCGTTCGCAGAGCATCCTCGACCGCGTGAAGGACGATGCCGCGAGCCTGTCCCGCAAGGTCGGCGGCAGCGACAAGGCGAAGCTCGACGAGTACCTCACCAGCGTGCGCGAGGTGGAAAAGCGCATCGACCGCGCCCGCGGCGACCAGTCGAAGGCCGTCGAGAACGCGCGCGGCAAGGACGTGCCGGTGGTGATGATGAAGCGGCCGGACAACGGCCTGCCGGAGGACATCCGCGAGCACATGCGGCTGATGTGCGACATCACCGCGCTCGCCTTCCAGACCGACAAGACGCGCGTCGTCTCGCTGCTGCTCTGCCGCGATCTTTCCGGGCTGTTCTATCCCTTCCTCGACGTCCGCAAGTCGCACCATTCCGCGTCCCACGAGGACCTCACGGACGGCTACGAGCGCATCACCCGCTACTATTGCTCCCAGCTCGCCTATCTCGCCGGCCGGCTCGACGCGATGCCCGAGGGCTCGGGCACGGTGCTGGACAACTCCTGCCTCCTGCTGCTCTCCAACATGTGGTCCGGCAACCGGCACGACAGCACCCGCCTGCCGGTCCTGACCGTGGGCGGCCTGGGCGGCGCGCTGGAGACCGGCCGCGTGCTCAGCTACGTGGACAAGGGCGACGAGAACCGGAAGGTCTGCGGCCTGTATCTGTCGCTGATGGACAAGCTGGGCGTGAAGCTCGACCGCTTCGGCGACGCGGATGCGCGGCTGGCGGGAGTGTGAGCGGCTCAGACCGCGGCCACGGAGATCCGGAGCCCAAGCGGACGGAGAATCTCGCCGAGCGTCTCGAGCGTCGGGTTGCCCTGCTTCGAGAGCACCTTGTAGAGGCTCTGGCGTTTGAGGGAGACCTTGCCCGCGAGGGCACCCACACCGCCGCGGGCATCCACCACGTCCTTGAGCGCGATCATCAACGCCTTGTGGTCGCCGGAGGCGATGACCTCTTCGAGATACAGCGCGGCGTACTCGGGGTCTGCGAGCCGCTTCAGCAGGTCGTCACGGTAGCTGACGGTGGTCATGCCCATATTGCCTCCATAGTTCTTGTGCCCTTCGGATGTCACGGTTCTGCGTCCCTTTATCGCCGCCGCCCAGCAGGATGACCACCTCACGTCCTCGACGTCCGAAGTAAACGCGAAAGCCAGGTCCATGATCGATCCTGAGCTCGGACACACCTTCGCCAACCGGTTTGTGGTCACCCAGATTGCCCGCCCGCAGGCGCGCGATCCGCGCATCGACGACGAGCCTGGTCTTCCTGTCGTCCAGCGATTCCAACCATTCCAAGAAGGGCTTCCGCCCATTGGTCAGGATGACCTGCTCGACTTCAAACCACATCGGCGTAAGAAGAATGGTCGCACCGGATCAAAGTGTCAACCATAGGTGACACGTGGTATTTTGTGTCAGGGAACGTCCGCCGCTTTGGTGAGCGTCTTGCGGCGGTACACCTTGTCGGCGTTGCAGACGTAGAGGTAGCTGCGATCGGGTCCGGCGAAGGCGCAGCTCACCGTGCCTTTGTCCTGAGGACGCGACACGATCCCGCCCATCCGGCCGCCGGCGTCGAACATCTGGATGCCGAGATGGCTGGTGATCCAGTAGCGGCCGGCCGCGTCGGTCGTCATGCCGTCGCCGCCGCTGTCGTTCTTCCCGGCGGGCGCGCGCAGCTCCATGTTCTTCTCGCCGCCCTTCAGGCCGCCGTCACCCCCGACCAGGAAACTCCAGGCGTTCGTCCCGCCGTATTCGCTGACCACGAGCATCCGCTGGTCGGCGCTCAAGGCGATGCCGTTGGGCTTGTTGATGCCGCCGGCGACCGGATGCGGCCGCGGCAAGTTGCGCGCGGTGATCGGCACGCCCACGACCTGGCCGGCGCCGGTGTCGGTGAAGTAGATCCAGCCGGCCTTGGACACGATGAGATCGTTCGGCTGCACGTCGGTGGCGACGGTCTCGATGGCCTTGGTGGCGGGATCGATGACGATGATCTTCTTGGCGTTGTTCGTGCCCATTCCCTGCGTCGCGGCGTAGAGCTTGCCGTCGGGGCCGAACTTCAGGCCGCTGATCTTCGGTCCGCCTTCGAGCCACGCGACCGGCTTCGTCTCGCCGACGGCGACGCGGTAGACCAAGGACTTCGGCAGGTCGCTGAAGTAGAAGTTGCCCTGGGCGTCGCCGCAGGCGCCGTCGGTGAAGCCGTAGCCTTCGCCGACGAGCTCCCAGTCGCCGGGCTTGCCGCCGTCGGCGAAGACCTTGGAGAGCGCCTCGTCGCCGGCGAGGTTGTCCTTGGTGAGCGGCTTCGGGAGCGACGCCAGTGCGGGGCGCCAGAGCCAGCGGAGGGAATCGGGCAGGATGGTGCCGCCGTGCTGTCCGCTGTGGCTGCCGGTGCCGAGCACGAACTGGAAGTCGTAGCCCATGAACGCCAGCGCGCTGGCCATCTCTTGGTTCGCGAGCGGCCAGTTGCCGTGGAGGTTGTTCAGGTCGTTCGAGCCGTCCTG
The DNA here is from genome assembly GCA_038226425.1 of Verrucomicrobiota bacterium. Classification (GTDB taxonomy): domain Bacteria; phylum Verrucomicrobiota; class Verrucomicrobiia; order Limisphaerales; family UBA9464; genus CAIVQB01. The sequence goes on from JBBRQL010000139.1 coordinate 8,614, forward strand.
CAGGAAGACGCGGACCGGCTTGCGCTCGGTCTTGCGGATCCACGAGGGATAGACATTGCCGCCGCGGATGTTGGTGAAGCTGCCGATTTGCGAAAGGACCTTGCGGAACTGGTCGGGCCGTTCCCACGCGACGGTGAAGGCGCAGATCGCGCCGCTGCTCATGCCGCAGATGGCCCGCAGGTCGGGATCGTCGGTGAACTTCACGGAGAACTTCTGCGCGGCGAAGGGCAGCAGCTCGTCGGTGAGGAACTTCGCGTAGGCGCCTCCGAGCGAGTCGTACTCGAAGCTCCGGTTGCTGATGTTCGTGCCGCGCACGCCGGGGTTGATGAAGACGCCGATGGTCACCGGCATCTCGCCCTTGGCGATGAGGTTGTCGAAGACGACCGGGACGCGCTGCTGGCCGGTCTCGCCGACGTAGCCGCCGCCGTCTTGGAAGACCATGAGCGCGGCCGGCTTCGAGCCATCGTACTGCGACGGGATGTAGATCCAGCAATCGCGCGTGGTCTCGGGGAAGACCTTCGAATCGGCGAAGGCGAACTTCTCGACCCGGCCCTTGGGCACGCCCGGTGCGCGTTCGAGGGAATCGGGCCCGAGCTTGTACTCTTCGGCGACGACGGCGAGGGCAGGGCACAGCAGGAGGCAGGCGAGGAGAAACGGCTTCATGGTCCGAAGGTCTCGCAAAAGGAGGCTCGGCTAAAGCTTGAAATCGAAACCGTCCGGGCGGGCGGGGCGTCGTCGCCGGACATGCGACGCTTCACCAACCGGCGGCGCCCCTCGGTGGCTCTGACTTCAACGTAGGGGTGCTGAACGCTTTCAATCGGAAAGCCGGCTCGCGACCATTCCTCCATCACCCTGATTTTGTGCTTGCGGCGCTGACACCTTATAGATATTCGGCATACATGCTAGGCAGTGTGCTTAGCACAGGTAATCCAAAACCAATAATGTCGGACCTATGAATCCAAGATCCCCAATCATCGCCCTCGTTGTCGTCGCCGCCTCCATCGTCGCCCACGGACAGATCGCACAATGGACGTTCGAGACGGCACCTCCCGCCGACTTGGCGAACTCCACCGATATCGGGCCTCTCTCCGCCGATGCCGGCAGCGGCACCGCTCGCGGACATCACGCGTCCGCGGCATCGGATTGGCTGACGCCTCCCGGTAACGGTTCGGCGAACGCGATCTCGGTCAACACGTGGGCGGCGGGCGACTATCTCCAGTTCGCCGTCTCTACCCAGGGAGGGGGAGGAGCGGCCCGGCTGGAGATCAACTGGGACCACACGAGTTCGGGCACCGGCCCGCGTGATTTCGGCCTCCAGTACAGCACCGACGGGACGTCGTTCACCACGCTCTTCTCCTACTCGGTCTTGGAGAACGCGGTCGTCGCCTCCCCGGCGCCGAACGCTCGCAACGACTGGCGGAGCAGCGGCGGGCGGCAGAGCCTCTACACGTTCAATGCCGACACGGGCTCGGTCCCGGGCGGTCTTGTGGGCCTCGACACCGTCTATTTCCGCCTGACGGATGCCGGGACGGTCAGCGCGAACGGTGCCACGGTCACAGCGGGCGGCACGTCGCGAGCGGACAACTTCACGGTCAACTTCGCCGCGGTCCCGGAGCCCGAGGAGTACGCTGCGATGTTCGCGGCGGGGCTGGTCGCCTTCGCGGTCGTTCGGCGACGGATCGCCGGCCGGCAGTGACCGGGCCATCACCGACGAAAAGCCCTTCCGCACGGAAGGGCTTTTCCATGTCCGGATCCATTGGCCGGGGCATCCGAACGCAGAAGCCCCACGAAAAACTCCGCCTCACGGGATCGCCATCCCGAGGGAAAGCGCCATGGGAGGATCCCCCAACCCGTCCATGGTTGGGTGTTGCCGGCATCCCTTCAGGATGCTCTGGACCGGGCCGGGTCACCGGGCGGTCGTCGTGCTCCGCGCTCCTCGCCCCCGACGAATCGTCAGAAAACCTCCGGGTTGCTCAGGCATCCGGCTTTTCAGAGAGACTCCAGGATCCAAGCCAGGACGAGGCAGCCGGAGCTCGAAGTAGCGCAGGCGTCTCGCCTGCCCCCGCAACCCGGCTGACTGGCGAATCTAAGCCGGAACCATGCTGCTGGATCCGGGTGGAACGGCCAACCTGGCCGTTCTCGGCGGCAACTTGCCGCCGAGCTTCGGCAACGAGGACGCACCCACCGGATGGTGCGTTCACGGCGCACCCAAAGCGGC